>JBEKJW010000289.1:0-6065 GCA_050011035.1 Candidatus Acidiferrales bacterium
ATAAGTTGCCGTCGCCGATCCCGGCTCGGTCGATCGCGCCGCCGGTCCGTCCGGATCGGCGTATCCCTCTTTCCGCGCCGGATGCCATGTGTACTGCTCCTTGCCAAATGTGATGCGCGTCAAGTCGCCGGCGAACGCCTGATCCGCGCCGCTCGCCTCGTCGTGAAATACGATCTTCACCGCGTGCGAATGATCGTAGTCCTTGTTCACCAGCAGAACCGCCCACTGTCCATCCGGCCGCTTCAGCGGATACGCCGTCACCAGCACGTGCCCGTCGGCGTCTTTCAAGTCCGCCGTCGCGCGAAACAAAGTGTGCGCCTGGTCCACCGGCTGCGCCCACTCCTCGGTGAGCATCTCCGCCGCGAAATATTGCGACACCTTTTGCCGTATCTTGAAATCCTTGTCGATCATGAACATGTGATACGTGCCCCAACTGTTTTTGCAGTTCGGATGCGCTGGCGAGTACGGCAGATCGTGGTAGTAGTAAGTCCCTTGTCCGCCCGCCGTCAAAAATCCGCCGAACGAATCCGCCAGCCACAACGCGCCAAACACTTCCACCGACGCTTCGCCACCGTGCGCATTCGTTTCCGTGTCCTCGCATCCGTCGTACGGATAGTGCTCGAACGACATAAACGTGAAATCGCTGAGCCGTCCGTGCGCCTTCAAATAATTCAGAAACCGTCCAAACCACGAATCGTTCCCGTTCGCGTCGCGCCATGTCTTGATGTCTTCCGCCACGCCTTGAAATGCCGGCCCGCCCAGTTTCAAATTCGGATCCACGCGATGCAGCGCCGTCGCCCATTGGATGTAGAGCGACGCGTAATCCTCCGGCACCATATATTGTCCGTCCGCTTCTTCGCCCATCTCCACGCGCGCGATCGGATAGCCGCGTTTCTCGATGTAAGCAATTTGCGCCGCGGAATCCTCCGGCACTCCATACACCAGGGCGATTGGAACGATCGCCGGCATCCCGCGCGTGATTCCGCTCGTGTAAAAAAGATCGAATCCCGGCTGGTCGCCCGACCACATCTGATTTGGCGCCGTCAGCAAATCCGAAGCCTGATGCCACGGATCCACCGACGAGCACAATGTGTATGTCTGGTCCTGTCCCTTCGTGTGCCGCACGAAATCGGTGAACTTTCCACTCGCGTCCGTCGCGCCCAAATACACCTCGTTGATCGCGTAGCCCACGCAATTTCGCTTGTCAGCCGATCCGTGCGTATCGCAAGTATTCGACGATTGCGTCATCAGCACGCGCAACCAACGCAGTTCAATCGGCGCGTCCGCCAGCTTCAGCATCACGTTGCCGCCCTTCCCATCGTGAATGGCGCCACCCGGAAACGTCTTCCAGTCACCCGACGCCTGCTCGTCCATCGCGTCGCCCGTTCCCACCCAATACTGCACTTGATACACGCGCGCGTACGGCTCCGCCCAATTGAGCCGCATCGTGTTCACCGATTTCTTCGCTTCGAGGTCGATCACGATCCACTGCGGATGCAACGTGTCGTCTTCTCCCGTGAACGCACTCGTCAAATACGGATTGCTCTTCCAGTACGACTTCGTATCGCCGTCATTCAGCCGCGAGTAGCCGTCGTCCTCCGTACCGCCGTTTCGTGTGAATCCGCGGTGCGGCAGCGCGTACCCGTATGAATGCCGGATCGGTTCGCTCGTTGGCGTCGCATCGCCCACGAAATATCCTTTGCCGCTTGGATCGCTCCACGTACCCTTCGGATTCCAGTGCCAATCCTGAATGAATAGTTCCGTGTTCTGCCGGTAGCTGATCTGTCCCCATCCCGCGGACAGGATCTGTTTCAACTGGTCCGGCTCGAAAAACGTGTCGGTCATGTTGCTCGGCACGCGATCCACCGTCGAACCCAGTGCGTACAGTGGGCTGAACGTATTCACCGCATGCGCGGGCGTCGCATCGATCCGCACCGTCTGCGCCCCAGCCGGAATCGCGACCGCGGCCAGCATGACCGCTGCGCACAAGCCGTCGCGCATCTTGAATTCGCGAAATCTCATCGTTGTTTGAGCCTCCGCATTCGCGCCATAATCGGGCCGCTCGATGGTAAACGCAAGCCTTTGACGAGGCCCCGATGATTTTTAGAATTTACGACGAGAAATCCACGCTGGGAAAATCCGCCGCCGCACACGCCAGCAGCATCATCCGCGGTGCCATCGCCCAACGCGGCCGTGCCCGTGTCGTTGCCGCCAGCGCCGCATCGCAATTCGAATTTCTCGAAGCGCTCGTCGCGGAGCCCGGCATCGACTGGAAAAAAGTCGAACTCTTCCACCTCGACGAGTACATCGGCCTGCCGATGTCGCACGCCGCGAGTTTCTGCAAATTTCTCGAAGAGCGCCTGATCTCAAAAACCGGCATCACCAACACGCACCTTCTAAATGGAGAAAAGGATCCCGCTGCCGTGATCACGGAAGTGAACGAAGCCATCTCCGCCGCGCCCGTCGACGTCGCCTTCGTCGGCATCGGCGAAAACGGCCACCTGGCTTTCAACGACCCTCCCGCCGACTTCGAAACCGACGTGCCGTACATCGTCGTGAAGCTCGACGAGCCTTGCCGCCAGCAACAAGTCGGCGAAGGCTGGTTCCCCGATCTCGCGCACGTTCCCACGCACGCCATCTCGATGTCGATTCGTCAGGTGCTCAAAGCGAAGGAAATTCTCGCCGTCGTTCCTGACGCGCGCAAAGCCGCCGCCATCGCCGCTTGCTTCAACGGGCCCGTCACGCCGCTCGCGCCCTCCTCGATTCTTCGCACGCACCCGCACGCCATGATTTACCTCGATCGTAATTCCGCGGCGCGCCTTACGCCCGAAGCTCTCGCGCAATTTGGCTTGCCGTACGCAAACGCCTGACGATCACCAGACATCGCATGCCGCCAGACGCCACCGGCCGCCGCACCATCCCGTCGCTGCGCTGGTGGATCGTCGCCCTGCTTTTCGCCTCAACGGTCATCAATTACGTCGACCGCCAGACGCTCTCGCTCCTAGCGCCCTTCCTCAAACGCGAACACAACTGGTCGAACACCGACTACGCCAATATCGTCGTCGCCTTCCGCGTCGCCTACGCCATCGGCCAAACGCTCTGCGGCCGCCTCATGGACCGCGTCGGCACCAAGCGCGGCCTCACCATCACCGTTCTCTGGTACTCGATTACCTCGATCTTCACGCCACTCGCGCGCGGCTTTCGCAGCTTCCTCGGCTTTCGCTTTCTGCTCGGCGCGGGTGAATCCGGCAACTGGCCGGGCGCCGCCAAAGCCGTCTCCGAATGGTTTCCCAAGCAGGAGCGAGCGCTCGCCACCGCGCTTTACGACAGCGGCTCGTCCATCGGCGGTGCCATCGCGCCGTTCATCATCCTTCCTCTATATCTCCGCTGGGGCGTGAATCCTGCTTTCGCGATTCCCGGCGTCCTCGGACTTCTCTGGCTCATCGTCTGGCGGAAGTTCTATTACTCACCGAAGGATCACCCACGCATCACCACCACCGAGCGCGAAATGCTTCTCGAAAGTGCCGCGTCAGAAACCGTCGCAGGCAAATCCGACGATGCGCCACAGCGTCCGCGCATCTTGGATCTACTCAAACTTCCCCAGACTTGGGGTGCCATCATCGCGCGCACCTTCACCGATCCCGTCTTCTTCTTCATCGCCGACTGGTTTCCGATCTACCTCGTCGCCAAAGGCATCACGCTACAAAACGGGCTCATCGCGATTTGGATTCCGTTCGTCGCTGCCGACCTTGGCAATCTTTTCGCCGGCGCCGCGTCCGGCTACTTGATTCGCCAAGGCTGGCCCGTCGGCAGCGCAAGGAAAGCGCTCGTCGTCTTCGGTGGGCTCGGCTGCACGCTTCTGATTCCCACCGTCTTCACCGTCAATCTCCTCGCCCTCACAATTCTTTTCGCCGTCGCCACCTTCTGCTATGCCGCCTTCACCACCATGGCCAACGTCCTACCCACCGATCTTTTTCACTCGAACTCTGTAGGCACCGTCAGCGGCTTGGGAGGAACCGGCGCTGCCATCGGCACCATCATCGTCTTCGAACTCGCCGGCCACATTTCCGACGCTCGCATCGCCACCGGTACGCACCTTTTCGATCCCCTCATGATTCTCAGCGGCCTCATCCCACTAACCGGCATGCTTCTCGTCCTTCTGCTCGTCCGTAACACCCGCGCCACGGAATCTGGCCTCGTCCGGAAGATTTAATAAACGGGCGTGATAAAGTCTTGGGCGCCGGAGGGCCCGATGCGCATCACCTACGCCGCGATTTTCTTCGCCGTCGTTTTGGTCGCTGTTTTCGTCAGTATTCCGTCCGCGCGCTCCCAACAATCCGAACCGCAGCGCGAAATCTGCATCACCATCGACGATCTCCCCGCCGCCTCCGCGCAATCCATGACCGGCGCCGAAATCGTAGACATGACCACAAAGCTTCTTGCCACCCTCACCGCGCAGAAAATTCCGGCCGTGGGCTTCGTCAACGAAAGCAAGCTCTACATCGACCTCAATGACGTTCAGCCCCGCATCAAGGCCCTCAGCCTTTGGACCGAAGGTGGTTTCGAACTCGGCAACCACACCTTTAGCCACATGTCGCTGAACAACAATCCGCTCTCCGCCTGGGAAGAGGACGTCGTTCGCGGCGAGACCGTCACGCGCGCCCTGCTTGCGCAGCACAAAATGAAAATGCGCTACTTCCGCCATCCGTTTCTCGACACGGGCCGCGATCTCGAAACTCGGCGCCAGGCCGAAATGTTCCTCGCGCAGCGCGGCTACCGCATCGCTCCCGTCACCATGGACGCGTGGGACTGGATGTTCGCCGGTCCCTACACCTACGCGCGCAAAAATAACGACGCCGCGCTGCAGCAACGCGTCGTCACCGAATACCTTTCCTACACCACCACCGTCTTCGACTATTACGAGAAGCTTTCGCGCGACCTCCTCGGCTACGAACCGCGCCAGATTCTCCTGCTGCACGGCAACTGGCTCGAAGCCGATCACATCGGCGAACTCCTCGACCTGCTCCGTAAACGCGGCTACCAATTCGTAACGCTCGAGCGCGCTCTCGACGATCAAGCTTACGGATTGCCGAACACCTACGTCGGCGAAGAAGGCGAGGGCTGGATCGATCAGTGGGCTCTCAGCCTAGGCAAGCCGCCGCTCCATACTCCGGTCTTCCCGCAGTGGGTCATCGACAAATCACACGAAATTTCCGCGCCTCGCGAACCGGTGACGCCGCCCAAGCCGTAGTCTTCCTGTGCGCGTTTCTGGTAGGCTCGTGTGCTCACGCCGCTAAATTACCTATCCTGGGGGGCTGCATGCCGCGTTTGCGTTGGGGAATTGCTGCGAGTCTGGTCGCGCTGGCCGCCGGCGCTGGAATTTTTACCGGCGCTCTTCAAGCCCAGTCGAATGACACGTTGAGCGACGCCAACAAAGAACTCGCGCACAGCATCTACAAGCAGCTCATCGAAATCAATACTACCGATTCAGTTGGCAGCACCACCGTCGCTGCCGAAGCCATGGCCAAACGCCTTCGCGACGCCGGATTTCCTGCCTCGGACGTTCAAGTCCTCGGTCCGAACGATCGCAAGGGCAACATGGTCGCCCGCATCCACGGCACCGGAGCGAAAAAGCCCATCCTCTTCATCTGCCACCTCGATGTCGTCGAAGCCAAACGGGAAGACTGGTCGATGGATCCCTTCACCTTCATCGAGAAGGACGGCTATTTCTACGGCCGCGGCACCGGCGACATCAAAGACGGCGACGCGATCCTGATGACCACGTTCATCCGCCTCAAACAGGAAAACTACAAACCGGATCGCGATCTGATTCTCGCCCTTACCGCCGATGAAGAAGGCGGCTCGTTCAACGGCGTCGAATGGCTACTCAAAAATCACCGCGACCTGGTCGACGCCGAATTCATCCTCAATCCTGATGCGGGCGGCTTCGAACTCGACAAGGGCAAGCACACAGTCGTCGGCATCCAGGCCGCCGAAAAGCTTTATCAGGACTACGAGCTCAAAGTCACAAATCCCGGCGGCCACAGCTCACTTCCCACATCTTC
>JBEKJW010000290.1:0-5678 GCA_050011035.1 Candidatus Acidiferrales bacterium
CAGTCTTGTAGTCTGCGAGGGACTTGTCGGTTCCGGCGCCCGCTTCGAAAAACTTCGCTCGATTGAAGTACACCCAGGCGTTATCGGGCCACATCGCGATCGACTCTTCGAATGCTTTCAACGCGCCCACGTTGTCACCAGTCGCACCGAGCGCGACGCCCTTGCCATTCAGGGCGAAGGCATGAATGGCCCTTCGGAATTGGCCAACGGCGACGACCGGCGACGGCGGCAAATTCGAAATCGCGGCGATCGCTGCGTCCAGAGTTGATAGCGCTTCTTGTGAGCGGCCGATTTCCGCCAGCGCCTGGCCGTAACCCGAAAGCGTGTTGAAATTCGACGGGGCGAGCAAATCGGACTGCGCGTAGTCCTGCACGGCGTCGTCCAGCTGATCGTTGTACCAGCGAAGCGCGGCGCGGATTCGGTAGGCCGCAGCGTCATTTGGATACGCGCGGATGGATTCGTCGAAGTATGCGATGCCTGCTGCGTAGTTGCCGGTATGGAGCCAGCTTGAGCCGACTGCGTCCAGCAGGAACTCCACAACGCCGGGATCCGTAAACTCACTTCTCCGGCTCAAGGCGATCGTGGCAGCTTCGCGGGCCGCGGGGAAGTTCCCGGCACTCAGTGCCGCGTGAACTTTCCATGTCAGTTCATAAGGATCGGTCCGCCACATTTCACGCGGCTTCGAAAGAATTTGACCGATTTTGGAGAGGAGGCTCACCGATGCACAGTATACGGCGCACATACAGAACCAGCGTGGCAACAGAACGGCGTGCGCCGGAAAGGTAATTAAACTTCTTCGATCGCGTCGCCGAGGCGCGGTGCCCGGCGATATAGCGCGTAGGTGACGACCAGCGCGGCCATCCCCATCACCGCCCCGAAGAGAAACACAGCGTGGTAGCCCGCGTGCGTCACGATCACTCCCGCCGCCGGCCCTGAAACGCCGAGCGCGAGATCGAAAAACGCGGTGAAGATTCCGAGCACCGAGCCGCGGTTCACCACTTCCACTCCGCGCACCGCCTCGACTCCCAGCCCGGGAAACACCAGCGAAAATCCAACCGCTGTGACCGCCGCCGCGAACATCGCCATCTGCGGCGAATTCGCGCGCCAGAGCAGCAGCAGCCCGACAATTTCGATCGAGAGGCACACGCCCACAACCGGGAGCCCGCCATAGCGCGGAATCGTGCCCGCAAAAATCAGGCGCGTCACCACAAAACAAATTCCGAAGATCGTCAGCGTCAGCGCGGCGTGCGGCCAGTTGCGGCTCGCGAAATACAGCGTCGCGAATGACGCGATGCAGCCGAATCCGATCGACGCCATCGCGAGTGTCAGGCCGTGCGGGTAAACGCGTTCGAGCAGGTGAGGGAAGGGATGCGGCTCGCCGGATTCAGGCGGCACTTCGGCAATCGGTTTCGCGACGGCGTAACCGACAATCGGAATCGCGGTCATCACGATAGCCAGCGCGAGCATGCCCCAACGGTCCGCGATCCACACTCCGAGCGGCGCGCCCGCGGCCACTGCGCTGTAACCCATCACGCCGGACCACGCGATCACTTGCGGCGTGTGCTCGTGGCCGACGCGGCCGATGCCCCACAACGTTTGCCCCGTGGCGACGAGGCTTTCACCGGTGCCGAGGAAAAGCCGGCTCACAAAAATCACCGCAAGCGCCACGGCCGGCCAACTCGGGCCGAACCTCACCCCGAACGCCGCAACGATCAGCAACGCGCCGCTGATGATGCACGCCCACAGTCCGATCGTCACGGTGCGCTTCGCGCCGGTCGTGTCGCTCATCGTGCCGGCGCGCGGGCGGCTCAGCAGCGTCGCCACATATTGCATGCTCACCACCACGCCGGCGATCAGCGGCGAAAATCCCAGCGTGACGTGCGCGAACATTGGCATCACCGCCAGCTGCATTCCGATTACCAAGTAAACGAGGAAGCTGAGGAACGCCGTGAGCGCGATGCGTGCAGTCGTTTGGAGCGAAGATGAGCCAAGCAACGGGCGATGTCCTGAGCGCTCGTCGCGCGGGGCTGGCTACGCCGCGGACGCGCAGAAGTCGTGCCCACTAGTTTCGCACGGCGCTGTTGCGCGCAGCCCATCCACTTTGGCTTTCAAAATGTCTGGAAAGCCAAAATCAGAGGTCCACAGGCGAGTGCCCACGCCACACAAATCACCTTCGACGATGGCCTCGGCAGCACGCTACACATCGCGGGTTCAATTGATTTGCGCGAATCGCTCCAAGGCCGCGCACCTTGCACGATCGGCCCGCAATCGTTACGGGGCCTTGTGTGGCATAAGCAATTGCCTGTGGGCTTTTCTGTATTAGCGCCCCGCACGCCGATCAATTCTTCGCCGGGGCCGCAGCGCTGGCCGTCGCCGGCTTCGCGTCGCCGGCCGTCGTAGTCATCACTGCCTGCGCCTCGTCGTTGCTCTGCACGCCGAGCATGAAGTGCCGCAGAGCGGCATACTCCGTCGCCGGAAAATTGAGATCGTTGATCACCAGCTTCCGCTTCACCGTGAGCGTCTGCCCGTGCTGCGCCGGCTCCACGCTGTAGCTGAACGAAGTCGCGGCCACCATCCGCTTTGCATCGGGCGTCGCCTCGATCGCGAAGCCGGCCGGAGCGCGCATCGTCACGCTGTCAATCTCTTCGCTGCGTTCACCGAAGCAAATCTGATTCACGCGTTTCTCGGGCTGGAACGCCTCGCGATACGTCCCCAGAAAAGCGGTCACAGGGACGAGCAGCCGGTGCCCGGCAGCCGAGCCGAATGTCGCGAACGTGATCGTTCCGGTGACGCGTAGCGGCTTGGCCGTGTCGTCCCAATCCGCGATTTGTTGCACGTCCAGCTCCGCGCCCTTGGGCAGGTCCGATTTCAATTCGGTTTCAATCGCTTTCTTCCGGCCGGCGTCGTCATCCTCGAAAATACTCGAGCGCTGCATCGCGCCTGCCACGCCTCCAAAGCTCACATCAAACGTGCCCGACGCGCCGCCGTCATCCTTTAGATCGAGATCGAGGTTGCGCGTGACGGTGGAATCGCCGCTCTTCTGCGCGGGCGTCTTCACAAATTCCGCACCGTTCTTGCTCGCGCGGATCCCATTCGCCTCCGTCTCGTTCCAGGGAAGCAGCCCGAACGGGTAATACCTCGACGCCGGGTCGAGCCAATATTCCTTGTCGCCGGCGCGCACCCACACGATGAAGTCGTCGAGTTGATTCGTCGCCTGGCCGGCCGGAGTGAACACGCCTCGATCGCGCGCCGCGATGTACACCATGTCCGCGTCGAATCCCGCTGTGCGCGCCAGTCCCACTAACAGAATGTTCACCTGATACGCGGTCGCGAAGTTGTGCTTCAGCACGTCTTCCACGTCTTTATTCGGCTTGATGTTCTCGGCCTTCAGTTCCGCCGCGGTCTTCTCGTCCTGATAGCTGAGATTGGGAATCTTCTGCACGCGATCGTAAAGTTTGTGCAGCTTTTGCTCCGGCGTGTCGCTCGCCGCCACGGTTTCGGAGACGGCCTGCGTGAGCGCGCCCTTCTTGTTGAGGAATTTGTCGATGTCCCCGCTTCTGATCTTGCCCACGTCATTCCAGTATTGCTCGGTGGTCTGCGTCGCGGCGTTTCCCGCGTCGCGGTAGAAAAACTCCACGCGAGCCCGGATCGCGCGCGGCGGCGGCATCAGCGACTCTTCTGCCACGCCCGGCAGGTTGTGCACCTCCATTTTGTAGGAGCCGTCGCCTTGCCGCGCCGGCAGCAATCCGTGCGCCAGGTTCGTCGTGCGGAAGTAGAGCGTCGGATCCAGGCTGTCGCGCGCAGCGTAAGGCGCGATCGAAAAAAATGCGTCGCGCGTGAAAAGATGTTCGGAGAGCGTCCAGCTCTGCTCGTACACGTACTCCGGCCGGTAGGTCTCGCGGTATTTGTATTCGATCACGCAGCCGGGCTGGACTTGGGGAAGCGTGAACGTCTTTTCGAGACTCTTCGAACGGCCGCTTTTAGAGACCAGCGTCTCGTACACCTTGCCGTCGAAGTTCACCACCGTGCCGTCCGGCTTGATGGTGCGCGCGCCGATGTCGCGGATTTCGGACTCGCCTTTGACGAAATCGATCTGCGGGGAGGATTCCTGATCCGCGCCTTTTTGCGTGAAAATCTTGATGCGAATGTACTCGGTGACGAATTCGCCGTCGATGGAGGCGCGGCGCGCGTCCACGTGGCTGTTGCGGTAGAGAATCATCGCGTCGGCGCCGGGCTCGGCGGGATTGTCTTTCAGCGCGAGGTCGGCCGGGCGAACGGGCAGCCAGTCATCGGCAATCACGTGGCGATTCGCGAGCACGGCGGCCACGATGGCGAATACGAAGCTGAGTGTAACGATCTGGGCGGCGTTGCGTCGGCTCAAGGCAGTGTCCTTTCGCGCGCGGCGGCGGCCGTGGAGGCGCGCTCTTCGCTAGCCTAGACGCTCGCGCCCACGCGCAGCGCGGAAGAATACGCGCGCCGTGTCGCACGCGTCAATATGCGGTGGAATTAACCCGGATTCTGGGCTACAGACTAGCGCTCGGCGTTGGCGCAGGACTCCACAATGATGCGGAAGTGACTTTGTCGTCTTCGGGAGTGTTGTAACCAACCTTCATAAAGTCGAGCGCGGCTCGGATGCGGCTCTTGATCTGTGCGCGTTTCGCATCCGCGATCACTTCGTTTTCGTACGGCTGCTTCCAAGCCTTGAAACTGTCGATGTAAATCCGCCAACCGGCGCCGATCGCATTGCGCTCTGTGTCGAGCTGGATCCAATGGGCGCCTTCGCGGTACGCGAGGCCCTTCTTGAGACCGCGCAGGTTCACTTCAAATCCCTCATCGCCCTTGGCGCTGAGCGTGAGGAAGTTCTTTTTAAACATGGCGTTCTTCTCTCAACGAATCTGACAGAGCGCCAGCGCGTTCGACGATCCACCAACGGAGAAAGAAGCTGAAGAATACGCACATGAAGAATCCGGCCACAGCTCGCGCCAGCGCGGATTTCAGGTTGAGATATTGCGATTCAGTCAGCACGCGAATGATTGTGCCGTGACTCGCCGATACGAATTGCCCGTCTAGAATTTCCGGCATGCCCCCATGGCCTGCCACCAAAAAAAACGCAAAGTGCGCGGCGAAGAACGCGAGCACGAACCAATAGCTCAGCCTCATCGGCAAAGCGGCACGACGTAATATTCCCCGCAGCGTTATACGGTCTAGTTCAGGATTTCGCAGGTGCTCGAGGATTAGAGTCAGAACGACAAGGAAGAAGAGCGGAAATATTACGAACGTCAGCCTGTCCATCGTCAAGCTCCCGATGACGGTGAACGTGTCGATGTACGCGTAAAAGCAGGCCGCAAAGGCTGCCGCGCAAAGATAAGCACGTACGGTCCCCATATTTGGCAGGGTAGCATCCGCGACACGCGTGAAGACGAGAGCGAAATGTTTTTCGTGCCGGACTAGTTATCGACGCGTGCGCACCTCCGCGGGTTTCGTGTTGCCCAGTGTGAATTCGCCCACGTCGAATTCAGAGCACGGCCAAGTTGGCGATCTCGCGCTCGGTCTGCTAGACATCTGGTAGGGCGCTCGATACACTCCGACAAATTCCCGTCCCGCTTTTCAGGAGGTCTCCCATGGCCAGGCGTCAATTCTTCCGTTCACTCGCAGCATTGCCGTTTCTTGCGCTCCCA
>JBEKJW010000291.1:0-6078 GCA_050011035.1 Candidatus Acidiferrales bacterium
AAAAAAAACGCCCCGATTTCTCGAGGCGTTCTGTATTCCGATTCAATTGTGTGTATCGCGAAGAGCCGCGTTACTTCTCGGCCTTTTTCTTCGCCGTCTTGCGGCGGCCGCGGCGCTTTCCCGGCGGCGTAGCCGGCGGTTCACCCACCAACTCAGCGGTCCACATCGACGTCACGAACTTCTTTACGCCGTGGTCGTCGAAATCGATCGTCGTCCGCTCCGTGTTGGACTCCGTCACCACACCCGCACCGTACAACTCGTGCTTAATGGCTTGACCTTCCACCAATATATGCACCGCGCCCTCCTTAGGATTGCTCGCACGCCCCGCCGTCTTCGCTGCCACTCCAACGTCACTTGCGAACTTCACGGCGTTCACGCGTTACGAAAACGAGCCAGGAAATTCCCAGCCGTTCAAGCACACATAACCGCTACCGCTAACCTTCTGGATCGACTGTCAGGACTGGTGATATCGGAGGAGCCGGGTTGGGCCCGCCTCCTCCGAACCATGCTTTAAATCGGGCTATTGCTCAGAGGTTTTTTACAGACCGACGACGTTCTCAGCCTGCAGGCCTTTCGGACCCTGCTTGACCTCAAATTCAACCGCCTGCCCTTCGTTGAGGCTCTTGTAACCCTCGGCCTGAATCGCCGAGAAGTGCACGAAGACGTCCTCACCGCTCTGGCGCTGGATGAATCCAAAGCCCTTAGCCGCGTTAAACCACTTCACTGTCCCTTGTTCTTTTGCCACTTTACTGCTCCTGATTATTCTTAAGGTGGATCGAACCACCTAGAAAGCTATTTGCCCCTTAAGCGCTTTGCCGTCGTTACAAAAAAAATGGCCGTCGAGCTGTGCCCGGCGACCTTAGTTGAAACGCATTCAAAGGTACTCAAGAGCAACAAACGCAACCACAGAGTACCACGGGACGTCCATTTTCGCAACGGCTACTGGCTCAGATCGGCTGTCCGTCCCGTCAAAAGATTCGCGCTCGGCAGCGTCGACTGATGTCCTCGAACATCGCCACTCAGGTGCCAACCAAGCTCTCGAGTCTGCTGCTACGACGTGTGTAATGGCGTGCCTCGTTCCGAGACGCGGCACCTCCCTTTCGCATCCTACTGAAAAGTATACCGTTACAGTCCGGTCCCAGCGCGCCGTACAACTATTCCCGTCGTAACGTGTTTCTAAGTACTGGGTCTCCCCAGAGCTCTCAGCTCCATCACGTATCGCCCACTCCCAAACCAGCGGAGGACATTTAAGAGGATGCGGTTCGCCAGCGAGAATCACGGCCAGAAGACTACTCGAGCATACCCCCGGCAGACGCTGCTTCGACGAGCCTCGCGCTCGTGGTTTGGCGCTCTCGCCGCGGTGGCGCTTCTAGCGGCCTTGCTCTTCGCGCCGCGCGCAGGCGCCGACGCGGGCGTGGTCCTGAACGAATCGCTCGACACCAGCGTGGCGCGCATCACTGGCTCCGGCCACAGCGCGGTCTACCTCTCCCGAATCTGCCCGGATAACTCGCCGATCAAAATGCGACTCTGCCGCCCCGGCGAACAAGGCTCGGTGCTCTCGAACTACACCACGCTCGGCGAAGATTCGCCCTACGAGTGGAACATCGTGCCGCTCAGCGTCTATCTCTACGGCGTGGAAAATCCCGCCGATCGCCCGCTGATGAGCTCAAAAGAAATCAAAGCCACCCTCGAAGAGCGCTACCGCCAGAACTACCTCGCCGGCATCTGCGACACCAAGAAATGCCTCACCAGCAATTCCGCCGAGTGGCGCGAGATGGTCGGCGCGACGCTCGAGCGCAGCCTCTACATGTTCGTCGTGAAGACCACCGTCGAGCAGGATGAAGCGCTCATCGCCGAATTCAATTCCCGCCCCAACGTGAATCATTTTCATGGCGCGACGAACAACTGCGCCGACTTCACGCGCCGCGTGATGAATTTCTACTTCCCGCACGCCGTGCATCGCGACGCCCTGAACGATTTCTTCATGACCAGCCCGAAAGCCGCCGCTCACTCGCTCACGAAATTTGCCAACGCGAATCCCGAACTCGACCTGCGCGTCGTGCATTTCACGCAAGTTCCGGGAACGATTAAGCGCTCCAGCGAATGCCGCAGCGGTACCGAAGAGATCTACCACTCGAAGAAATTCCTCGCACCGCTGGCCGTCTTCGCGTGGGAGGCGATCCCAGCGGTAACTGCGTCTTACACGATCACCGGCCGCTTCAATCCCGAGCATCAGTTCGAGTCGCACCCCGCCGCTGATCTCAATTCCCCTTACCCTGATGCGCCCGCGTTCGCGCAGGCTGAGACCGTAAGCGTGCAGGAGCTTGCGCAGGAAGAAACCGATCGGCGCGAGTCGATTGTGGGCACCAAGGACGACTGGAAGGACAACGACGCGAGCTTCTCGACGACGGTAAACGAGGCCGTGAACGACGAGATCATTCCCGACCGCGGCTACCTAAAGCACGTGTTCTCGATTTTGAATCGCGGCGGAAAAGTTTCCGCCGACGCGAATGGCTCGCTCTGGCTCACGCTCGATTCCAACACCACCGGCGTCGCCGTCGAGCCGGTGCGCGTCGGCATCAGCGCGAGCAATTTGTTTGCCGTCGGCTCCGATCCGCAGTTCGCCTACCAGCTAATGCTAGCGCGCCTCGATCGCGAACTCGCCGCTCCCAAGCACTCGCGCGAAAACCTGATCGAATATCGCTACGACGAATCGCTGCTCGCGGCGGCCCGCACCCCGCTCCAGGCGCAGATGCAGCCCGTCGCCCCCCAGCCACCAGCGCGCCCCTCCACGAAATCCGCCTCGAAGCACGCTTCCACACTCCACACCACTCTCGCCGATTACTGAGGCCTCGTCGTAAGACGCGTGCGCCACAACACAGCGTCTGCGGGCCGATTCGCTTTCTGCGCTATCGTGAAAGCGAGCCTCGCTACCTGTGCGCGGCGGTATGGACCGGGCTCTGGGCCCGGCTTCGCGTTCTGAGTCAGAAATTTGTAGAGTTCCTCGGCGATGGCCAGCGCGTGATCGGTCTCGTCCGCCTGCTGGTAAACACCGATAAGCCCGTACAGCGTCAGATCCTTTTCGCTTAGCGCGGCCGAAACTTTGCTTTCCTCGCCCGGAATTCTCGAGTAGTAATCGATGCGCTTGTCGCACTCGCGCCACGCGGTCATCAGCGTTTCTTCCGCGTTGTGCCAGTCTTTCGCGTCTTCGTAGGTCTGGGCCAGATCGAGATACGCAGCGGTCAATTGCGGATCGTAGGCGTCACCCGTCGCCTCAAGCGTGTCGATGGTTCGCAGGCTCGCGTCGGCTGCCCCCGCGTAGTCCTTTTTCTCCCGATTTGCGTAGACCTGGCCGCGGCGCGCCTCGAGGAGCACAGTGTTCTTCGTGTCGGTCAAATGCGACGCGTAGCCCTCGGCATCCACATACTTCGCGAGCGCGTCGTCATCCTGGTGCGCCCGCAACGACCCATCGCCCTGCAGCACGGCCGTACCCGCAAGCGCCTTGTACGCCGCAAGAGTCAGCGCGGTGTTTCCAGATTTCTCCGCCGCGTCGGCGACGGCTTGGCGTTTCGCTTGGATCGTGTCGTACTGGCTGCCTGACATGCGCCCCATCACGCGTTGCGCTTCCTCGTAGCGATCGAGCGCCAAATCGTACGCGCCATTCCCGGTCGCCTTGGCTCCCTGCGCCACCAAATCGTCAAACTTCGCCTCGCTTGCCGACCGCAGCGCAAAAACGTGCGAGATCTCAATTTCCTGTCCGTTGTAAGCCGTCATGACCCATCGGATCAGCGCGGACGACGCCACCAACGCGAGCACAACCTCCAGCAGCACGATCAATATCCGCATTGGTCTCATTGGTGAGCTCCTCGAACGAGGGGTGAGCGATTCGTTACCTTCGAGTATATTTGCGAACTCTCGAAACACCTGTAAGGTGCTAGCCTCTGTTCATCAAGTGTTACTGCCGTTCCGGCCACACCGTCCCGGGTCCCGTCCGCACAGTTGAAGCTGGTGATATTTGTCGCGCGCCGTCGCGTTTGCCGGGGTGTTCGATGAGGATTCGGCCCGCCCTTGGGCTCATTTTGGTGGTGGTGATCGTCGCGCTCGCCGTGCGCATCTATCAGTTTCGTAGTGCGCCTCGCACCGCTCCTCGTTTACTCGGCAGCGTCGAATGGACGCGGTCGCTCGGCGATCCCACCGGCTACTACACCTCGTCCGTGCTCGGTCCCGATGGCACTCTTTACGTTGCAAATATCGGTGGTTCGGTCTACGCCATCGATTCGACGGGCGGCGCACTGTGGCAATATCACACCGGTCCCACTGATTCGATCGCCGGCGGCCTCGTCATGGACGAGCGCGGCAATCTTTACTACGGCACGCTCTCGAAGGAATATTCGCTCGACAAGAAGGGCTTGAAGCGCTGGGAAGCATCGTGCGCCGGCCGCAAGGACTACACCGACGATCAAGGCGCCGCGATTGACGGCACCATTCTCTACGCCGAGTGCGGGAACGACTTCGTCGCCTTTGACAAAGATCACGGCACGCAAATTTGGCAGCAGCCGGGGATGGATCGCCATACAGCGCCAGTGGTAACAGAATCGGGGACGGTTGTGACGGTCCGGCAGAACAGGATTGTCGCGTCCGATGGAAACGGGTCGACGCTCTGGACGTTTCCTCCCCCAGAATACGTGCCCATCACACCGGGTCCGGAGATGGTTCTCACGGCCGTCGCTCTCAGGCCGGACGGATACATCGTTGCCGCGGACGTACTGAGCAACAGCGTCGTTGCACTCGACCCGCAAGGCGCGGGGAAACAGATTTCCATAGTGCCGAAGCCCACGCCGTTCGATTCATCGCCGGCCATCGCGCCGGATGGATCGGTCTACGTCGTCACCCGAACGAGCGTTCTGTATGCGTTTTCACCCGACTGGTCGAGCAAGTGGGCGCACCCGCTCTCGAGAGTTGTTCATGTCGGCTTGCACGCGGCGCCGACCATCGGGGACGACGGCACGGTCTACGTCTTGAGCGAGCAAACTGCCTACGCATTTTCACCGGACGGCACGCTCCAGTGGCAAACTTCGCTTCCCGGACCCGCCGGCGGCTCTCCCTCGCTCGGTCCAGATGGCTTGCTCTACGTCGCAACGCTCGATGGACAAGTCTGCGCGCTGCAAACTGCGAGTCGTGGCCTCGCGCAAAAGGGCTGGCCGAAATATCAGCACGACTCCGCCAATTCCGGCCGTGCCGCCGGATCATCGAGGTGATGCGTGATTTCTGTCTTCCGTAATCGACGTCGCCACGCCCAGCCTATTCTCGTTCTCGGCGTCGTCGCCATGTTGATCGTCTCGTGTTCTCATCCTGAGATCGATCGGCTCAAAACCGGCGTGGTAGGCACGTGGGTGGACGTCACAGACGCGAACGCCACGCTTCAATTCAACCCCGACGGGGTCCTCGTCATGACCAGCACGCGCGAAAAACATTTCTGCAACTACGATTTCCCCGACGCTAAACACGTCCGTCTGGATTGTGCGCCCGCCGGCACACCGCGCCAGCCGCGTCTGTGGACGTTCGATCTTTCCGACGATGAAATGTCCATCGGAGATGGTCACGAAACCGGCCGCTACCACCGCCACAAGCCCTTCGCGGAGTGCGGTAGCGCAGGTATATACGGCGACACACCGGCGGACATAGCATTTATCTTTCGGACTATACTGAACAGGTAATGCGCTCTCATTTTCGCAAACATCATCATCCCACTCGACGCTCCGCGACGTGCGGATTGATCTTCATTGGCTTCCTCTTCGTGTCAGCGTTTGTTCCGCGAGACATCGGCGCAACGCAATCTGCCGCCGGCGTTCACCTAACCGACGATTCCGATTGGTGGTCCGGATACCACGCCAAAGAATCCGACCCCGACGAAACCGCGCGCATGAAAGCCGATCAAGACCCACAGCCGCGCGAAGCGAGTATCGCCAATTTTTCGATCCTTGGAGTTTCGCTCAACTTGGAGGTTTTCAAATCAACGGACGCAAAACTTGGCGTCGCGACTCCGGTTGTGCGCGGTGATGCATCCACACGGCGCAC
>JBEKJW010000292.1:0-5604 GCA_050011035.1 Candidatus Acidiferrales bacterium
CCTTCCGAACGAAGCGCCTTGCACGCCTGCGTGCCGGAATAATCGAATTCGCAGGCCTGGCCGATGACGATCGGGCCGGAGCCGATGATCAGGACTTTCTTGATGTCGTTGCGTCTGGGCATAGTTACTTCGCTCGGGGTCCCGCAAGCCTCGGAATCAACATGATGCGACCTTCAGCGTTGTCTTGAATTCCTGAACAGGCGCGTCTTTTGCAACTTCAAACACTATGACTTGACTCCTAAATCCAGTCGACGCAACCATCTCAACATAGACTCCATCTGGAAGGTCCGCTGTAATGCGTCCGTCAGTTCCTGCGCGCCGCTCGAATAGCGGCCCTCCGTCCTGTGTTCCTATCTTCCAAATACGGATAACAGATCCCGTCACAGTTGAGCCACTTTCGTCGGTCACGACTCCCGCGAACGACTGAGTTCGATACGTCACGGGCGACTTATTGGCGGCAGCCAGTCGATCTCTCATGAGATCGAGCGTGGGGTCGGGCTTCAAAGCCAGCAGAAGAGCCCTGCCCTTATGTTTAGAGCTGGACAAGACTTCCACGGAGATCGTCGCGTTCAACTTACCTTCACTCGCTACCACCAAGAAATGCCCAGCAGGTAGCGAAGCAAAACTCGCGATGCCCTTACGGTTCGTCACTGCTGCAAGAACTGGCTGGGCCGTGTCGTTCGGCCGAAAAAACTCGACCTTCGCGCCGCTCGCCAATTGGCCATTTATCGTTGTCGTGATCTTAACGGACGACGAGGAAAGCTTGGGTTCGGGTGCTGTGACCGTGACGCACGCAGGTGTTGCAGGCGAGCGCGCGGGAGCCGGAAAGAGCGCGCTCGCTGCGAGAATGACTAGCGCGAGGGCACGGATCACGACCGTTGCTCCATGAGCTTGATGAAACTGTCGAAAAGATAGCGCGCGTCGTGGGGACCCGGCGACGCTTCCGGGTGGTACTGCACGCTGAAAAGCGGCAGCGAACGGTGGCGCATACCTTCGTTCGTGTGATCGTTCAGGTTCACGTGCGTGATTTCGACATCGCTCGATGGCAGCGATTCGGGATCGACGCAGAAACCGTGATTCTGCGAGGTGATCTCGACCTTCTGCGTGAGCAGATTCTTCACCGGGTGATTCGCGCCGTGGTGGCCGAATTTCAGCTTGAATGTGCGGCCGCCGAGCGCGAGGCCGCAGAGCTGGTGGCCGAGGCAGATGCCGAAGATCGGCACGCGACCGACGAGCTTGCGAATGTTGTCGACGGCGTAGTGAATGGGCTCGGGGTCGCCGGGGCCGTTCGAGAGGAAGACGCCGTTGGGTTTCAGCGCGAGCACGTCTTCGGCGGATGTCTTCGCGGGAACGACGGTGACGTCGCAATTGTGATCGACGAGCAGGCGCAGGATGTTCTGCTTGATGCCGTAATCGTAGGCGACCACGCGATGCCGCGCGCCGCCGGGTTCGGCGACCGTCGCTCGCGCGGTAGCGACTGCGGTGCCTGCTCCGGTAGCGCCGACGGTGGCAGCAGTCGCGCGTTCCGCTGAGAGATCGACAGTGCCCTTCGTCCATTCGTACGATTTTGCGGAAGTGACGCGGCTGGCGAGTTCCTGCCCAGCCATCGTCGGCAGCGCTTTCGCTTCCTTCACGAGCTGCTCGGCGGGAGTGCCATCCGTCGCGACGACGCCGCGCAGCGCTCCTACATCGCGCAAGTGCCGCACCAGCGCGCGTGTGTCGATATCCCAAATCACAGGCACGCCATGCCGCTCGAGATACTGTTGCGTGGATTCTTGCGAACGCCAGTTCGAAGCAAGAGGCGAAAATTCGCGCACTACCAGCCCTTCGATGTAGGGCTTCGCCGATTCCTCATCGTCGCGATTGGTGCCGATATTTCCGATGTGCGGATAGGTGAGGCAGACGATCTGGCCTGAATAACTGGGGTCGGTGAATACTTCCTGATAGCCGGTGAGGCTAGTGTTAAAAACAACTTCTCCGCCGCGGCGCGTGCGAGCGCCGGCCGCGCGGCCGTTAAATATGCGTCCGTCTTCCAGCGCGAGAATCGCGCGCTCTGTACCCTGCTGCGTCAGTGTGTCCTCCGAAGCTCATTATCGAGGTGCCGCGTTAACCGTTGATGAAGTGCTGCTGCCCGTAAGCGAACCGAAGTGATCCACGGGCCAGTACGCGAAAACAGCCTTGCCGTAGATAAAGTTGCGACCTACGGGCCCGAACACGCGCGAATCGTTGGAGCTATCGCGATGATCGCCCATCACAAAGTAATTCCCTTCCGGGATCTTCACCGGGCCGTAGCTCGACCCGTCGAGATAATTCGCCGGAACGTACGGCTCGGCGACTTCCTTGCCGTTGATGTACACGTGGCCGAAGCGAATCTCAAGAGTTTCGCCAGGCAGCGCGACCACACGCTTGATAAACGACTTCGACCGGTCGAGAGGATACCAGAAAACGACCACATCGCCGCGATCAATTGGCTCAAAGCGATAGACGATCTTGTTGATGAAGATGTGTTCCTGATCGCTGAGCAGCGGCGCCATGCTGGTGCCTTCGACCTTCACCGGCTGGTAGAGAAAAATCATGATGACCAGCACGAGACCGAGAGCGATGGCTAGATCGCGAGTCCAGGTGCGCAGTTCGCCCCGCAATGGCGGCAACGACTCGGATTCTTGCGCGGTGACGGAGCCTGTCTGTGGAGTGTCCGACATGCTGTCCTCAAATATTTATAACACGGCGAGCCGCACCGCTCCAAATTCGGTGCGAGGCCGCCGGCGCAAACTTATACGAAGGATTGGACGCGCCGCGTGCGAATTTGGCTACTTTGCTTCGAGGGCAAACTTCACGATCGCTAGCGAGGCAAGGACGGCGGTCTCGGTGCGAAGGATCAGGTCGCCAAGGGACGCCTCGGTGAAGTGAGCGGCTTGGGCGGCGGCGAGTTCGGTGTCGGTCCAGCCGCCTTCGGGGCCAATGGCTAGCGTTGCTGCGAAAGCGTTTGCGGATTCGTGGGACGAAAGCACGCTACGGAGTGATGGCGCGTTCGGGCGCTCGCTCAACATGAGCTTCACGCCTTCTTGGGTGGCGGCGAAAGCTTTCGCCGGGCGAGTGGCTTGTGCGAGCTTGGGGGGCGCGAGGCGGCGAGACTGCTGGGCGGACTCGTGCAGGATTTTCTCCCAACGCGCATGGCGTTTTTCGGCGGCCGCGATTAGAGGTTTGTCCGTCCGTTCAGCGGCGAGAGGGACGATTTCGTTGACGCCGAGTTCGGTGGCTTTCTCGAGCGCCCATTCGAAGGGATCGAATTTCACGAGCGAGAGCAGGAGCGTGAGTTTGACGCTGGGCGATGGGGCGGCGAGTTGTTCGACTAGGGAGAATTCGATGCGGTTTTCTCCGCGGGAGACGAGGCCGACTTCGTCGATTCGTGCGAGCCAGAGGCTTGAGCCGTCGCTGAGTTCGTAGAGTTGGCCCGGTTCGGCGCGGAGGACGCGGGCTAGGTGGTTGGCGGTGTCGCCGTGAAGCGTGGCGGATCCGCTTGTGAATTGGTCGACGAAAAAGCGGCGGCGCATTCGAGAGATTGTAGCAGTTCAAGCGGGGCGGGTCGGGCTACAGAAGATTGGAACATTTCACGGAGAAAACCGAGAACTGCGGAGGGCACGGAGATGCTTGCGCCAAGCGCTCTGTCTCCGTGTCCTCTGTGAAATGTTCTAAGTTGCTTGTGCGCTAGCCGAAGATGTCTTTCACTTTGTCGAAGAAGGTGGAGTTGCGCTCGGCGGGCTTGTTGTCGACTTTCATCGACTGGCCTAGCTGCTCGAGGAGCTTGCGCTGTTCGCGCGAGACCTTCGCCGGGATGACGACGCGGACGCTGATATAGAGGTCGCCCTTGCCGCCGTGCGGATTGGGCAGGCCCTTCCCTTTTTTGCGGAAGATCTGGCCGGACTGCGTACCTTCCGGAATTTCGAGGTCTTCTTCGTCTTTCAAAGTGGGGACTTTGATTTTGGCGCCGAGCGTCGCTTGCGTGACGCTGACCGGAATTTCGCACACGAGGTCGGAGCCGCGCCGCTCGAAGAAGGCGTGCTCCTTCACTTCGAGGAAAATATAGAGATCGCCGGGCGCACCACCGTGCGTGCCGGGTTCGCCCTGCCCCGCCATGCGCAGTCGCGTGCCGGAATCGACGCCCGCCGGAATGCCGACTTCAAGAGTGCGTTCGCGTTCGATGCGGCCCTGGCCGCGGCACGAGACGCACGCATCGCGAATCACCTGGCCCGCGCCCTGACAAGCCGGGCACGTGCGTGTGATCGAGAAAAATCCTTGCGAATAAGACATCTGGCCGCGGCCGCCGCAGGTCTTGCACGGCGTCATGCCGGTGCCGGGTTTTGCGCCGGTGCCTTTGCACGGTTCGCACGTTTCGTTGCGCGAGATGCGGATCTGCGAGCTGACGCCGGTGGCGGCTTCTTCGAAGGTGAGCGACATATCGTAACGAAGGTCGGCGCCACGCTGGCCGCGGGAACCGCGACCACGACGGCGACCGCCGATATCCTCGAAGCCGAACATCTCGCCGAGAATGTCCTGAAAGTCGGTGAAGACGGAGGAATCAAAGCCGGTGTCAAAACCTCGGCTATTCAAGCCCGCAGCGCCGTAGCGGTCATAGACCGAGCGCTTCTGCGGATCGGACAAAACTCCGTAGGCTTCGGACGCAAGCCGAAATTTTTCTTCGGCTTCGGCTTTATTGTCCGGATTGCGGTCGGGGTGCCATTGCATCGCGCACTTGCGGTACGCGGATTTGATCTGATCGGCGGAAGCATCTCGCTCCACGCCGAGAACGACGTAATAATCCTGAGTATCCCTGGCCGGCATTTATATATGTACCATCCCTCGAAAGTTGGATGCGCTGCGGCGCGCCAGGATGTTGAGCATTTCCGGCGCGCGCGGCGGGCGCGAAATTTAGTTTGGAAGGCCCGTGGCGACGCGAACCATCGCCGGACGCAGCACACGCCCGTGGAAGAGATACCCCGGCGCCAGCTCGTCGACCACGATTCCTTCAGCGTGATCGGCGGTTTCGACTTTTTCGATCGCGTGATGCTGGTTCGGATCGAACTCCTTACCGACCGAATCGACGCGTTGCAGGCCCAGCTTCGAGAGCGTGTTCCAGATTTGTCCGCGGATCAGCTCGAAGCCCTTGCGATACTCCGCGAACGCCGGATCGTGATTCCCGCCGAGCGCGCGATCGAATGCGTCCAGAACGCTGACAAGCTGCTCGACAACGGATTCGACTCCGCGGTGGCGCTCCTGGCTGCGTTCCTTCTCCACGCGCTTCTTGAAATTTTCGAAGTCCGCCTGGCGGCGAAGCATCGTGTTCGTCAATTCCTGCTTTTCCGCTTCGAGCTTCTTGATCTGCTCGACGAGAGAACTTTCCATTTCAGCCGTGGGCGTGGCGTTGGCTTCCGGCGCCTGGGCGGCTGCCGCGGCGGGTTCATCCCCTTCGCGGTTCGAACTGCGTTTATGCGAAGACACGAATTAGCTCCCTTGTGAGTTCTCGGAGAAAAACTGCGCCATGAACGCCACCGCGGTGATCACACGCTCATAATGCATGCGCATCGGAGCGACGATGCCCAGCGT
>JBEKJW010000293.1:0-6708 GCA_050011035.1 Candidatus Acidiferrales bacterium
GGCAAGCGGCTCGGCGTGGGCATTCAGGTGATCCACGCGAACAACGACGCGTTCAAACAGAGCGACCAACTGCTAAAGGTTGTGCAGGCGCCCGGGTTTCGACCGAACGGGATCATTTTTGAGCCGGTCGGGACGCCGCTTCCGCAAGTGGCGAAGGCGGCCGCGGCGGCCGGAATTGGATGGGTGATCCTAAACCGCGAGGCGGATTACATTCCGGAGTTGCGGCGTGCGGGGACGGCGCCGGCGTTTGCAGTGAGCTCCAACCACCTAGAAATTGGAAGAATTCAGGGACTACAAATGGCGGCGCTGCTGCCGAAGGGCGGAAACGTCCTTTATATACAGGGGCCGTCCGACAATCCGGCGGCGAAGCAGCGAACGATGGGCATGCAGCAGACCAAGCCCGCCAACGTGAAAATCACGGCGCTCAAGGGACAGTGGACCGAAGAGAGTGCTTACAAGGCGGTGGCGTCTTGGGTGCGGCTGCCAACTTCGCAGCGGCAGACCGTAGACATGGTGAGCGCGCAGGACGATTCGATGACACTCGGCGCGCGTAAAGCGATCGAAGAGGCTGAACCGGCGGTGCGCGAGAAATGGCTCGCTGCTCCGTTCACCGGTTGCGACGGATTGCCGAAGACGGGGCAGGAAGACGTTCGCAAAGGAATTATGGCGGCGACGGTGGTGGTGCCGCCCAATACGACTATGGCGATCGAGATGCTCGTCGACGCGATTCAGAATGGAAAGAAACCGCCGGAGATGGCGCTGACGGTTCCCACTTCGTTCCCCACGCTGGCAAAACTTCAGAAGTAACGCTCGCTATTTCGTCGCGCCGGAAGGCGGGTTCGATTCCGTCGCGCGAACTCCCTGCCCTTCCACAATCGTTACATAGCGATCGATCGGGACGTCGGCGATGCGCTCCACGAGAGTGCTGGGCGCGGGCCATTTGATTTCGATCCAATCGATCTTCGTGCGTTTGCCGATTCCCAGAACCATGCGCGGATCGTGCGAGGAAAGATAGCTGCCGCCGCCTACCTTATATAGATGTCGCTTCAGATCGCCGGCTTGATAACTCACCTTTGCGCCGATGGCGTCGATGTTGGCCTTGCGCCCGATGAGGCGAAGGCCAAGCCAGTGATTTTCCGCGCCGACATTGTTGCGGAGCAGCACAGGCGCGGCGTTGTTGACGGCGACGAGAACGTCGACGGCGCCGTCATTATTGAAATCGCCCAGCGCCATACCGCGAGCGGCGAGCGGCTGCGAGAAAATCGGGCCGCTCTTCGCGCTGACGTTTTCAAAACCGTGGCCGGTGTTGTGGAACAGAAGCATCGGCTCGAGATATTTCACGGTGGCGGAGCGCTCGTCGATGCGGTCGTCAGGATGCGTTGTGGTAGATCGAATACATCTCCTGATCGACATTGGCGACGAAGAGATCAATCCAGCCATCCTGATCGTAATCGGCGGCGTCGACACCCATACCGGAGCGCGCGCGCCCGAAACTGCTGTAGCCAACGCCGGCGAGGAGGCCGATCTCCTCGAACTTTCCGTTGCCGCGGTTGGCGAAAAGAAAATTCGGGACGGTGTCGTTGCCGACGAATAGGTCCATGCGGCCGTCGTTGTTGATATCGGCCGCTACCACGCCCCAGGCCTTCGCGAGAGAACTGGCGACGCCGGACTGCTTGCTGACGTCGGTGAACGTGCCGTCGCCATTATTGTGGTAGAGCCAGCACGGCATCGGATCGTAGACGCTGGGGATGCAATACCAGCGCTGGTGCGTCTGCAGGTTGCCGCAGAATTTGTTCTTTGATTTGTTGAAATCGACGAAGCGGCAGACAAAGAGATCGAGGCGACCGTCGTTGTCGTAGTCGAACCAGACGGCGCTGGTGGCCCAGCCGTTGGCGGCGACGCCAGCTTTGGCAGTGACGTCTGTGAACGTGCCGTCGCGATTGTTGTGATAGAGGATGCTTGAGGCGTACTGCGTCACGTAGATGTCGGGAAAGCCGTCGCCATCGTAATCGCCGACTGCGACGCCCATGCCGTAGGCGTTGCCGGCGACGCCGGCTTTTTCCGTGACGTCAGTAAACGTTCCGTCGCGATTATTTTTGTAGAGCGCGTTGCGCAGCGGCGGATTGGGGTCGAAGAAGTCGCACTTACCGCTGTTGACGAGATAAATGTCCATCCAGCCGTCGTTGTCGTAATCAAGGAACGCGCAGCCTGCGCCGACCGTTTCCGGCAGGTACATTTTGTCGGAGCGGCCGTTGGAGTGGGCCCACGAAATGCCGCTCGCGGCTGGCGGGATTTGTTCGAAGACGGGTTGCGCGTCGTCGGCAACTCGCGTGAATGCCGGTGCGAGACGCGGCCCGCCATTTCCGGGCCACACGGCGCGCGGCGCGAACGTGGCGACCGCTCCGGCGCGAGCCAGATTTTCCAGAAACCAGCGGCGCGTCATCGCCGTCAAAGCTTCGTGTAGATCGCGACGCACTCGTTCGTTCGGCTCCTTCAGGTTCGTTCTTCTTCAGGCCCTCGCGACCTCAGAACCCAGTCCTCAGGCAGAAATCATGCGTACGCCCGCGCGGCGTGCGTGAAAAAAAACAAAAACGATACACCGGCAGGACATCCGGCCTGCGCGGCCGCTCGTACTTTTATAAGCCGTGCCACGACCTGCAAAAATCGCGGCGTGTCTCTTGTTGTGCGCTTCCCTGCGCGCCACGGCCGGCGCCAGTCGGCGCGCACGCATGCAATTCACTACCGCGCAAACCGCCGCAGCTTCGAAGCAGCAAGACTCTAAAACATCGTTACGCAAGGAATTCGCAGGCGCCGAGGCGTGCGCTACGTGCCACCAGAATATCGCGCAAACCTACGAACGAACAGCCCACAATCGCACTACGACAGCGGCAAGCCGCGCGAGCGTACTTGGGAGTTTTGAGGCGGGCAAGAACGAGTTGCCCACGCTCGATCCGACGCTGCACTTCAGGATGGACGCGAAAGCGGGAGGAATGTCGGTGACTGCCGTATTCGGCGATTCTCCGAACGCGAAGGAGCGCAGCGAGCGGATCTACATTGTGGTGGGTGCGGGACGCGGCGGCCAAACTTACGCGTATTGGAGGGGTGACCGGCTGTTCGAGCTTCCAGTGTCCTACTGGAACGGTGTGGGTTGGGTGAACAGTCCCGGCTATCTGGACGGAACGGCAGATTTCGACCGGCCCATCACGCCGCGCTGCCTGGAGTGTCACGCATCCTACGTGATGCCAATCGAGGAATCGGCGTTTTCGAACCGCTTCGAGCGCGCGTCGCTCGAGTTGGGAATTTCGTGCGAACGTTGCCACGGGCCGGGGAGCGCGCACATCGCATTGCACACGGCGCACACCGCGAGCGACGAGACCAACGGCAGCGCGAATACGGGCGCTGCGGCTAGCGCGGACCTGGTGGACATCCAGAAGCTGGTGCGCGAGCGGCAGATGGAGGAGTGCGCGCAATGCCACGGCGGCTTGGGGAAGGACCTGCAGCCGGCGTTCAGCTACGCGCCCGGCGCGGCGATGGAGGAATACATCCATCTCGATCCGCCCGATCCGCGAATCAACGTGGACGTACATGGCAACCAGGTAGCGATGCTAGAGCGGAGCCGGTGCTATGCAGAGTCGAGCACGATGACGTGCACGACCTGCCACAATCCGCACGAGCCACCGAAAGCGGCGGCGAGTTACTCCTCGACGTGTCTCGAATGCCATGAAGCGAAGCAGTGTGGGGAGTATGCGCGACTCGGTGAAAAAATCGCGGAGAACTGCGTCGACTGCCACATGCCGGTGCAGACGTCGAGGTTGATCGAATCGGGAGAGAACGGGAAGGAGCTGCAGGCGAAGCTGCGGAGCCACTGGATCAAGGTATACGACGCGAACGGCGCGAAGTAGCGCGCTCGATCGGCTACTGGGGCTGGCCTTGCGGGGGCGCTTGGCCGTTTTGCGCGGCGCGGGCTTTTGCGTCGAGGTCGCGCTGAATGGCCATTTCCTTTGTTGCTTCGTCTTTGTGGCCGCTGCGCGCGTAGGCGATAGCGAGCTGGTAGTGTCCGGCGGGATCGCGCGGCTGTAATTTCACGTACTGCTGCAACGGCGCGATGGCCTGATCGTATTTCTCGGCGGAATTGTAAGTCGTGCCGAGACCCCGGTAGGCGTCGGCGAAGCTGGCATCGAGTTTGACGGCTTTCGAAAAATGCGCGATCGCTTCGTCCCATTGCTGCTGGCTGCGTGCGAGTTCACCTAGGACATACTCAGCGCCGGCGTTGGTGGGATCGATATCGAGTTCGGCCTGGAACTGGGCTCTGGCGTCGTCGCCGGTGGTAGCTGTAGGCGGCTGCGAAAGTATGATTTGGCCGATGCTGTAGTGAACACCCTGAGCTTTCGGATCTTCCTTCAGAATCTCCTCGAGCTCGGCACGCGCTTCATCCCATTTACCCTGCTCTTCGAGAGCTTCGGCCTGGAGCTGCATGGCTTCGCGCGAGTGCGGCGCCGTCATTGCTAGTTCTTGCGAGGCGCGCAATGAAAGATCGGAGTAGACGTGAGTGGAGAGGTAAAGGATGGCGGGATCGCGCGGGAATTCACGGTTGAGCGCGTTGAGAAAATCGACGGCTGTGGCGGGTTGGCCGATCGTCATTGCGCACTTCACACCGGCCTGGCCGATTTCGCGCTTGGTGCTTTTGTCAGCGGTCGCGGCGTTGGCGCGCTTGAGAAGCGGGATGGCCTCAGCGCAGTGGCCAGTACGGGCGAGCTCGATCGCGTGCTGCGCCGACGATGCGGCGGAGGATGCTGACGGCTGAGTTGATTGCGCCGGGCCGGGGGAAGGAGCGTGCGCGCGGAGCGCCGGCGCAAAAGCGAGAGTTGAGGCTATAGAAACAAAAGCGACGGTGGCGGCGAAATGTGTGCGCATAAAAAAATGGGGCGAACGCATGTCGCGCTCGCCCCATTCTATCTTGGTTGAAGGTTAGAAATAGAATTTTAAGGCGAATTGGATGTTGCGTTCGCCTTCTGAGCCGGAGATTTGACCCAAACCGAATCCACAGGCATCACCCGCGCCACCGCCGCAGCTGGTGTTCGGCGACACAAGGATGGGATGGTTGAACAGGTTTAGGAAGTCGGTGCGGAACTCAATCCGCTTCGACTCGGAGATGTTGAATGACTTCTGCAAACTGAAGTCAACGTCGTTCAATCCAGGACCGCGGACAGGAGTCACGCCGCAAGTACCGAACTGGAAGGCGTTAGGGTTTGAATAGTTATTCGGATCGAACCACTGCAACGCCACGCTGGATGAGCTGGTGGCAACGTACGTCTTCGGATAGCTCGGCCGCGCCAAGCAGTCCGCACGACCGCCCTGAGAGTCGGTGGTAGTTTCGTCCGACGCCGAGATGTCCAGCGGGAAACCACCGCGCCAAGTCCAAATCGGGCTGATCTGCCAGCCACCGATGATTGCGTTGACGGGTTTGCTTGCGTCGGCACCGAACTTCTTTCCGTTGCCGAATGGCAGCTGATACACGGCGAAAGCGGTCAAGTCATGCGTTACGTCGTAGTAGCAATCGCCCCATTCCGCACGGGGATTGTAGAGGTTCTGCCAGTAAGGCGAAGCGGGGGTGGTCTGGCCGCCCCATGACCCGTAGTAGCCGGAGGAGTTGGTCAAGCAATGGGAATACGTGTAAGCAACCTGATATTGCAGTCCGTTCGTCGTGTGGTGGACCAAGGTTGCCTGCAACGCGTTGTACCACATCGTGCCGTCGGAAAGCGTTCCCTTCGCAGTTACGCCGTCGGCGAGAAGACCCGGGTTGCCGGCAAGATATGGGCTCGGAGTAACCGTGTTGTTGGGTTGGAGTTCACCCTGCAAGAGCCACGTCGGGACCATCAGGTGCGTCCCCCGCTGGCCAACGTAGGCCACTTGCAAAGTTGTTGAGTTGTTGAATTGCTGTTGACCCGAAATGTTCCATTCCTGAGCTACGGCCGGGCGAACGTTAGGCGCCCAGACACGCAGCGTGGCACCCTGGAACGGGTCGCCCGGAGGAGACAAGATCAGACCGTCTGACAGCTTCGTCGGGGGTGGGCCGGCGACACTCGAGTAGTCTACGAAGTCTTCGGTACCGAACGGCGGGTTGAGCGGAAGGCGAAGGTTGGTGCCGGTGCCTTCCAGGTAGTCGGACGTTGTGTAGGACGCGCGGAACACCGTCTTGCCGTGGAAGATTTCGGGCGTCCACGCGAGACCGAGACGCGGCTGCCAGTCGGTGATGCCGTAGTAGCCGTTGTAGAGCGCGGAATTGCCGGTGAAGATCGGCTGATTACCCGGGAATACGGTGCCGGCAGGAACATCCTTTGCCGACGCAAATTCCGGAGTGCCGGTGAACAGACCGAAGTTGGCCTGTTGGCCGTTCACTTCGCCCCAGGGGGTGTGAGCCTGGAAGCGAAGGCCGATATTCAGGGTGAGGTTGGGAGTCACGCGCCAATCGTCTTGCACGAAGGTGCCGAAGACGTTGGAGCGCTGTCCCCATGTGCCTCCGACGATACCACGGCCGTTCTGCTGGGCGTCACCGAGCCACTCATCGGCGTCAGCAATACCGGTGTAGAAGCCGGTGAAATTGAAAAAGCCGAGCGTGCCGTTGTTGCCGGAGTAGTAGGTGTTGATACGCTGGCGGAAGTACTGGAAGCCAACCTTCACGGTGTGTTTCCCGTGGGTAATGCTGAG
>JBEKJW010000294.1:0-5581 GCA_050011035.1 Candidatus Acidiferrales bacterium
GCACAAATCCGAATGAAATGTGATTCCAGTACGCAAGGCGCTGCTGCCAGCAATCATCGCGTCTTCGCGCGCCACTCGCCATCAAGCGCATCGTGTAGGCGAGTCAGGTAAACGCTGTACCGTCGAGCGGATATCGGAATTGACTTCGCCGATGAATTGCCTACCATGATGCGCATCAATTAAACCTGTGTCGGTTACGGCGCATGAAGCACGCGCTCGCTCCGGAGGCGCCACTATGACATCCCCTACTCACGCCACCATAAAATACGGAGCCGACCCTTGGCCCGCGCTTCCTTTCGCCCAGTGGAAAGACACATGCGAAACGCTGCACATGTGGATGCAGATCGTCGGCAAGATTCGGCTCGCGCTCACCCCGCTCGTGAATCACTGGTGGGAGGTTCCCTTCTACGTCACCTCGCGCGGTCTCACCACGTCGCCGATTCCCTACGAACACGGCAATTTCGAGATGGAGTTCGACTTCATCGAGCACCTGCTGCGCATCGAGACCAGCAACGGCGCCACTGAAACTCTCGAACTCGAGCCTCGCACCGTCGCGAATTTTTATCGCGAGGTGATGGAAACCGTTCGCGGCATGGGTGTCACGGTGGACATCTGGGACATGCCGGTCGAGGTCCCCAATCCGATCCGCTTCAATCAGGACACCGCGCACGCCGCCTACGACCGCACATACGCTCACCGCTTTTGGCAGGTTCTCGTCGCCATCGATCCGATCTTCAAGGAATTTCGCGGACGATTCATCGGCAAGTGCAGCCCGGTACATTTTTTCTGGGGTAGTTTTGATCTGTGTGTCACGCGCTTTTCCGGCCGACGCGCGCCGGAACGTCCCGGAGCCGATGCGGTCACACGTGAGGCCTATTCGCACGAAGTCTGCAGCGTTGGCTGGTGGCCCGGTGGTGCAGACGTCACGGACGCCGCCTTTTATTGCTACGCGGCGCCGGAGCCCGCGGGCTATCGCGAAGCCAAAGTGAGTCCGGCGAAGGCGTACTACAGCGTGCCGGGCGGCGGCTTCCGTTGGATGTATGAAGACGCGCGCAACTCCGCCGATCCACGCGCTGCGCTTCTGGAGTTTTGCCAGTCGACCTACGATCCCGCCGCCAACCTCGCCAAATGGGATCGCGCGAATCTTGAGCGACAGCCATGAGAGCCCCACGCGCGTGCGCCACGTTCGCTGCCGTCGCCGCAGCAGCGCTGGGGATTGCTTCGCCATCGAGCGCTCAATATTCTCCGGCATACACTACATGCGTGAACGCCGCGGGCAACGACGCCGCCAATCTCACCGTCTGCGCGCAGACCGAGTTGAACCGCCAGGACGCGCGCCTCAACCAGAACTACCGTAAGCGCATGACGCAGATTTCTTCCGACGCCGCTGCCACCGCCAGTCTACGTGCCGATGAACGCAAATGGATTCGGGCGCGTAACGCAAAGTGCAAGACAGACAGCGCCTGCCTCCTGAAGGAAACAGCCGATCGCGCCGACTTCCTCACCACTCAGTTTTCCGCAGAGTCGAATTCTCAAGGCGCAGTCGCCACCGGCGCCCATCTCACCGCGGGGACCACGTCAGACACGGAAAACAGAGGCGTGATTCCGCACGAACTTATTGGCCACTGGACCGTGCTCCGCACTCTCCCCACAAAAACCATTTCCTGCTGGGGCGAGGCCGAGGCCAAAGCCGTCATCGGCACCGAAATCATCTACACCGCTGATTCACTGAAGTGGAAAGACGCTGTCGCGAAAAATCCGAAGGTCACGAAAAACGTGATCTCGGCCCGTGATTTTGCGCTCAACAATTCCGGCGGGGGCGCCAATGACTCCAACGTTTCCTTCAAGCAACTCGGCATCACCTCCGCCCGCGCCACCCAACTGACCATCGAACACGCCGACGCGGACGTCACCGGCGGCACCACTGAAATTCCCGGCGACGTGGTCCTGTTGCGCGATACCACCCACATCATCTTCTCGATCTGCAATCTTTACTTCCTCGCTGAACGAAAGCCTTAAAACTTCCCCGGTCTTACGGACAGTAACCGTCGAGCACCCTGTACCTCCATCATGCGGTCCCGCGGCTGACGTGGCGCTAGACTTTTCCTATGCCCGCTCGCGAAGGCGAAATTCAAAACATTGCGCACGCCTACCGTGTGCTCGACGTCCCTCACGACGCCTCGTCCCGCGCCATAAAATCGAGCTACCGGAAGCTCGTGAAGCGCTGGCATCCCGACCGCTACCGCCCTGGCTCCGAACAGCACGCCGAAGCCACACAGATGACCAGTCTCATCAACGCGGCCTACTCGCGCATTCAAGACGCGCCCCTTCGCGCCGGCTTCGCCACTCCGTTCTCAACTCCACGGAACAAAACCGCCGGGACGTCGACCGATGGCGAGACGGCTTCAGCGTCCGCAGATCCCGGTTGGTCGCGCGTGGAATATGTCCCGAGCGATCCGCCAGTTACTGACGCCTCGTTTCTGAGGATTGCAAGCGACGCCGCGTCGGCGGGTGCGCGCGAGGACGCCTCACGAGGAATTGACTGGATTGGTGTTGCTGTGCGGTTCCTTTGTGGTGCGTCTCTCGGTGGTCTATTCGGATTCGGTGGTGAGATAAGGCGCGCAACCGCGACAAAGGCCTCTTTTATCGTCGCAACTTTGTTGGGTGCGCTAATCGGCGGCTTGCTGTCCGCGTTCGGCGGCGATCGATTCTGGCGCTCGATCCGTCCATTGGGCCCGTGGTACTGGGGTCGCTGGCGCTAGCATCTAGTTTTGCGCGCGAAATGCCGAGAGCGCCATTCTTAGCGTGTCGTAGATGTGGTCGCGGCCAATGGATTCGCTCACGTGGTGTCGATCCAGGTCCGCTTCAAGGTTCGAGTCAACGTGCGCAAGCACCAGCTCGACGCCTTCCTTCTCGAGATCCACGCGCAGGGAAATTAGCGTCCGCGCCGCCGAATAGTCCACGTGAGTGATCGCGCCGCAGTCCACAATCACCCACCGCACGCGCGGCGTGACGGGTTCGCACAGTAAGCGTACTTGCTGCGCGAAAAATCCCGCGTTCGCATAGAACAGTGTCGCGCTGAAACGGTAGATCACCACGCCCGGATCGGTCATCGCACCGCGCAGGACAGGATTCAGGCACCACATTCCATGCGGATCCTGCGTGAGCACGGCGGTGTGCGGGTTGTAGGTGTGACGCACCACGCGCAACAGCGAAACGATCATCGCGAACACGATCCCCTGCTCTACGCCAACGAACACCACAACCGCCGCCGTCGCGATCGCCAGCCGCATTTCACCGGGACTTTCGACGCCGATCTTGCGCAGCGACTTGATGTCGATCAGCCGCACCGCGATCACGAATACCATCGCGCCCAGCGCACATCGAGGCAGATACTCGACCGGCTTCGTGAAAAATAACAGCACCAGCGCGACGCAAGCGGCCGTTGAAATCTGCGCGAGTTGGCCCTTCGCGCCGCAAGACTCCACCATCGCCGTTTGCGTCGGGCTGCCGTTCACAACAAATGTCCCGCTCAAGGCCGCGGAAGCATCCGCCGCCGCGAGTCCGACGATATCCGCGTCCTCGTCCAACATCTCGTGGTTGCGTTGCGCGTAAACGCGCGCCGTCGCCGCACTCTGCGCCACGATCATCACGAAGCAAGAGCCCGCAATCGGCACGAGCACTTCGAACTCGCTCCACGTTGCGTGCGGCAGTGTGAAGTGTGGCAAGCCACCCTCGACGTGCCCGATGATCGCCACTCCCTTGCCGGCCAAGTCCCAAATCATGCTCGCCGCAATCGCACCTGCCACAGCGACTAGCGATCCCGGCAAGCGCGGCGAGATCCATCGCATCGCAAAGATCAGCACCACCACCGCCCCCGAAATTGCGAGCGCCAGCGTGTTCACATGCGAAAGCTGCCGCAACACTTGAACCAGTTGCACCACGCTGCGCCGCGATGTCGTATCCACGCCCAACATTTGCCCGAGCACGGCAATCGCTACCTGAAATCCGACGCCCGTAAGAAATCCGACGAGTGCCGTCTGCGACATGAAGTCGGCGAGAAATCCCAGCTTGAGCAACCGTGCGATCAGCAGCAGCGCAGCCGTCATCAGCGCGACCACGCCAGCCAGCTCCACGTAGTGTGCCGAACCCAGCGGCGCAAGCGTAGACACGCCACCCGCAAGAATCGCCGCCGTAGCCGAATCCGCCGCCACCACCAGGTACCGCGACGACCCAAACGCTGCGAACGCAATCAGCGGAAACAGCAGCGTGTAAAATCCGGTGACGATCGGTGTGCCCGCAATCTTTGTGTAGCCCAGAGCCTGCGGAATGTTCATCGCCGCGAGCTGCACGCCTGCCAAGATGTCGCGCACAGCTCCGCCGATCGTGATCGGGCGCAATGCTTGAAAAAGGTCGAAGGGACTACGAGGAGGAAGGTCGTTCGGCGTAGCCTCTTTAGCGAGGACTGGCGGGGCTTTGGGGCGCTTCGGGCGCGGCCTTGATCGATGTGGTCGACCGGCGTCGTCGGTCATCCGCGCAATATTAGGTTGCGCGCCAACTCAAGTCAATCCGTGCAGCCAATTGATGCAAACCGTGCGAGACTCGTCCACGAGAGGAATTAGCACGAGGTCGCGACATGAAACAACTCAGTGAAGCACTGCTTCGAACAATCGACTATGCGGAACCGAAGCTCCGAGCGGTCTCCGAGGACGAGTCGCTGAAGCCCGCGCTCCCGGGTGGATGGTCGCGACGTGAACTCCTCGCGCACCTTATCGACTCGGCGGCAAACAACCACATCCGCTTTCTTCACGCATCGTTGAATCCCGAACTTGAGTTGCCGCGTTACGACCAGGAAGGAAACATCCGAATCCAGGCGCCGAACACTGTGGCCTGGCCGCTGCTCATCGATCTTTTCACGAGCTACAACCGCTACATCGCGCACGTCGTCGCACGCATTCCACCAGAAAAACTCTCAACGGCCTGCCGCATCGTTCCCTACGAGCCGGTCACGCTCGAATTTCTCGCGAACGACTACCTCACGCACCTGCTCCAGCATCTCGCACAGATTGGCATCGTGCCAGCGCGTTAGCCGCCGTACCGCACTGCGCGCGCGGCAGTCAGTACACCAACGACAACTTCTTCCGCCGCTCCACCCACTCCTGGCTCGCGAAAATCTTGGGCGTAAGCTCGATCAGCCGCGGCAGCAAATTGAATACGGATACCGGCCCCCACTCCGCTCCGCCGCGCGTGCGGAATCCCTTGCGGTTCAACTCCTCCGCAACCTTGCTGATCGAGATGTCCTGAATGATCAGCTCCATCAAGGCGAGCAGAAACTGCATCTCGTCTGCGTCGTCTTCCAGCCTGCGGCAGTCGTCCGCCACGCGCGCGCCATACGGTACCGGCTGACGCGCTTCGAATTCGCGCCGCGCGGCCGGCGTCGGTCCCGCAGCACGGCCTTCGGCCGCGTCGCCCCGCTCCCACTCCAGCGCCACCAACCGCCAGCCTTCCCGCTCCCGCGCCGCCACCTGCGCCGCGTCAATCTTCCCTGCTACCGCTTCCCGCACACGCTCGAATTGCGCCA
>JBEKJW010000295.1:0-5512 GCA_050011035.1 Candidatus Acidiferrales bacterium
ATTCCGCTAGTGGTGATGTCTCCGCTGGCGTTCTTGAGCCGGCCGGAGCGCTGGCTGCGCGCGATTCATACGCACCGGGCGACGATCAGTCCAGCGCCGAATTTCGCGTACGAATTGTGCGTGCGAAAAATTCCAGACAAGGATCTCGAGGGGCTCGATCTGAGTTCGTGGCGCGCGGCGACGAACGGCGCGGAGCCGGTGCGGAGCGAGACGCTCGAGCGATTTGCAAAACGATTTGCGCCGTATGGATTTCGAGCGGAGGCGTTGACGCCGGTGTACGGGCTGGCGGAGGGAACGCTGGCTATTTCAGTACCTCGCCTTGGTGAGGGATACAAAGTGGACCGGATCGATCGCGCAGCCTTTCAGGAGGAGCGCAAGGCTGTGCGGGCCGCGGTGGGCGATGCGACGGCGCTGGAGTTTGTGAACGCGGGAAAACCGGTACCGTCCGTGGAAGTAAGGATCGTCGACGGCGACGGGCGCGACTTGGGCGACCGCGTTGAGGGGCGACTCTGGTTCCGCGGGCCGTCGGCGACGAGCGGCTACTACAAAAATCCCGAGGCCACTGCTGCGCTGATGCGCGACGGCGACTGGCTCGACTCCGGCGACTACGCGTATTGGGCGGACGACGAGCTTTACATCACGGGACGGGCGAAAGACATCATCATCAAGGGCGGGCGGAATTTGTACCCGCATGAGCTGGAGGAAATCGCGGGGCGCGTGGACGGCGTGAGGACGGGATGCGTGGTGGCATTTGGCGCACCGGACGAGCGAACGGGCACGGAGCGGCTGGTGATCGCGGCGGAGGTGCGCGACATGGCTGGTGCCTCGCGAATCGAAGGCGAGATTGCGAAGGCCGTGGATGACGCGATAGGCATGCCGCCGGACGTGGTGCGGCTGCTGGCACCGGGATCAATTCCTAAGACTTCGAGCGGCAAGTTGCGGCGGAACGACACGCGGCAGTTGTTTCTGGACGGCAAGCTGGGACAGAAACAGCCAAAAGCTGCGATGCAAATCGCCGCACTCGGCGCGAAGAGCGTGCTGCCGCGCGTGACGGGTTGGATTCGCAATGCAGTTCGCGAAGCGGGCGAAATTTTGTACGGAGCGTACGCGGTGTGTGCGTTCGCGGCAATTCTAGTTCCGATGTGGGCGCTGCTAATCGTTACGGGCGACGCGGGACGACGGGCGCAGATTCTGAAGAACGGTGTGCGATGGATGGTCGCGGCCGCGGGCATAAGCGTAAGTGTGCAGGGCCTGAATGCTGAAGAAGAATGCGCGAAGAGTGGGCCGTGGATTTTTGCGCCAAACCACACCAGCTACATCGACGTGCTGGTGACGCTGGCGCATCTCCCACCCGGGGTTCGATGCGTGGCGAAAGGCGAGATAAGCGAGATGCCGTTCATCGGTACAATCGCGCGAAGGACGAATCAATTTTTGTTTGATCGCAGCGATCCACAAGCGCGGATCCGGCAAGCGGAGGAAGTGAACGCGGCGTTGCGCGACGGGTCTTCGGTGGTGATCTATCCCGAAGGCACGTTTACGGCGATGAGCGGGATTCGACCGTTCCAGCTCGGCGCATTTAAAGCCTCGGCGGATACGGGACGGCCGATTTGTCCCGTGTCGATTTGCGGCGCGCGGCAGGTGCTGCGGGACAAGACCATGTTGCCGCGGCGCGGCCGCGTTACGTTAACGTTTGGCGAGTTGATAGCGCCCAATCCTGCGGCCGGCGACGACTGGCAAGAAATTGTCCGGTTGCGCGATGCGACGCGAGAAGCCATCGCGCGGAATGCGGGCGAATCTTTGATCTGATTATCTGCCGCGAACTCGGCGCGATTCGCTGCGCTATTCCGAACCCAGGATAAATCGCACTGTGATCGTAGTGGCGACTTCCACGGGTTCGCCGCTCAACATCGTGGGACGGTATCGCCATTGCTGTACAGCCGTAAGTGCGGACTGAACAAGAAGCGGGTTGCCGCTCAGAACCTGAAGATCGCGTACGGTTCCGTCCTTCCCTATAATCGCGTGGAGCACAACGTCTCCGCTGAGATGAATCGAACGCGCCGGGCCTGGGTAAGCAGGTTTAATTTGGCTGATGAGCGCCCCTTCCATCACACCCTGGCTGACATTCAAAGGCTTGGTGGGCTTCTCCGCGGGCGGCTTGATTTCAGGCGGCAATTGGCGACCATTCACGGCAGCCACAGGACCGTTTGGATCTCCGAACGGCACGCCTGGTTCGTCTGAGGCTGGACCGATCGCATTTCCCACATCCGGCAAAGGCCCTTCGTAGATTTGGGTGGGGATGTGTGCCGGCTGTTGCGCTAGGAAATTGAGTGTCGGGTGTGGTGTGTTGCTTGGAGTCGACGGGCCGCGAGGAACGTTTTCAACAAAGACTTCCGTTAGGCCACGGTGGTAGGGCGGCACGGGAGTGCGCGAAAGAACGTTCGGAAGTACGCCTGGGTAGAGCAGCGGGCCGATTATCAGCAACGATACTATCGCTGCTTCGAGAACGACGGACAGCGTGAGTGCCTTTCGACGCAGGACGCGGCTGGCGCTAAGGCCTTCGGCGTCACTCTCCAACATGCACTGCGACAAGCTACCCAGGTCGCTCATGGCGGTCTCTCCTGAGCCCTCAACGGGCACACCCGCGACTGCGGGCTTGCATTGGCTAAGCCGCAAGCGCCGTCGTCGGGCCTGATCGTAGGCCCAGCGTCGGCAGATGGCTTAGCGTTAGTTTCGGAGTTCGCGCGATCTCTGGAGGGATAGACACCAATTTTGCCTCTGAGTTCCCGGAAGCTCTTGAGAGGGCGGAGTTTGGACAATCGCGCGAACTTCCGGAATAAAACGACTCATTCTAAAGGTTTTACAGGAAATCGATAAAAATCATGCAACGAGAGGGGCAATACCTGCGTCTAACGTTGTGAGATTCGATTGAGCTAACTCGAGTCAGATTTCAAATCTACACGGGAGGTCGTGCAAATGGCTGATAATTCGCGAGAAACCATCGGTGTTCGGTTGACCGGGTGGGCCGCGCTGAACCGCGACCCTCTGATGGATCGGGTGGAGTTTACCTGCCCGCAGTGCGGCGTTAAGGGGGACAAGGCAGCGCGACGACCGCGCGCCGCGTACCACTTCACGGACGGCTTCGTTCAGGACATCGAGGGTGAAAGCACAACGTGCCGCGGCTGCAAGGCCGCGCTGAAGGTCGTGCCGGTAGTGATGGTTCACGACAACAACGAGAAGCAGCGGTTCCAAGCGGTCTTCTCGCTCGATCCCGTAGCCACCAACTAACAGATTCGCTTTCGGTGAGTTTCCCGAGCGATATTTTCGGCGGGACACTCGCTGGAAAAAGAACAAAAGGGGAAGAGGCCTTTGAGCTTCTTCCCCTTTTTTACTTTTGGAACCGAAGGATTAAGGACGCATGCGGTTTTGCAGCAGCATGTGCGCCTGGGTCACAGGCTGGCCTTCCTCGTCGAGTAAGAGATGATGTTCCTCCAACTCGGTGCGGATCAGGTTGAAGGCTTCGTTGACGGTGTCCGCGAAACGCAGACGTTCGTAATCTTTCGCGTCAATCACGCCCATGCGAACCATGTGCTTCCAGTTAACGACTTTGTTCCAGTAGGCACGACCGTAAATCAGGATCAAATGGTGCGAGGAGAGCTTGCCCGTCTGAAGCAGGGTGAGCATTTCCCAAAGCTCGTCCATGGTGCCGAAGCCGCCGGGGAAAACAATCAGCGCTTTGGCCATCTGGGCGAACCAGAGCTTGCGCATGAAGAAGTAATGAAAATAGAAATTCAACTCCCGCGAGATGTACGCGTTTGACGATTGTTCGTGCGGGAGTTGAATGCTGAGGCCGACCGATGGCCCGCCCGCGTCGGCAGCGCCACGGTTGGCGGCTTCCATAATGCCTGGGCCGCCGCCAGAGCAAATGACAAACCGTCGCGGCTGATTGCCGAGAGTCATTGCCCACGTTGTGATTTTATGGGCGAGCTCGCGAGCTTCTTCGTAGTATCGGGACATTTCGAGGAGTGACTCAGCGCCTGTGATTTTCATACGCCAATCGGCGGAGCGGCGGCCGTTTGCGTCACGCTTGATGCGCTTCAAGTGAGCGAGCGCTTTTTCGTGCGACTGAATGCGGGCCGAGCCGAACATGACGATGGTGTCGCCGATATTGGCACGGCGCAGACGCGTAAGCGGATCGAGATACTCGGCGATAATGCGCAAAGGCCTCGCGGCGAGGCTCTCCATGAATTTGTGATCTTCGTAGGCGACATGCGGCAACGGCTGGGATTTCAGCTTCACACTACGCTTCATCACTCCCCCTCTCGACATTTGGCGCACATTGGGCAGGCTACCATTCTAGGAGAACGATTGCGGTGAGTGCGGCAGGAGTAAAGACGGGTGCCGTAGTGAGCAACGCGCGGTTGGCTGCGCGAATCAGATAGGTGGAATGCACACGAGCTGCAGGAAACCCCACGCCGTTGCTTTACGGGCTTTGCCAGTGCTGCTGTTGATCGCCGCTGGGGCGATCGGCTTTACACCAAGCGTGCGCGCGCAGGAAGAGCCTGTCGGTCCGATCCATCCAAAATCGGGCGTGAAGCCGGAGCCCGTGCCGCAGTCTGAGATCGACAAGCAAGCGATCCGCGTACGCGTGTCTGAAGTAACGGCACCAGTGACCGTGCTGAATTCCGGCGGCGAGATGGTGCTCGACCTCACCGAGAAAAATTTCCACGTTTACGACAACGGGGCGGAGCAGAAACTCGACCATTTCGACGTGGGCGGCGACCCGCTCTCGATCGTGCTGCTCATCGAAACGAGCTTGCACGTGGAGCCGATGTACCCGGCGATTCGTGGCTTGGGTGCAGTTTTCACCGAGGCCGTGATGGGGACGACGTCGGAAGCGGCGGTGCTGACGTTCGACAGCACTGTGGATACCCGGCTGAAGTTCACGACCGATCCGGACGACGTGGAGAACATGGTGAAGCACCTCCCTGCGGGATCGGATGAAGCGCTGTTGTACGACGGTATGTCGCGCGCCATCGAAATGCTCGAAGCACGGCCCGCAGTGCGGCGGAAAATTCTGGTGGTGGTGAGTGAAGCTCAGGATTCGGGTAGTGAGGCAAAGCTCGGCGGAGTGCTGCGGCGCGCGCAACTGGCGAACGTGATGATTTATTCGATCGGGCTCAGCACGGCGATGGCGGATTTAAGAGGCGAGCCTAAGCGCAAGACTATTCCGCAGATCGGGCCGCCTGATAAGGATCCAAGCCCGCCGCATTCGGTGATCGAAGCGGCCAATGCGCCGATTCAGGGGCTTGATCTTATGCCCCTTGTAATCTGGCTTGTGAAAACGGGAAAGAATGCGGTGGGCCCGAACTCTCTCGCCATTGCGAGCAAGGCGACGGGGGGATTACACGAGAACGTGAAGCGTGACGCATCGATTCAGAAAGCTATGGATGAAATCGGCGGAGAACTTCACGCGCAGTACACGCTGGGATATCGGCCCGCAGGCGACGATTTG
>JBEKJW010000296.1:0-5487 GCA_050011035.1 Candidatus Acidiferrales bacterium
TCCGGTGCTGGCCCAGTCCGTAGATCGCTTCGTTTATCGTCGGGGAGAAACGGTCCGTAACCCGGTAGGTGTGCTCGCCATTGAGTTCGACGGGTTCATACGTGCGAGGGATGCTGTTGCCCTCATTCAGTAGCGATTCACCGGTTGTGGTGCGGAAGGAGAGGTTGCCGCGCTCGCGGCTCACGACGATTTCGAGCTCCCGGGTCTTGATTTGGGCGGACTTCTCGTCTTCGGAAAAGCTGAACGGGACACCGGGACACGTTTCCGCCGCGTCCAGCATCCAGGGCCGTGGCGATGCCGGTGCGGACGCATCAATGGTGGCAACAACGTGAATCACGGACTCGGTACAGGCCGTCACGTCAAGAATCTCCGTGCCGGCGGTTGCGCGAAGTCCATGAGCGGTTTGTTCGAAGCGTGCGGGCGGAGGTCCCGGCGCCTGCTGCCCCGGCATTTGTGCTTCGAGGCACGAGGCTGCAAAAAGAAAAGCGACGACGGACATTTCGATTTTCAGGCGCGGTCGCAGCATCTTCCGTAGTCCTCTTCGAGATCTGCCGTTACTGCACAGCGTACGAGTAAATGTTCACGCTGAAGGGGCGCACCGTGATGGGTTCTGGCAGCGCGCCGAGCGATAGTTCCTCCACCTGAACCTCTGGCTTCTTGCCCACTTGAACGGACGCGTCGATCGAGTCTGGAGCCATGCGCCACAATGTTCCGGCATCGGCCAGTTTCGTCCCCGCCACGGAGAGCTGAATACTCTGCTCCGCGTCAGACGGATTCAGTACTGCGATCGAGACGGTTTTGCGGTCCTCGCTTAATGCAGCGGTTACGTCCAGCGGATATGTATCGCTGCCGGGATTCACCGCGGGCTGATCGCCCCCGGCCGGAAACGCGGGCTTGGGCTGCGGCGAGTTGCCCGCCACTTCGACCGGTATGGTCCCGAAGTGGTCGCGATACATCTTGAAGAGCATTCCCGTGGGATTGAGCACCGCTTCCGTCCGGTTTTCGCTCATCATCGCGGTAGCGAACGTGAACGCTCCCATTTGAAAAATGTCCGAGTGCCGGAACATTTCGTGGAAGGCCCACGCGTACGCGGGAACCGTTTTGTATGAGCCCGGTCCGCCGCCAAAGTACGCCCACTCATCGATCGCAATCGGAACCGGTTTCGCTCTGAACGCCGGAATGCGCTTCAGATATTCCTGGTAGTGCTCATACTTGGCTCTCACTTGAACGGCGGGAGCGCGCTGCCACTCGATAAACGAAAGCGGAGGATCGATGGGCACCTTCTTTTGCAGTTTCATGCCGGTGTGCATGGTGCCGGAAGCGTAGTAGTGCTCGCTGATCATGTCGATGTTGTCCAGGCAGTGGAGAATCAATTGTCCTGTCCAGTCCGCTTCGGAAAGATAATCGGGTACGTATTGTCCATTGATGCGCCGAGACTGATCGGCTCCTTCCATCACGTCAGGCATCGCCCCGCCCGCGATCAGTTTTATCGATGGATCGACCTTGCGCATCTCCTTCGCGAATAGATTGTGTTTGAGCTCGAACTGCGGCAGCGACATCGCGCCCATCTGGTAATCGCCCCAAGGCTCGTTCCCAATTCCCCAGAACTTCACGCCGTACGGCGCGGGATGGCCGTTCTGCGCGCGCCATTTGCCCAGGGGCGTGGTGGCGGCTCCGATGGTGTACTCCACAAGTTCGCGCGCGGACCAAGCATCGCCGAAGCCCGCGTTGACCGTGATATAGGGATCGACGCCAAGAAGGCGACAGAGTGTGAGGAACTCGTCGGTGCCCACGTCGTTAGGCTGCACGGCGTGCCATACCGGATCGAAGATCGGCGGCCGTTTATCCACATCGCCGACTGCGTATCGCCACTCATAAGACGAAACGAAATTGCCGCCAGGAAATCGCAGCACGCCGAAGCGCAGTTGTTTGAGTGCTGCAACCACTTCAGGACGGAAGCCCTCGATATTGTCGGCGGGCATCAGCGATACCGCACCGACGTGAAACTCGCCAGTCCCCGACCCAGTAACCTCAAGCGTCGCGTCGTCCGTATCGGCGGGGGAAGAAAAGTGCAACGGGAATTTCCGGTAAGCCGTCCCGAGGGAACGCACAGTTTCGGTCTGTCTGTCGCCTGCTTGCTTCCCCCAAATCAGCGTAATCTTCACCACTGCGGTTGTTGAACCGGCTAGAACGATGCGCCCGGTGTATTGCTTTCCCTTTCGAAGCGCGATGCCAGACTGGCTTATCCCGTGCGGAATTTTTGAATCAATTTGTATCAGCGGAGACTGATCGCCCGTGTAGGGCGACTGGGTGTCCATCGTAATGTCGTCCGCGCCGCCGAGCGGGGCCCACCATCGCGTGGGCACACGATTGAAGCGCGGGTTTCCGCCGGCATTGCCTAGCACGGGAGGCGGCGTAGGCGCGCTCGCAGCAACGGGATAAAAGAATTTGCGATCAACGAGCAGTTCCGACCAAACCCCATTGTTTACGATGTCGCCGCCGTGCTCGAGGAACTGCCCGTAAATGTATTTTGAAATCGGAGCGCCGGTTTTCGAGACGTCGATGGTCGCGCTGACCGTGCCGGTTTGCGGGTAGGCGGGGGCAGACGACGCCAGCACTGCGGAAATGAAAAGTCCGGCAGCCTGCGAAAACGTTTTCCGAAAAGTCGTCGTTGGGGCTACGGGCATCTCTGGTTCTCCGAGTCCTCAGCTGGAATTCAGAAAACTATCGAACCGATTGCGTTAGCCGAGGTTCACGGCGGACGCTTCACCCTGCGAACGAGAGCGAGTACGCGATCGCTCGCAGTCGGAGATAACGCCGCTCAGCATCGCGCAAGGGCGCCGGTATCTTATCAAGTACGCTAAAAGAACTGCATCTTCTTCGTGCAAAACTTCCGGGCAGCCTGCGTCAGACAATCCGAATTTTCTTACAGTCGTCAGGCGCTCATGTTCGGAGCGGTTTCGTTCCTCGTTGTACAGGACGTGCAAGTTTCCTCCATTCCCGCGCACGATCTTTTCCGGTCAACATCTGTATCGGCAGTTTGAACGTCGAAATAGTTTTGAAAACGTTTACTTGATGGGCTACGATTTCGCGGTTTGGCTTAGAAAGCTCGGGTCTTCACACACGCGACAGGACCAACTGACATCGACAACTTCTCAGCTCGCGCGCGACCACCGATGAGCTATCAGGGAGTGCTCCGTTAATGCGAATCTCGATCGTTTCGACCGTCGTTGCCTCGGTCTTTTTTCTAGCAGGGAATGTTCGTTCTCAGAATACAGCGGCTCCCGCCTATCTGAACACTTCGCTCCCCGCTGAGGAGCGCGCCCCAGAGCATCGCGCGCTCGCGCGCTCCATCGCCGAAAAATCCATGGTGCTGCTGAAGAACGATGGCACGCTTCCGCTCACCAAGCCCGCGCTGAAAATAGCCGTGATCGGACCGCTTGCTGACCAAAAACGCTACCTGCTCGGCAACTACAACGGTCGGCCGACGCACATCGTCTCCGTGCTGGACGGCATTAAGGCCGAATTTCCGTCAGCCCAGATCACTTTTGTTCCTGGCACACAATATCTCCGCGCCGAAGGTGAGCCCGTCCCGGAAGGTTATCTGACAACCGCCGACGGCAAGCCCGGAATGACGGAAGAATTCTCCACGGGAGAACTGTTCGAAGAGAAGCGGACTGTACTCGCGACACGCAACGTCTCGACCGTGAATTACAAAGCGGGCGACGTTCCGAAGGAAGCCGTCGGAAAGTATCCGATGCGCGTTGAATGGAATGGCTACCTCACGCCTGCTGAAACCGCGGACTACAGCATCGGCCTGCGCATGGTGGGCGGCTTCACGCGCGTACAAATCGACGGCAAGCCTACCGCTCAGGGATGGGCGGGCGCCGACGACGGCGCGCAAAATCATGTTGGTCACATCCACCTCGAAAAAGGCAAGAAGGTCTCGGTGAAAGTGGATTACACCCAGGGTAGTGCGGGACCGGGAAACGCCGAGTTGATCTGGTCAAAGTACGAGCCCAATCCAAGCCGCGAGGCGATCGATGCGGCGGAGAAAGCGGACGTGGTGGTAGCGGTTCTCGGGATCACCAGCGAACTCGAAGGCGAGGAAATGCCGGTGAGCGAGCCGGGGTTCAAAGGTGGCGACCGCACGAGCCTCGACCTTCCGAAGCCCGAGGAGGATTTACTGGAGGCGGTTACCGCAGCGGGAAGACCGGTCGTTCTGGTGCTGTCCAACGGCAGCGCGCTTTCGGTGAACTGGGCTAAAGAGCACGTGAACGCCATTCTGGAATCTTGGTATCCCGGGGAAGAAGGCGGCACAGCGATCGCAGAAACTCTTTCCGGGAAAAATAATCCTGCGGGACGGCTGCCCGTCACGTTCTACACGGGAGTCGACCAGCTGCCACCATTCGAAGACTATGCGATGAAAGGACGGACGTACCGCTACTTCGAAGGCGCCCCGCTCTACCCGTTTGGTTACGGCCTGAGCTACACGAAATTCTCTTACAGCGCGTTAACACTGCCGCCTCAACCCATCGCCGCGGGCGATTCCCTGCCCGTTGACGTCACTGTCACGAATTCGGGCTCAGGCGACGGCGATGAAGTCGTGGAACTCTATCTCTCGTTCCCCAATGTCCCCGGCGCCCCGCTGCGCGCGCTTCGCGGTTTTCAGCGCGTACATCTGAAAACCGGTGAATCGCAGAGGGTTCACTTCGAATTGAAGGACCGTGACCTCAGCATGGTCACCGAAGCGGGCCATCCCGTGATCGCGGACGGGCAATACACCGTAGCGGTCGGCGGCGGTCAACCCAACACGCCCGCGCCGGTCGTGAGCGGTTCGTTCCGCGTCTCAGGAACGAAAGAACTGGCGGAGTGACCCGCGTAAGAGCTGCGTGTGCGGCCGCGAAACGGAAACGACGCTCGCTATCCAACCTGGACGATAATTTTTGAATAGCGGGTAGGATTTTCGCTCCAAGCTTCGAGAGCCGCTGGAGCTTCTTCCATACCGACGACCATGCTGATCATTTCGTCGACCGGGAATCTTTTTTCCTCGAGCATGCCAATCACCGTACGAAAGTCTTCAGGCAGCGCGTTTCGTGATCCCAAAATGTCCAGCTCTTTCATGACGAAGAGCCGCGTTTCGTAGGAAACGGGCTGTTTTGCATAACCGATGTAGACCACTCGCCCGGTGAACGCGACTTCATCCACCGCCGAACGAAAAGTTTCTGGAAGCCCGATGGCTTCAACGATTACGTCCGGGCCGCGCCCGGAAGTCAGCTCCAGCAGCTTCTCGTGCAATGACTCACGGCTCGTGTTGATGGCTTGCCGTGCGCCCGCTCGTTTCGCGATCTCGAGCTTCGCGTCGTCCAAGTCCACCGCTATCGTTGTAGCTCCGTGAAAAGCGGATGCCGCCACGGCACCCAGTCCCACTCCTCCACATCCGAAAACGGCAACGATATCGGAATCCGTAACACGGCCCCGCGCGAT
>JBEKJW010000297.1:0-5456 GCA_050011035.1 Candidatus Acidiferrales bacterium
GGATTGGGCTCTTAATGCGCCCTGGTGCGCCCTCGAGTTTTTCCAACGGTAGGAGAATCAAGAAGATGTTGGTAGGGGCGGTGGGGATCGAACCCACGACCTTCGGCTTAAAAGGCCGCTGCTCTACCACTGAGCTACGCCCCTAATTTTGTCGTGTGGGCCGCTGCAACGCGCAACAACGCGCATAAGCAGCGGAACGAATCTCTCAATGGTAACAGCTTCAGCGAGGTGCCACACGCAAAAACCGCCGCTCCTCGCGTGCCCCGCCCGCGCGTAAATGCTTTCCCGCCTAATCGACGCTGCGCGGGCCCGCCCGCAACTTCCACACCCGTGCGACAAATTTCAATCCACGCGAAACTCAAGACACCCAAGCGTGAAGTTAAACGGGAACGGACTCGGATCGTTCGCCTTCCGGTAAATCCCGTCAAAAAACACGAGCCTCCGCGCCGGATCCTCTTCGTGCATTTGTAGCGACGGCCGCCACGGCCCCATGTGCCATCCACGATCCGCCGCCGTCATGATCTGCACCGGCTCGCTCCACTCGGCGACATCCGCAGACGGCACAGCCGCCTCGCTCCTACACCACCACAATCCGCTCGAAGCCGGCGCCGCGCCCACTCCCACGTGCACGCGTGAATAGACCGCCTCCCACCCATCCGCCACGCGCAGCACATTAAAATCGAAAACCTTCAGCTCCGGCGCAAACACCGTCCGCCGCTCCACCCACTTGCGCCCATCCAAACTTTCCGCGAATCCCTGCACCAAATAGTCCGCCGCATTCGATCCTGCGACGTACCACATCCTCCACTTCCCATCGACCCACACCAAATTCGGCTCGTAGACGCTCCCCCTCTCCCACTCCTCACGCGCGGCAAACACGCTCTCCGCCTGATCCTCCCAACGCCGTCGCTCCGTGTCCCACTCCAAATACCCAATCGTATACGGCCCCATCAAATTCTCCGCTCCGCCGGCGTAGTAAACGCGCTCCACCCACGCGCCGCGCGCCGGATCCCAACCCTTCACGTACGCGGGACAATGCCGCCCGCCCTTCAAATCCCACGGCGCACTCCGCTCCTGCGCCGCCAGCATCACCGTCCGCGACGCGTCCGCCGGATCCGCGTCAATCACCCATCCCGCCGGCGACAGTGGCGCGCCCTTCGGCAGCCTCGCGCTAAAAAGTTGAATCGCCTCGTGCCCGTGAATACGTCCCGCGAGACACATCCACCAACGCCCGTCGCGCTTGGCCACCGACGCGTCCGTCACCTGCACCGCGTCCTTCACCGCGCCAAATCCATCTGCCGGATCGAAAATCTTCGTCTCGCGTAAAATCGTCACTCGCGCGCTCACGCTCATTCCAGGATTGTCGCGCACCATCTTCGCCGCCGCGAGTACCAATGCGGGCTGTCCAACGCCAATCCGCGGGTGCTTCGCACAAAGAAAACGGGGCTCTCCCCCAGCTGGCGCGTCATAGCGCCAGCCGATCGAAGAGCCCCGACCTAACTTCAACTCAACTCACTTCAACGAGACGTAGCGTCGCCCCGCCTACCAAAGCTCACTTCGGGTGCTGCGTTTTGTCGTTGTGCTTCTCGTTGTGAATCTGTTTGCTCTCTTTATTCTGTTCCTTGTTTACCTGTTTCTTCTCCGACTGCGACAGGTGCCCGCCATTCGCCTGCCGGTCCGCGTGGACCTGCTGGTTGATCTTCTGTTCGTTCCCTTCCGCGTGCGCCGCCTCGCCCGCCGTCATCTGGCCGCTCGAGATACCGTTGGCGATGCGCTGCTGCTGGTTGTTCTGGCGCTGTCCCACCTCGCTGTTCGTTCCCGGCTGAGTCGCAGCGTTGTGCTTGTCGTCGTAGATCGAATTGCTGACGTGATTCTGCTGTGCGTTCACCTGCGCCTTTTCCTGGCCCGTCAGGTGTCCGCCGTTCGCCGCGCGATCCGCCGCCACTTCATGGTTGATGTTCGACTCGCGGTTCTCGAGGTTCTTCGTCTCGCCCGGGGTCAACTCACCCGATCGTACGCCGTTCGCGATGCGCTGCTGCTGATTTTCCTGCCGCTCGCCTACGTGGCTCATCGCTGGATTAGCTGGACGCCCGTGATTCTCGCTCGCCCAGTTCGAACGATCCGTACCCGCCGTCCGCTCGTGCTCGGCCTGCTCGTTCGTCGCTGCAATGTGCGACTCGTTCATGTACCCGCGTTCCGCCGCCGTCGGCTGCGCTGCGACTCCGCCCGGGCCGCCGTTAAAGCTGGTGTGGTTCACCACCGTCGTGTTCACCACGGTGCGGTCCACATACGTGTTGTGCACCACGGTCGAATTCACGTTCATCACTGCGGTGTTATACGCAAACGCACCGCCGCGCCACGCGCCGCCGACGAATCCCGCACCGCCGTAGCCGAACCCGTAATTCACGCCGCCATAAAATCCAACGTGCGGGCCCCAGTATCCGGCGTGCCACGCGTACACTCCGCCGCCCCAGCCCCAATATCCCGGAGTCCACAAAACGCCCACTCGCGGTGGCGCGACCCACACGCCCGGCACCCAGTAATACCCCGCGGCGCCATACGCCCAGTAACCCGGCGTCCACATATACCCGGGTGTCGGGCACGCTGGCTGTACGTAAACCGGCAGCGCCGGCGGCCCCACGTGCACTGAAAGTCCCACAGAAATTTGCGCCGACGCCGTGGGCGCTGTTCCAGCCAGCCCCAGCGTCAGAAAAAGTAACGGAACAATTCCGATCCAACGAATATGCGTGCGCATGGCAGACTCCTCCCGTCTCAGTTCTCGCTTTCGAATTTTTAATTCAGTCGAACGCCCCACCTGGGCTTGGGACTTGCCTGCTTCCCTGCCATTTCAAACACGGTGCGCGGGAGAAAGTTTCAGGCGAATTCGGCTTGAGCGCCCGCACGTGAGTGTCCCTTTCCACTCAGCGTAGCGAAAACTGAAGAAACTGTGCGGAGTGCGAAGTACAGGCGTGCGCTGAGAGCAAACCAATTCGTACAGCTGTACTGGAGTACTACCCGATTTACCGTAATGGGAACGGCCCTGGAGATGCGAAAAGGGCCGTGGGGCGGCCCTTTTCGGCTCATTCATCAGCCAGCGCTGCGATGAGCAAGCTCGCTAAATCGCGATCCCGCTTTGGGACCACGCCGCTATTTTCTACGTGTCGTCGTAGTCCTCAGTTAGCGACGCTAAGAACGCCGCGAGCGCCTGCACATCGTTATCGCTCAGGGACATCCCCTGAAACTCCGCCGGCGAATTCCTGAGTAGCCCCTTGCGCCCCAGCGTCGAGCTGTTCACGTAGAACGAAACCACGTCATTGAAAGTGATCTCACTTCCGTTGTGGAAGTACGGCGCCGAATCTTCCAGGTCGCGCAACATCGGCGTTTTGAACTTCGCGATCGTCGTCGCCAGTCCCTGATCCACCGTGCAATTCTGCGCGTTCGCGCAAACCACGGTTTGCAAATCGCTCTGCGGATTCGGCACATCTGGGTTCAAGAAGATGTTCCACAGTCCGAGGTCCGCGAATTGCGGCTGGCCCACCACGGCCGGATGCCGGAGGGACTCGCTCGCACTCGGATGAGTCGTGGTCACCGGCAGGTACTGATCGTAGTTCGCAATTCGTTGCGCCTGCGTCGGGACAGCCAGCGCCATGAACGCGCCCGCTCCGTTCGCGTCGTCGTACTCTTCCTGCGCAACGCCCGTGTTGTGGAAGCCAAAGTCCGTGAAATTCGGCGGTGTGTGGCACGCGACGCAGTTTCCCGCGTGTTGCGATCCATCCACCGCATTCGTCGCCGTCTTCAGGAAAATCTTCAGGCCCTGCAACTCCGTTGCACCGAACTGGAATGGCTGCGCGTGGTATTTGAACGGGCCATATGACGGCGTCACCCACACCGGACTCGTCAGCCCATTCACCGCGGCCGCGAGCCGCTGATCGTACTGGACGATCGTCTCGCCCGCCTTTGGCTGCACCGGCAGATGATTGATCCGCAGGAACACGTCGTACGGCGACGCGTAGTAGCGTCCATACTGATCCTCTTTGAACAGCAAGCCGTATGTGTACTGCGCTACCAGCTGCGCGATGTCGGTGACGATCTGGTCGTCCGTCGCCGTCGCCACGTCCAATCGATACTGCGCCGGCAGCAGCACGTCTTTAGGAATTCCCGGCTGCGTGCCGAGGAAAATCACCGAGTACGGAAGATTTTCGCCGTATTCCTGCGCGGGCACGTTCATGCCGTTGTCTTCGCGAATCACCTTTGCGATGTGCGCTTCGGCTTCGGCAAACTGCGTCGGTCCCCAGCCGAAGTTCCGACCGGTAATCGTCGACTTCACCAGGTCCACTGGATCGCTGAACTGCCCGTCGAAGTGTAGGAATGTCGGTCCCGTGCGCGACTGCAGCGATCCCACCATCTGCATCGCGTTTCGCGGCGTGGTGGTGAAGCCGTTCATCGGAAGTGGAATTGGGCTGCGCGTGGTGAAGTCGGCGTAAGTACGGTTCCCCGCCCCAGCTACGCCTTGAAATTCCACCACGAAGTGGCACGACCGGCAGTTGATCGATTCGCCTGCGAACGGGCCTGGCATCGGTCCGCTGTTGACGTTCTGAACCGTTTGCACCACGGGATCGCCCACAGCCAGCGGATCGTTCACGCCCGTCATGTGCGCCGCGAAATATTCAGCGAATCGCGTATCGACGAAGAGCCGTTCGCCGATCTGCTGCTCGGCCGGAGCGCCACCGTCATTTTCGAGCGGAAAATCGGGCGCTTTGCCGGAGCCGCAGCCCGTAAGTACGATCAACAATCCTGCGACCAACGACTGCGAGAGCCTGCGCCGATTCACTGCTTTTTCTCCTCGCCCGAATTTGCAATAGCCGCGGCGTCCGCCGGGCCCAAACTGCGAACGTACGCGACAATCTCCCAACGCGACGGTTCCGGTATCGAGCTCCACGTCGGCATGCCCTTGCCCAGATTTCCGTTTTTCAGCAGCCAGAAAATGTCGCCTTCTGTCGCTTCCCTCTGCACGCGATCGCTTCGCAAGCTCGGTTTCTTCCCGGTCCCCAGCGCATCGGCGCCATGGCACTTCGCGCAGTGATCTGCAAAAAGCTTTCCGCCGCCCGCGATCGCATCCGCCTGCCCCGCGTACGGATTCGTGCGCGAGTGATAGTCGGCCGGCACCTTTTTCAGCCACGAGCCATCCGCCAGCGCCATGCAACCGAGAAGCCCGCAAGCCAGCACTGCGGCGCGAAACCGTCTAACCTGCCGATCCACTTCCGTTTTCGTCATTCTCATCATTGCTTCCGCTTGAACCAACTTCCGATTTGCTGAACTTCATACGAAACGGAAAAACGGTAGAGCACCGGCACACTGTTTGCGTTCAATCCAAATTGCGGCGAAAAGAACAGCGTCGGCCCTCTCGGAATGTTGAACTGCACCGTCGGTCCCAGATACTGCGACGTCTGCTTCCA
>JBEKJW010000298.1:0-5392 GCA_050011035.1 Candidatus Acidiferrales bacterium
ACACCGTGTTTCTCATAGCGCTGTTTCCAGATGTAATAGAGCGCCCGTGATACTCCGAAAAACCGGCAGGTCTGGCTGACGTTGCCGCTGATGCGCTGCGCATGCTGCAGCATGCGCAGCCTGGCTTTCACCTTCCTGGCCTGGATCTGCTCGTAAGCTGGATTCTTCATCCCGAACCTCCTGCGGTGGGCTGTGAGAATACCCCTCCTGTCCGGGATGTCTATTCGCAGCTACAACCAGACTCTCTCTGTCTGCTCGAGAAAGCTCGATTTATTCCCGCTTGGGTCAGGGTCGTGGTGGGGTTCTTAGGCGATTGTTCTTTATTTAAATAAATGGTTTGGTGCGTTTGGTCAGTCAGCTTATGAAGGTAGGCTGCGGTGCCGTGCGAAAGATAAGAGCCTGATCTTAGCGACAAGGCGAGTTCGTACGGAGAGAATGGGCCTACGTGATACCTTTTTGACTCGAAGGGGTAGGTAGAGGCAAACAGGATTTCCTTCACGATTCCGTTTTCTATCAGTGAACGTTGAAATTTGGCTACCGAGTTGGATTGGGAAAAACCAAAGTCGGCACGAAGTTCTGCTATCAGCGAGGCTAATTCGGTGGGCGAGTAGACGTGCTTCGGAGAGCCGGTGAGCCTCTGCTTGAAATATTCAAAAAGAACTTGGTTTTCGGGTGCAGCGTTCATCGGGGTGGACTGGTATATATACCAGTCCACCCCGATCAGAGTGCTCTTTTCTGGTCCCAGCGTATGACGTATGACCAAGCAGATAGGTATATATACCGATCTTCCTGGCTAAAGACGATCTGGGTTCAATGCTCCTAAAATCGAGGTTGCCAGCCCGCAATTAGGTGACTATAATTCACCTAATGGCCTAATGGTGATTGCTTTTCATGATTGGTGATCGAAATTCATGGGATTAGCCTAGTCGGATCTCTTGCAGTGATCCAAGAATGCATAATCCAGAAAAAGGTGAACGGTTTTCACGGCTAGTGAATGAATTTCAGGGCCGACTCGCTCCCGAGCCCATGCGGACGGCGGGCTACTCGGCATTGATCGATCACTATCATTTAAAGGTTCCTCTACCCAGCAGACTCGCCGGTATCGCGGAGCGTCATCACAAGGTTGAAACAATCGAATGGGAACTGCTGACCCCCCGGCATGCGCCCGCTGATAATTTGAGCGGTCACCTCGAGTTTGCGCTCAAGTGGGAAGGAGTAGAGCTTGCAGTCTTGTCTGCCCTCTTTCGCGTTGTCCCGGATGAAGAGGTCCGCGCGTTGGTGCAGAGGGAGCCGACGGGCGCCTATGCGCGACGCCTGTGGTTTCTATACGAATGGCTCACGCATCGACAACTCGACGTCGCAGAACCGGGCAAAGTCCGGGCGATCCCTGTCCTTGACCCGACTCAACAGTTTGGGTTGGAACGTGGGGTTCTGTCGAGTCGCCACAAAGTACTCGATAATCTTCCCGGTACATCGGCTTTCTGTCCGCTCGTTCGCAGAACCGAGAAAATCGAGAAGTACCTCTTGAAAGGACTGGATCGTCGAGCCAGGGACGTCGTAGGACGCACGCACGCGGACGTTATGCGCCGAGCAGCGGCGTTCATACTGCTCTATGACAGCCGAGCATCGTTCCAAATTGAAGGCGAGAAGCCATCGCCCCAACGCGCCGAACGCTGGGCCAAGGTGATCGGTGAGGCGGGTTCAAGAGAACTTACGGTTGAGGAGCTTGAGCGACTGCAGCGGATCGTCATCGGAGATACAAGGTTCGTGACCCTGGGGCTCAGAACCGAGGGTGGATTTGTGGGGACGCATGATCGAAAAACACAGGAACCCATCCCCGTTCACATCAGCGCCCGCGCCGAAGATCTTAAGAGTCTGATGGCTGGTGTCGTGGCTTACGACAGACGGACTTCCAATTCTGGCATCGATCCGGTTGTAGTCGCTGCCGGGCTCTCATTTGGATTTGTGTACATCCACCCGTTTGAAGATGGCAACGGGCGACTTCACCGCTGGCTCATTCATCACACGCTTGCGATTGCCGGCTACAATCCCCCGGGCGTTGTCTTTCCGGTAAGCGCTGCAATCTATCGCGACATCGCGCGCTACAAGTCTGTCCTGGAGTCATACTCCCGACCGTTACTCGGGCTCATCGAATGGGAGCCGACCGCCGCCGGAAACGTTCAGGTCCTAAACGAAACGGGAGACTATTATCGATATTTCGACGCCACCGCGCACACCGAGTTTCTCTACGACTGCGTTGAACAAACGATCGAACGGGACCTTCCTGAGGAAGTAGCTTACCTGGAAGCTTACGATCGATTCGCGAATGGTCTACAGAAGATCGTAGATATGCCGGAGCGGAAAGTGAACCTCCTACACCTGTTCATTCGGCAAGGAATGGGTCGACTTTCGAAGCGCGCCCGCTCCAGTGAATTCGCACAGCTGACGGACGCCGAGGTGGAAGAGGTTGAAAAGCTTTACAAAGAATCTTTCGCGGGCGCCGGGCACGAAAAGGACAATGAGATGCCCTAGCGCATAGTCTCGGCTCTCGAGTGGGTGAACTCGGACAACGGAGATACCGCTTTGGAATACGGCCATTACGATCTTCGAGAATTGACGCAAGCGCTGACAGAAGCATTTCCACAGATTGAAACTTTGTATCTGTTTGGTTCAAGGCGATATCGCACCGGCAGTCCTCGTTCCGATATCGACATCCTCGTTCGTTTGGACAAGGATTCGCACATTCGGCCGCAAGAACTGCGCGCATTTTCCTCCGATCATTGCCGAGCGCTCGACCTGTTTGTAGCCGAGGGCGGGAAGGCTGTGAGCTGCGCGAATGAAAGCCACGTACGTGCCGATTCATTCCCTGAACTTGTTTCCCGGCTGAAGCGATCTGTTTTTGGACTCGCTCGGAAGGTCTGCTGCCCGTAGACATCGATTGGGACATTCGTCTACCGGCAGGAATCGAATTTGCACCAACGGCGATGATGACATTCGAACCCATGGGGGCAGGTTGGTCGCGGTCCTTTCGATTACATGCGAAGGAAATCGAGGCGGCTGGACTACCGATACAGCCCTATCTGGGAAGTACCTCGCTCGAGATCGCAGCTTTTCTCGTTAAAACACTGCGGCGGGCACTCGAGGCAACGGAAATTTTGAATCCGAAGGGAAAGGGATGGGCCGTCAAGCTGCGGAATGAGTACGACTGGCAAAATTTATTTTTCCTCGTTCTTAAACCTTGGCTGCCGGGGTTGGGCCGAGAGGAGGTCACGATTACGTATGACGGGCAAGAAAAAAGTGCGGACTTCAACTTGTTCGGCTCACAGCTGATTGTGGAAATGAAGAATATCCGAGATGCGAACACCAAAGGTGCGGTGAGCAAAACTCTGATTGGTTTGGGAAGTTTCTATAAACAGCATCCCAATGTACGGGTGATCTTGTTCGCCATTTTGCTCGACCGCGATGTGAATCTCGATGATGCAAAATGGGAATCGGATTTTACGTTTACGGAACGTGCGCCCCAGGTGTGGACCCGGATTTTTCGGGCGCCATAGTTCCTAGATCTCTCGATCTTCACATGTTAAACGCGGCCAAACGCCTGCAAACTCGTGACCACGAAATGCTCTGTCGTCGCAATTTCCTTCTATGCGTACATCGGCGCACGCGGTTCGGCGATTACGAACGCTTGCCGAGCCTCTATCGATCCCACCAGACGGGCTCATCAATGCCAGTGACCTGAAAAATCTCGATGTGTCCGCAGTGGGAGCATCGCAAAACGCGCACGTCCCCGCCCGGAGTCGTGGGATGCAGACCTACACTCGGGATTGATCGACCCGATTCGCTCGCGTAGCGGGCGTACTGACCGAGTCCGCAGAACCTGCATCGTATGCCGATTGACGGCTTCAAGGGTGCGAAATTGCCTTCGACAAGACTGCGGGTCATCTTGATTGCCTCCGAAACTTCGACCATTCGCAAGCGTTTCGTCGGTTCTTTCACGATCATCTGATCGAGCAAGTCGTGAACGTATTCCATCTCTTGGTCCTGCAAAGATGCGCTTAAGGAATACGAGCGATGTTCTTCTCGAGAAAAGACTCTACCGCCCGACAGCATCCAGTAAATGACTTTGCCAAGGCTGTAGACATCGGTCCGATCGGAAGCGCCGCCGAGATTGTGCTGCCCGGATTCCATTTCCGGAGCGATGTAGTTTCGCGAGCCGACCCCTTCGTCGGAGACGGTTACATGCTGCCCGTCCTCTATATGGCAGATTCCAAAATCGGCAACGACAGGAGTTCCGTCGGCCCGGAACAATATGTTCGCAGGTTTCAGGTCTCGGTGAATGACGCCAGCGGCATGGGCAGCGAGAATCGCGTCGATGATGGGCACCAGAACAGCCGTCGTCGCGGCAATGTCCCGACGAAACATCGAAGCCCCGCGGGATTCAAGCGAACCAAGCTCGCAATTTTCACCGACGTAATACGGCCGGTTGGTTTCCAAGTTCGAGTCGTGGACACGAAGCACATTCGGATGGCGGATTCGTTGAGTGGCCTCGACCTCCCGCGTGAATCGGGAACGTCTTTCTTCGCTCGTAATATTCTTGAGGCGCTTCAACACGCACGTCGATTGGATGCGATTCGTCGTATCGGACACGAGAAAGAGCTGACCCTGACCACCTTCCGTGAGTGTCCGAATAATCTTCCACCGTTCGTTCTCCTTAATAGGAGGCGAGGGATCTGCCTTTTGCGAGGAAGGCCGACGTTCGGGCGGCGTCCGGTGTTCGAAATCATGCCGGCCACTCGCGGTAACGGCTGCGCGAAATGCGCCGAACGGAGGCCCATAGAAGAAGCTCCTTACATTCGGAAATTCGCCGAACGAGACAAATCGGTTTTCGTTAGGAACCCATTTATCGAGCGACACGAATCCACTCGAAGCTAGCCGAACTAAGGCATCAACGAGGTCAGTATCCGAGCCCTCCCGAATGAACGATCTGGCCTCTCCGAGAGTCATGGATCGAGGTTCGCCGTTGCCAGAGCCGTCTGCGTAAGCGTAGAGCTTGATTTCGATTCTGTCGCCAAGCGTCATATCGCGCATGAGTGTCACTCTCGAATCCCTGTATATCAAATGAATTTATAATGATTCTGCCACGATAGAGGAGCGTACGATGAGCGCCGACGAACCGTCTGAACATCTCGTCGATCTTGAGCGGATCGTTAAGGGGGTGCACACCTTTGCGAACCTGAGTTTTCCTCAGATTCGCGAACGATACGAGAAGCACGGCGAAGATCAGCTCTGCGACTTAGCTAGGGCCGATGGGAAGGGCATCGTGCTGTGCACGCGTGACGCCATGGAAGCTGTGTTCAGCATGGCTCGCCGGCACGTGGCTACACTTGATAAC
>JBEKJW010000299.1:0-5365 GCA_050011035.1 Candidatus Acidiferrales bacterium
GGAAAATTGCCGTAGAGCTTTTCGCCCGGCGCGCCCTGCGTGACGCTGAGCACCAGGCAGCGCCCGCCGACAAAGCAGCCCTTCCACGATTGTCCGATACCGCCGAAGACTTCCTCGCGGTCGCCGCGCGAGCGCATCGTGTTGACGCCGACTTTGAATGCGCGAAGCTGGTGCGCGATCGTGCGCGCCGTGGCTGCGTCGTCGCATGCCAGCGACGCGACCAGGCAGCCATTCGAGATATTCATTTCGGCGACAAGCTCTTCCACGTGGTCGACCACCACTATCGTATCGATCGGCCCGAACGGCTCGTTGTGATAAAGCATCGAGTTGCGCGGAATATTCAGCAGCGACGCAGGGCCGACGTATGCCGACGTGTCCTGGTTTGGAAAGATCATGTTCTGCTGCACCGAATCCTGAACCAGGCTGATCGCGCCTTTGCCCAATGCGTCGGTGAACAGCACGCGGAGTTCCTCCACTTTTTTGCTGTTGATCAACGGGCCAAAATCGAGAGCCGGCAGCGGATCAGCGGCGGATTCGACCATTACCGGATTTCCGTAGCGCAGCGAGTGCAGCACGGGAAGATACATCTCGAGAAATTGAGGAAAAAGGTCGCGCTGCACGACGTAACGTACGTAAGCCGTGCATCGCTGCTTGCCGTAATCGAAGCCTTTCTTGATCTGCGCCGCCAGGTTCTTCCAATCCGAAAACTTCCACACGCCGTAAGCGTTCACGCCTTCCATTTCGAGCATGTAGCGCTTGTTCGCGTCGTACAAAGTGGAGGCGATCACGCCGCCGTTGGTCTTGCCGCCGACGAACGCGAGGCAGTCGACATATTCGTTGCGGACGAGTGCATCGCTGAGCTGGCCGCCCGACCCGCTCACCAGCGACACTGGAAGTCCCGCGCGCCTCGCGATCACGTGCGCTAGCGTCAGCGCGTAAAGGCTCCCGTCGGTCGGAGTTTTTGAGATCACCGCGTTGCCGCATAGCGCTTGCACTAGCACGGCGTGCATCAGCACCGACATCGGGTAGTTCCAGGAAGCGATGTTCGATATCAGCCCGATCGGTTTTCGAGAGCCGAGCATCGATTCGATATTGGCGACGTACCACTCGACGCCGCTGATGCAGCGGTCGATGTCCGTCAGCGCCTGCGCGTAGGGCTTGCCGATTTCCCAGATGAGTAGCAGCGCAATCAGCTCGCGATGCTTGCGCAATCCTTCCAGGCACGTGGTGACGCGGCGCTTGCGCTCGTCTAGATCAAGTGCGGACCACGGTCCAAACTCGGACCTCGCAAATTTCACCGCGCCCTTCGCCGTATCGAGCGAAATCATCGGAATTTTGCCGAGGCTGCGGCCATCAACGGCGGACTCGTAATGCCGGCCAAAACCGGGCTCTTTCCAGTCGCCTTCGATGAGATTCAGAATGCGGTCTTCGGACGCGAAAGCCTCGGGGGCTTCGGACTTCAGGCGTGCAACCAGCGTCGACCACTCTGCTGCGGGCGCAACAATCGGCATGGGCGAACCCCGTTTCCGGCCGCGAAAGGAGCGGCATCGGCGGAGTATACCCGAAATTGAAGGAGCTCGCGGAAGCGCCAATTCGCAGCAGATACAGCAAGCACGGTACAGGACGCGCGCACAGCGCGTGGTATATTGCGCGGCGATGGTGGACGATCCGCTCCTCGTAAATGACTGGCACGTGGTGGCGCGCTCGCGCGATCTCGATGCGCGACAGGTTCGACCTGCGCGACTGCTCGGCCAAGACATTGTGCTTTGGCGCGAGGCTGACCGACCGCCGACTGGGTTCGTGTCCCAGGCCACACCGCCAACAATTCATGCGTGGCACGATTTGTGCCTGCACCGCGGCGCGAAGCTTTCGGGCGGGCGCGTAATTGCGCGAGAAGACCGTGAGTCGGCGCCGAGCGATTGCCTCGCTTGCCCGTATCACGGTTGGGAGTACGACGCGTCCGGGAAATGCGCGCGCATTCCCGCGGCGCCGACGCAACCACCACCGGAAAAAGCACGCGTGGAATCCTTCAAAGCGCAAGACAAGTACGGTTTCATCTGGGTGTCGCTTGGCGATCCGCAGCGCGACGTACCCGAGTTTCCGGAGTGGAGCGACACGACGTTTCGCAAAGTCGACGCTGGTCCGTACACTTTTCGCGCGCAAGGCCCGCGCATCATCGAAAACTTTCTCGACGTCGGCCACTTTCCCTTCGTACACGCGGGCCTGCTTGGCGATCCGAAGCACACCGAGGTCGGCGACTACCAGGTAGAAACCACCGACGATGGCGTGATCGCGAAAGACATTCCGTTTTTCCAGCCCGACCCGGATGGCACTGGATGGGGAGCCGAGGTCCGCTACACGTATCGCGCGCTGCGCCCGCTGACGGCTTACTTCATAAAGGTGAATGAAGGCCGGCGCTTTTCGATGATCAATTTCGTGACGCCGGTCGACGAAAACACCAGCGATTCCTGGGCGATCATGGCGCTCAACTATTCGCCGGAGACCACCGACTTCGCGCTGCGCGAATTTCAGGATAAAGTCGCGGGACAGGACATCCCCATCGTGGAATCGCAGCGGCCTGAGCTGCTGCCACTGGACCTGCAGACGGAACTGCATTTGAAATCCGATCGGACGGCGATTGCATATCGCCAGTGGCTCAAGAAAATCGGATTGAAGTACGGAACGGCTTAGCCTCACACCTGCGTTCTCGCCCATGGTGATTGTGGTGCGACGGCGAAATTGCCAGTATCGCGTTGGTTCGTCGTTGGATGACAGCCGGGTCGGCTATCCCACGCTATGCGTCGTTATGGCTCCTGAGCTGCGGCGGAGGTAGTGGTAGGAAATTCCGGCGCCCGCTGCCAGCGTCAACAGGAAGATGTAGGGAAGGTAGAGCCACGGCGCGTCGGGGACTGGGTACACACTGAGCAGCAGCACGATGCCGAGGATGATCATCGCGCCCGTCGCCACAATGGCGTCGATTGAGCGCAGCGTCCCACGACGCTTCAAGTAGAAGGGAAGCGCGAGGCAGACCATGAAGTACGACCCCATGAATCCGAACGTGGTGAGCTGCGTGACGTAGTTCACCACGTCGATCAACGTCACGTGCAGCGCGAGCAATGCCACCGGTAGCGCAATCCCAATGATTGAGAGCAGCGCCAGCGCGCGGTGCGGCGTGTGGTTCTTCGGATGCGCTTCGCCGAAGCGCGGCGCAAACATATTTTCCTGGGCCAAGTGATACAGCACGCGCGCGCCGGCGTTGAGTTGCGCGAGAGTGCAAGCAAAATAGCTGAGCGCAATGCCGAGAGAGCTGAAGTAACCGAGTGACGGCATGCGAATCGCGCGAGCAATCGCGTCGAACGGCGCATCGAATGTGCCCAGATCCAACCCGATCCGCCGCGCGACAGCTACGAGGCAGTAGATCACCACGAGGTAGAGGAGTCCGATCGGTATCACGTTGCTGATGATTACGCGTGGGATTGTGTGCGTAGCATCCTTGGATTCTTCGCCGAGCGTCGTAACAGTTTCAAATCCCGCCAGTGTTATGAAGCCGAAGACCAGCGTGAGCTGAAAACTTGCAAAGTGCGCGCCTTCGAGCCGAATCTGCGGCTGATCCACGAGCGCGCCACTCCGCACCATCGCGAGCGCAACGATCCCGATTACGGCGACGAGTGTGAGCAGCTCCACCGCCAACATGATTTTCGTCGAGAGTTTGATGTCGCGAAACGAAACGAGCCACGACGCGAGAATCACCAGCACCGTCAGTATCCCGCCGCGCAACACCGAACTCGGCGCGCCGGTCAGCTCCGAGATGAAGACGTCCGCGTAATACGCCGCCGATGGCGCGGCACTCGCCACTCCGTACATCATGGCGATGACATACGCCCAACCGGTCACGAGGCCCGCCCGCCGGCCCAATCCCGCCTCGGCATACGTGGCGAGCGCTCCGGCCGAAGCGGTGTAATGCGCGAAGCGGCTCACGCAGAAACACACCAGCGAAAACGCGAAGAGCGTCACGAGAAATGCCAGCCAGGTCACGTTGCCGCCGCGCGCAATCAGGAGCGGGATTACGACGCCCAAAGTTCCAGTGGGCGCCATGCCTCCCAGGGCCTGCGCGGTGTCCTCTATAAAGGATAGGTAATTGCGGCGAAGCGCCGGCGAGGGTGTCGGCGGAGTGGGAAGTGGTTCAAGTGCAGGTGCGGCAGACACCTAGAGACGATAGCAGTACGGTTCACCGAGTGTAAACATGGTTCCCGCGCTACTCGGCGGCGAATCGGCCCCGCCAAGGCGGGATACTGCCACGCGCATCGCTATCGTTGATGGAACACATCGCGTTTTTCGAATCGGGGGAGCCCGCAAGCCCCGCATACTGGAAGCTCCCAGACGCATCCAATCAGTACACCCCTTTACAGGGATCTTCACATTCGCGTACGGGGGAGACTGTTATAAGTAGCAAAATCGCGGTAAGGAGTGAAAAAGCAATGAGTTACGGATCCATGAAATCCTATCTTTTCGTGAGCGACTTTGACCAGACGCTGACCTTCAACGACTCGGGCTACGTTCTCGCGGAAATCGTGGGTATCGGGACCCAGGAGTTCGAACGAAAAGCGAAAGGCATGGCCAAGATCAATCTGGTGCAGCAGGGCGCCGAGCTCGCCTACTTGTTGCTGCACGATCCCGAGTTCCGCTCGCGCGTGCGCAAGGAACACCTCATCGAGGTGGGAAAGCAGATCCGGCTGAAGTCGGACATCAAGCTGCTCTACGAAATTCTCGATCACGGCATCGAGGGCTATCACTTTGATTTTTACGTGCTGTCGGCTGCGCCCGTCGAAGTGATCTATTCGGCGCTCGACGGCATGTTGCCGCGCGATCACATTCACGGCACGGAGTTCAACTACGGCCCGAACGGCGAGATCGAGACGATCGTTCGCGCGACGGCGGGCTACGGGAAGGTCGCGTTTCTCGATGAGTTGCAGACGAAGAAGGAAATCGGGCCCGATCACGTCGTGTATGCGGGCGACGGCAGTTCGGACATTCACGTGATGCTTCACGTGAACGCGCGCGACGGCTTCACCATTGCTGTTTCCGAATCGAAGCACATCTCGCATATCGCTCAGCGCACCGTGCTCAGCACCAGCGCACTCGGCGTGCTCGCTCCGATTCTCGAGCGCATCGTGGGGTTGAACCGGCAGCAGATCCGCAAATTCCTGGAGTCGCATGGCTTCTTGATTCAGGAGTGGGACAAAGTTCGCGCCGAGTGGCTTACGCTGCGCCAGGCGAAGCCTGAGGCTGAAGAGGAGCACGTAGGAGTGGTTCGTGCTTAGCGCGCAGGGAACTGCATCCGCGATGTTGAGTCACGCGGGACTCT
>JBEKJW010000300.1:0-5359 GCA_050011035.1 Candidatus Acidiferrales bacterium
TTGCCGTCGGCATCGAGCATCACCAGGCCATGCATCTGTCCCGTCAGCCCGACGCTTTCGACTTCATCCGCTGTTGCTTTCGCGTTCGTGAGGCACTGCGGGACGGCCTTGCACGCCGCCGCCCACCAGTCGTCCGGCTCCTGCTCCGCCCATCCGCGATGCGGCGCGGAAATCGGCTGGTGCTCGGCCGTCGCCGATCCGAGCACGCGGCCCGTCTCGTCGATCAGCACCGCGCGTGTGCCGCCCGTCCCGATGTCGATTCCCAGAAGTTTTCGTGCCATAAAACGCGCTTCCCTGCTTTCGCTCTACGCTTTGAAAGGATTTTCGTGGCGCCGTCGCCAGTCCCACTGCGATTTCAAAATCGAGGCAATGTCCGACTGCACAGCCGTCCAGCCCAGCACGGCCTTCGCTTTGCGCGCGTCCGCCACCAGCGTGATCGCATCGCCCGCACGCCGCGGTTCCTTCTTGAACGGAATCGGCTGCCCGGTCACCTTTCGCGCCGCTTCTATCACTTCAAGCACCGAGTAGCCCGTGCCCGTGCCGAGGTTGATAAATTCGGACTTGCCGCCCTTCTTCAAATAATCGAGCGCGAGAATGTGCGCATCCGCCAGATCCGCGACGTGAACGTAATCGCGCACCGCCGTGCCGTCCGGCGTCGGATAGTCGTCGCCAAAAACCGCCAGTTCCTTGCGCTCGCCGGATGCAGCCATCAGCACGCTTGGCACCAGGTGCGATTCCGGCTCGTGCAACTCGCCCAGCCGCGCCGTCGCGCCCGCCGCGTTGAAATAGCGCAGCGCAACGAACTTCAGACCGTGCGCCACGTCGTAGGAGTCGAGCACTTGCTCGAGCATCAGCTTCGACCAGCCGTACGGATTCTTCGGCCACTGCTTCTCGGTCTCGCGAATCGGAATCTCGTCCGGATCGCCGTACGTCGCGCACGTCGACGAAAAGACGATGCGCTTCACTCCCGCCTGCACCAGCGCGCCGAACAGCGCGATCCCCTGCTCCACGTTGTTCTCGAAGTAGTGCTCGGGCTCTTTCACCGACTCGCCCACGTACGTCAGCGCCGCGAAGTGCACGCACGCTTCGATCCGGTGGTCGCGCACGATCCGCATCACCAGCGAGCGCTCGCCCACCTTTCCTTCGTAGAAAGGCACGCTCTCGTTCAGCGCCTCGCGATGCCCGCGGTACAAATCGTCGAGCACCACAACCTGCGCGCCCTTACCCAGCAGCCGCTCAACCGTCACGCTCCCGATGTAGCCCGCCCCGCCCGTCACCAGAATCGACATCCCTGTCCTGTCCTCGTTTGCTTTCGAATTTCGCGCGCACGTTGCCCGCACGCACAGCCGCCCGCAATCCGGCCCTGCGCGTCGAATCCCACCTCAGAGGTAAACGGCGTGCTCGAACCTGCGAATATCCGGACCCGACACTCCACGCGCTATATCGACAACCACTCCTGCGGCTCGATCCTTCTTCTACGCTGAAATCGTCTAATTCTTACTCGCCACCATCGCGCGCGACGGCGCGTTGCGAATCGTCCAAAAGAGCCCCAGCGCGAGCAGCAACGCGCCCCACCAGATTCCGGCGTGCAACTGAAACAGCACCACCTGATCCGCCGGTAGCGGCGGGTTCATGTACTGGTAGACTCCCGCGCCCAGAATCAGCACGCCATTGACGACCAGCGAAATCCCGATGAAAAACCAAATCGAAATCGAATCGTCGCCGTGCATAAGTCCTCACCAGAAAATTACGTTCAGAATCACGAACACGATCGTAACCATAACGGCCCAGAACACCGGGCGCTGATACAGCGGCAAGTCGCCTTCCGAAGGAATGTTCGTTGCGCCATAAACCAACCCGGCTAGCTCGCTCACAGGCTTGGGTTTGGTCATGTAACTCACCACCACCGTCACCACCACGCACACAATCCACGACCACAAAGCGCGGTACATGTTTTCGGCCATGTCTTTCGCGTTCGGCGAAAGCGCCACGTAACGCAGCGCGGCCGGATCGGCCTTTACCCACGCCCACATCCCGATCGACGACGCCGTACCCGTAAACAGGCCCCAGAATCCGCCTGCAGCGGTGGCTCGCTTCCACAGCATTCCCAGGACGACCGTTCCAAACAACGGTGCGATGAAGAAGCTAAACAGCGCCTGCACGTAATCCATGATGCTGGCGAAGCTCATCACCAGATACGCCGTGCCGATGCTTACGAGCACGCCGATCACGGTGGACCAGCGCCCCATCGATACGTAGTGCGCGTCCGATCCATTCTTTTTGAATACGGCCTTGTAAATGTCGTACGTCCAAACCGTCGAGAATGCGCTCACGTTCCCGGCCATGCCGGACATGAATCCCGCAATCAGCGCCGTGATTCCCAATCCAAGCAAGCCCGGCCCGCAGTAGCGCGCCAGCATCAGCGGCAATACTTCGTTGTAACTGTGCCCACCCGACGCGATCGCCTGGCTCTCCGGCAGCAGTTTCATCGGCAGCAACGCCAGCCCCAAAAGGCCCGGCAAAATCACGATCAACGGCACGAACATCTTGAACGCCGCACCGATGATCGGCGCCATCTTCGCCGACCGTAAATCCTTCGCCGCCAAAACGCGTTGCACCACCAGGAAGTCCGTCGTCCAGTATCCGAACGAAATGACGAACCCCAGGCCGAACACGATTCCGGTCCAGTGAATCCCCATCGGGTTGCCCGTGAAAGATCCCAGCGTGGACCACATGTGCGTGTATTCCACCGACGCGTTTTGCGCCACGCGATCACGCAGCTGCCGGAAACCGCCCACCTCGATCAATCCCAGGATCGGAATCAGCAACGCGCCGGCCCAAATCAAAATGAATTGCAGCACTTCGTTGAAAATTGCCGAGCGCAATCCGCCCAGCGTCACGTACACCGCTACCGTCGCCGCCGACACCCAGATGCTTACGTTGATGTCCCAGCCCAAAATCAGCCGCATCACCAGTGCCATTGAGTACATGTTGATGCCGCTCATCAGCACCGTCATGAACGCAAACGAAATTGCGGACAGCGCGCGACTCGATTCTCCAAATCGCAGCTTCAGGTAGCCCGGTACCGAGTGCGTTTTCGAAATGTAGTAGAACGGCATCATCACCAGCGCGAGGAATAGCATCGCGGGTATCGCGCCGATCCAATACCAGTGCGCCGCCAAAATCCCATATTGGTACGAAGAAGCCGCCCAGCCCAGCAGCTCCAGCGCGCCCAAGTTCGCCGAAAGGAAACTCAGCCCCGCGATCCACGCCGTCATCTCCCGTCCGGCCATGAAGAAGTCTTCGCCGGTATTGGAGCGGCCTTTCAGGTAGAAACCGATGGCCAGGACTAGCCCGAAGTAGAAAACGATGATGACGAAGTCGGTTGTAGTGAGGTGGACCAGCCGGTCCGAAAACAAGGCTGCGGCCAGAAAACTCATCGAGTGGCTCCTGCCACGCTCGCGCAAGTTCTACAAGCCGCGAAATGCAGCCCGCCGAACCTTGCTCGCGCGCGGAATCGCTTTCGGTTGAACAACCTGTGAACCTTGATATTTGCCGAGATACCGGCTCAAAGTTCCCGCTCGCAGGACCGTATCCGTTTACGGTCCGTAACTCCCCTGTTCGCTTCGAGGTGCGGACGCGGGTTTACCTATTTTTGACATCGGGAAGTGCGGTTGTGAGGTTACCATAGGCGGCTGGGAATGCCACCAGATTCGCCGCACGCCGCTCCGTACCTGGCACCTGGACTTTAGCGAAACCGCCGCCTTCCCTCGGCATCTAACAGCAACTACTCAGGAGGATTCGCGCGTGTCATCCCCCGTGTCATCCACAGACCGGCCCATCGGCATTTTCTACGAGCAGCAGCGCTGGTTTGTGCCGGTCTTCGAAGCCCTTGAGCGGCGCGGCGTTCCTTTCGTCAAGCTCAACGCCGCCCGGCACCACTTCGACCTCCTGCCAAACGGCAATCAGCAGTTCAGCTTAATTTTTAATCGCATGAGCCCGTCGGCTTGGACGCGCGGCAATGCCAACGCGATCTTCTACACGCTCAGCTATCTCGCGCACCTGGAAAAACTCGGCACCCGCGTCGTGAACGGTAGCCACGCCTTTCGCGTCGAAACGTCGAAAGCCCTTCAGCTGTCGCTCCTGCAGTCGCTCGGCCTTCCTTATCCCCGCTCGGTCGTCATCAATCATGTCTCCGAAGCGCCCGCCGCCGCGCAAGGATTCCGTTTCCCCATCATCATCAAGCCAAACATTGGCGGCAGTGGCGCCGGCATTGTGCGCTTCGATACTGTCGAACAGCTCGAACGCGCCGCCGCGGCGGAAGCTATCAGCCTCGGCCTCGATTCCACGGCGCTCGTACAGGAATATATTCCCGCGCGCGACGGCCACATCACACGCGTTGAAACCATTGGCTACAAATATCTCTACGGCATCAATGTCTACACCCCCGGCGACACTTTCGATCTCTGCCCGATGGACATCTGCAAGACGAATGACGGCAAGGACCTCAGCACCACCTGCGTCATCGAAGGCGCGAAGTCCGGTCTGCGGGTCGAAGCCTATCGCCCGCCGGATCATGTCATCGCCTCGGTCGAAAAAATCTTCGCCGAAGCGCAGATCGAAGTCGGCGGAGTGGAGTACACCATCGACGATCGCGACGGCCAGCTCTACTTCTATGACGTCAACGCGCTTTCCAATTTCGTCGCCGACGCTCCACGCGTGATCGGTTTCGATCCCTTCGATCGCCTCGTCGACTATCTCGTGAAGGAGCGCCGCTGATGCGTTACGGCTACTGGATGCCGGTTTTTGGCGGCTGGCTGCGCAACGTCGAAGACGAGCGCATGTCCATCGGATGGGATTACATTTCGCGGCTCGCTCGCCGAAGCGAAGACTTCGGCTTCGGCCTCACGCTCGTCGCCGAACTGAATCTCAACGACATTAAAGGCGTCGACGCGCCGTCTCTCGATGCGTGGTCCACCGCCGCCGCTCTCGCCGCCGTCACGAAATCCCTCGAGCTGATGATCGCCGTCCGCCCCACATTTCACTTGCCCGCGCTGCTCGCCAAGCAAGCCGCCAACATCGATCACATCAGCAACGGACGTGTTTCGCTGAATGTCGTTTCGTCCTGGTGGGCCGAAGAAGCGAAGAAATACGGCGTGCAGTTCGACGAACACGACGATCGCTACGCCCGAACGTCCGAATGGCTCGACGTGATCGATTCAGCGTGGAAGAAGGATCACTTCTCGTATTCCGGGAAATATTACTCGGTGCAGGATCTGGTGCTTCAACCAAAGCCCGTATCGAACCCACGCCCCACGATCTACGCGGGCGGAGAATCCGAGACTGCGAAAAATCTCAT
>JBEKJW010000301.1:0-6739 GCA_050011035.1 Candidatus Acidiferrales bacterium
AACCTGAACATCGGCGTGAAACTCGCGCTGGGACAGGCTGTGGCTTACTTCCTCCAGTGGGCCATCGTCGGAATCGTCATCGGCCTGATTTACAAGCCTCCTGTTGCGCCATAATCGTGGAAATATTTTTGCTTCACGTGGCAGGCGCGTGTGTCGATTTCTGTCGACCACCTGCCCAATGGATTATTTTGTTTTGAGGGGGCGAGGCGCCTGCGGTTTGTTGAGCTGTGAATCAATGGGCTCGCCGGCTCTGAGCTTGGCTATTACATCGGCGGCGTATTCGGCGGTCCCCCGGATGTTAAGCGTCGTGAGACCCGCCTGGTGCGGCGTGATGAATACCTCGGGCAAAGTGAGAAGCGGATCGTCGATCGGAATGGGCTCGTGTTCCTCCACGTCCAGGCCCGCCCCGCCGAGATGACCCGTTTTGATCGCTTGATATAGCGCTTTTTCGTCAACCAACGAGCCGCGAGCGATGTTGATCAGGATCGCCCCTTTTTTCATCGCTGCAAAAACGCCCGCGTCGATCATGTGCGTGTTGTCCGGCATGGCGCGAACGCTAAGCACCACGAAATCCGCATTCGCCACGGCTCGCTTCAGATGATCCGGCGTTGTGGTCGGAATATATTTCGGTGCATGCATCGGTGAAAGATCGACGCCGGTGAGATTCACGCCAAACGTCAGAAGCCGTTGAGCGATTTTGGAGCCGATGCTGCCCGTGCCAACGATGCAGACATTCGCGCCAATGAGTGTGTGGCCGCGACCGGGAATTTTTATGGCATGATCGCGAATCGCCGCGCGTGCAACGGAGAGGCGGCGCGCCGTCGCCAACATCAGCAGCACGGCGTACTCGGCCACCGAATCGGAGTTGCCGGTCACGTCCCCCGGCGAAAAGGAAACGCGAATCCCCAGCTCCGTGGCGGCGTCCATGTCCACGGATTCGTAACCGTCGGACAATGTGTGAACCAGCACGAGGTCCGGCAGCCCCTCCATCAGATCGCGAGTAACCGGTCCGAACGCCAGCAACACTTGCACATCCGAGGCAGGCGGCTTTGCGCCCGGCGCCCATTCAGCCCAAGTAACGTTTTCAAGTTTTTGCTTCAACTCGCTCAGGATGGAGGCGCCGAATTCGAACGGGCCTGAGTAGTAACCAATCCTCATGAAGTTCTCTCCGGTAGTGCGTAGGCGCGAGATCCTGCCGTCGGAAGCTGAGTCGATGACGATCAACACCGCCTTATCTCCCTTGCTAAGCCGGAACACCGACGTCGGCTCGTCATCCGGGCTGGGAGCGGGCATGCGTTTCACGACTGCAAGCGTGCCTCCGGGCCACAGATTCGCGAGCCGCTGCCGGACGGATTTGCTGTCAGGAATGATGCGCGTAGCAGTCCCCTCCCCGCTCTGGGAAGCGGCATCCGTTCCAGCCGCCAACTGATCCAACAATTTCGCCAATGCAGCCGTAAGCGCAGGCTGCGTGTCCGCAGCCGTAAGCGCAGGCTGCGTGTCCGCGATGGGCGCGAGCTTGGGCGGCATCAGCGCGGGATTCACCAAGCCGGCGATCATGTGCGGAACTGGCCCAAGGCCGGCGTGTTCGGCATCCAGATTCGTGAGCACGACGATCGTGAGACCGTCGTCGGGATACCGTGAAATTTTGCTGGTAAAACCTTGCCACGCCCCGCCGTGCTCGATGCGCTGGTGGTCGTTCTGCTTGCCGATCATCCAGCCAAATCCATAACCGACGGGATTTGGCTTGCCGTCATTGAGCGGATACACGGTCCAAATGCGATCGAGGCTGGATTGTTTCAGCAGCTGCGTGCCATACAGCGCCGCATCCCACTTCGCGAAGTCCAGCACGTTGGAATACAGCGTGCCGTCGGCGGTGGAGTTGAATGTCGGCGAGACCCACTCCTGATTTTTGAGCTGGCCGTCGTCCAGTTCGTAGCCCGCGGCGCGATTGGGCATGATGTCGCGCTCGTTATCGAGGCGCGTGGAAGTCATGCCGAGCGGCTTGAAAATTCTTTCGTCGAGAAATTCGTAGTAGGGCTTGCCGGTGACTTTATGAATGAGCACGCCGAGCAAAAAATAATTCGTGTTGCGGTAAGCCCATTTTTCTCCCGGCGCTGAATCAATGGGCAGCGCCTCAACTTTGGCGACCAGTTCGTCTTCCGTGAAATCGAGACGCATATTGAAAGGCCCGTTGGGCCCGGTGCGATCGTCGGATTCGTATTCGGCGAGCCCGGAAGTATGCGAGAGCATATTTTTGATGAGGATCGGCTTCCAGGTCGCAGGCGCGTCCGGAAAATATTTGGCGAGGCTGTCGTCGAGCGAAATCTTCCCTTCCTCCACCAGCATCATGATGGCGGCGGAAACGAATTGCTTGCCGACAGAGCCCGTTTGAAAGACGGTCTCCGGCTTGACGGGCACGTTGAGTTCTACGTTGGCCAGGCCATAACCCTTGGCCAGCAGAATTTTTCCCCGGTTGTAGATCCCGAGCGCAAGGCCGGGGATCTTCTGGTTAGCCATCTGCGTCGCGATGAACGAGTCGATGGACTTGATTTGTTGGGGATCGAGCGACGGAGTGGAGGACGCAACGGATTTTTGTGCGAAAGCCGAAGCCGCACACGCGACGACGACGGCGGCAACCAGCAAGATTCTCGAAACGCTCACGAAGCGACCCTCGGCCCAGAATTACAACGCAGCAGAGTGTACAGCGAAGGTAGCTCGCACCGAAATCGGGCAGCCATTTCAGCGGGACCTGGCAAACGACGGCCGCGAACGGTTCAGGCGACGCTTGCCTGCTTCTTGGGGGGCCAGCCCGACGTCCAGATATTGCCCGCGACGACAACTTGCACCGGGACGGACATGATTGCGGCAGCCGTTTTTGCAACGGCAGCGCTCCGCTCAAACGAAGCCTTTCTGTAGCCGCTCGCGGACGCCGCGAATGGCACGGCCTCTCCTTTATGAGTGACCAGTTCCAGGTACCACAAAGAAATCCCGCCCTTCCCCGCTTTTCTTTCCCGCATCCTGATCGCAGCGATTTCTGAAAACGCAAACGCGGTTTGTTTTACTTTTTTGGCTAACTTGACCTGCCGTCGCGCCACGTCGAAATCAACTTCGTTGAAAGTGGCTTGTGGCCCACCCCCGACTATCCAGCGATACCAGAAGTGCAACCTGCGGGATTCTTTCGAGCTTCTACTGAGCCGAAGGAATTCGCCAATCCGGTTTTCCTCGACGACCAGAGTTCCTGCGAATGTCGTAGGCGAACCAAAGTCGCTGTGAGCAACGATCTGTTCGAGGGCAGGATTGCGGCCCTCGCGCACGTACCAGGCGATCGCCAGAATGATGATCACCACGAGGCCAACAAATGGCCCGTAGAGGCTGAGCCAATCTCCGGGCTGAAGCAGGTTAAGTACGCTCATAGGCAACATGAATTCATTCTAGTGCGACTCTTAAACGGCCCACATTCGTTTCAATCATGTGTGTGCGCATCGAGAACCGGGGCGCGTCTCGACCGAAACGAACACAGGCCTCAACCCGTGGCGGACGCCGCATTTTTGCCGGCTCCGCCCCAATCTCTCGCAATTCCCGACTGCCCGCCATGTCAGCATCTGCGCAAATGGTGAAATGTTGGCACCAGATCGCAATGGCGACGCCCCTCTCGCAGCAGCAGGCTGCTTCTTTCTATAACGATTGATGCCCTCGCCACTCGGCCCCCGAAATCACAGCGCCTTGCAAACGAGAACTGTCTACAGACGGCATGTTTCGCGATGCTAAACTGCGGACAGTCACGGAGGTCCACATTTTTGCCTATGCTGACGATTTCGAAAGAAGACTACCTGAAAGCGATTGCGGAACTGGAATCCGATGGTTCGGACGTCATCGCCGCGCGCTTGGCTCAGTGGCTTGGCGTGACCCGTCCGGCCGTGACGTTTGCCGTCAAACGGCTAAAGAAAGACGGGATGGTTGCAACGGACAAGGCAGGCCGTATCCGGTTGACAACCCAGGGCCGAGCCATCGCGGAGCGCACCATCGTGCGCCACCACCTTGTGGAGCGCATGCTTTTCGAAATCTTCGGCTTGCCCTGGTATGAAGTGCACGACGAAGCCGAGAGGCTCGAACATGCCATTTCGCCGGCTTTCGAGAAAAAGCTCGCCGAACGGCTGGGCCACAAAGATGCCTGCCCGCATGGCAACGGCCTCGCGCTGCGTACTCCGGGCGAACGCCGGAAAAAAGGCATGCGTCTGCTGAGCGAAGCCGACCCGCACGTAAAGTACGCGGTCGCCAGCGTCTACGAACGGGATCGCAAGCTGCTCGAATTCTTCGATCAGGAGGGCCTGCGACCGGGCGCACGTGTGGTGGTCGAGGCGCGTAACTACGATGGGACCGTGTCGCTCTCCGTCGATCGGCGCCACATCCGGCTCGGCGCCTCAGTAGCAGAAAAGGTCTGGCTGGCGACAGCGTAGCCACACTATATTTGTTTACTATAGTTAACGACATATAGTGTAGGATGCTTTTGCATTCGAGAGAACGGCGCTAAACCACAGCTGACTCCGAAGGCGAAAGGATCCACCGTGAAACAGTCCTGCGCCTTTCGGGCACCCTTCCTGACCCTCGTCGCGGTCATCTGCGCGCTTGCGATTCCATCCCGCATCCATGCGCAAGGTGAAACCACCGCCGCGATCCTCGGTCAGGTCAGCGACGCAACAGGCGCTACTATCCCCGGCGCCAGCGTCACTGTGACGAATCACGACACCGGCCTCACCCGCAAAGTGCAATCCGACCAGGCCGGTCGTTTCAACGTGCCTCAGCTTCTACCCGGCACCTACACTGTCACCGCCGCGGCGGAGGGCTTCGAACCTGAAACTGTGGCCAGCGTCTTTGCGGGTCTCGGGCAGAAACAAACTGTCGACATCACGCTTCGCGTCGCGCAATCCAAACAAACCGTCGAAGTCAGCGCGGAAGCTTCCGTCATCAATCCGGACAATGCGAACACGTCCACCACTCTCAGCGCCCGCTCGCTTGAAAATCTGCCGAATCCCGGCGGCGACCTCACCTATCCGTTGCAATTTTCTCCAGGCGCGCTCATGAACACAGCTGGTAGCGGCAACGACTTCGTCGGCAGCAGCAACGGTTACGGAAATGTGGAATTCAACGGGCTACCTGCACTCTCGAACGGTTATATCGTCGATGGCCTCGAAACCAACGATCCCCTCACGAATCTCAACAGCGGGCTTTCGACGAACCTGGTACTCGGGCTTAACTCCGTTGCCGAAGTTACGGTCAACACGCTTTCCTACTCCGTGGATCAGGGCCGTTACGGCGCTTCACAGGTTAACTACGTCACGAAGTCGGGGGGAAACGAGTTTCACGGAAACCTCTATGAGCTTTGGAACGGCGCGTTGCTCAATGCCTCCGATTACTTCGCGAACTCCAGTTCTGCTACCACCAAACCTAGATCGACGCTGAACCATTTCGGCGGCAGCGTCGGCGGCCCGATTGTGCACAACAAGCTTTTTTTCTTCTTCGATTCGGAGTGGGTTCGTATCGCGCTGCCGATCTTCAATACCATCACGGTCCCAAGCCCCGCGTTTCAGCAATACGTGTTGCAACAGCTGCCTCTTGGTGGCACGGATTCCGTGACGGGAACTGCCTATCCCGCCGCGCCGCAGCTCGTGCCGTTTTACCAACAAATGTTTTCGCTCTACGGCGCGACCACGGGAACTCCTCTCACCGTTCTCGGCTGCCCGTTCAACTCCGACGGGTCTTCGGCCACTGGCGCTCCTCCCAACGGCAATGGCTGCGCGAATCGCCGCGGCGTCTCGCATTCGAGCGACGATCGCGAGCAAGTGCAGACCGCACGCGTCGATTGGAACGTGCGCCCTGATGACACCGCATGGCTCCGATTTCAAAGCGACACCGGCTTGCAAGCTGCCTTCACTGACCCCATCAATTCCCTGTTCGACGCCATCTCTCCGCAGCCGCTCTATTCCGCTGCAGCCGGCTGGACGCACGTCTTCTCGCAAAACTTGGTGAACTATTTCAACCCGGCGTTCTCCTGGTACTCCAGTCTCTTTGGTCCGCGCGATTTTTCGCAGACGCTTGCCGCGTTTCCCATCGTCCTTGAAGGAAGCGGAGCCAACGCGCCGTTCACGACCATCGGAGGCCTCAACAACACCTGGGTGCAAGGCCGCCGCGCCACGCGCTTTTTTATTAACGACAATCTCGCCTGGAGTCGCGGCGCGCACGAACTCCGGTTCGGCACGAACATTCGGGTATTTCTGCTGAACGATTATGATTTCGGCGAAGGCAACGTGCCGCTGGTGGCCTACGCCACGCTGCCGCAGTTCATTTATGGCGTGGCATCCACGGCGACGCAGACGTTTCCTACAACGCGGAATGAGCCTTTCAACTTTTTGAATCTTGATTTCTACGCGCAGGACACTTGGAAAGTTACCTCCACGCTCACCTGGACGTTCGGTTTGCGGGACACATTCAATTCAAATCCCCTAAACCCGCACGACCAGGTCGCGCGGCTTGACGGCGCGTTCTCCTCGATCTCGCACGACGTGAACCAGCCGCTCGATCAAACGATTCGTACCGGCCTCGGCAGCCTGTTTTCCTCCACGCCCTTCGCGATCCTGCAACCGCGCACCGCCATCGCCTGGCAGCCGCGGCCAAAAACCGTCGTGCGCACGGGCTTCGGCATTTTCAGCGACATTTTGCCCGGCAGCGTCGCGGATCTCAT
>JBEKJW010000302.1:0-5725 GCA_050011035.1 Candidatus Acidiferrales bacterium
ATTGCACCGAACTATGACGACTCACATTACGTGTTCACGGGCGATCCGAAGCATTTGCCCGGCGGCGCGAACGGAATTCCTTCGCCGCCGATCGTGACAATGGCGACAAATACGGCGGATGTTACGGTGCTGGCAGCGAACGCGCCGGAGCCGGCGCCGCAATTCGACCTGAAGAGCGAAGATTGGACGCGGTGGAACGACTACGGCATCGGACTTTTCCTGCAAGGTGATTTGACGGGAGCAGCGGGCGCGTTCGAGAAGATCACGCAAATCGATCCCAAGAACCCGGACGGATGGACAAATATTGGGCGAGTGCGCGTGCAGGAAGGAAATATTCCGGCCGCGCTGGACGTGCTCGGTAAGGCCCTGGCGATCACCCCGCATCTGGCGCGAACGAATTATTTCTACGCACGCGCGCTGCGGCAGGAAGGACATTACGACGAGGCCATTCCGCGGTTGCTCGATGTGTTGTCTCAATATCCGAAGGATCGCGTGGTGCACGACGACCTGGGACGAATTTATTTCCTGCAGCGCAAGTACAACGACGCGCTAGCTCAATTCAACCAGACGATTGCGATCGACCCGGAAGACCTCGAGCCGGACGTGGCGGCGGACTTTCAGAAACGGTATTTGCGGTTTAAGGCGGACGAATCCGCGCAGGCGCTGAACGGGCCGTATCTGCGCATCCATCCCTTCGACAACAACGAACGGCAGCCGATTCATGAGCACATCGATGCGCGTGACGTCGAGCGGATCGCGGCGGCGGAACCGAAGACGAAGGCCGCGATAAAGAACATGGCGCGCGCGGCAACACCGGCGGTTCATACGACGGCGAGCGAATTGAAGCCGGGAACTCCCTAGAGGCGAAATGACCGGACGGAAAACAACGGCGAGTGCAGTCGTATGCGCGTTGAGCGCGATGGCGGCGATTTCGATGGGCGAGATCGGCGCGCAGGCTCAGCAGAAGGCACGCACGTCCGCGGTGCATTTCGAAGACATCACACGTGCAGCGGGAATTCATTTCACGCATAACAACGGCGCGTTCGGGAAGAAGTGGCTGCCGGAAACGATGGGGCCGGGCGTTGCGTTTATCGATTACGACAACGACGGCTGGCAAGACATCTTGCTCGTGAACGGGTCGGATTTTCCGGGGCATGTGGCGAAGCACACGACACTGGCGCTCTACCACAACAATCACAACGGGACGTTCACCGATGTGACGAAGAAGGCCGGACTCGCCGTGGAAATGTTTGGCATGGGCGTGGCGGTGGGCGACTACAACAACGACGGCTATGACGACATCTTCGTAACGGGATTGGGACAGAGCCGGCTGTTCAAGAACAACGGGGATGGCACATTTACGGATGTGACCAAGCAAGCGGGCCTGCAGGGGCCGAACGAATTCAGCACCAGCGCGGCGTGGGTGGATTACGACCGGGACGGCAAGCTGGATCTGGTGGTCGCGAATTACGTGCAGTGGACTCCGGAGACAGACATCTACTGCAACCTCGACGGCAAAAATAAATCGTACTGCACCCCGGAAGCGTATCAGGGCACGTCGCTGCGGCTGTGGCACAACAAGGGCGATGGCACGTTTCAGGACATGACGCAAAAAGCCGGACTTTACGACACGAGTTCAAAGAGCCTCGGCATCGTGACGTTTGACGCGAATCAGGATGGCTGGCCGGACATTCTGGTGAGCAACGACACGCAGCCGAACAAACTCTACATCAACAACGGCAATGGAACGTTCAGCGAGAAGGGAGTGTCGGCCGGCATCGGCTACAGCGAGGATGGGATCGCGCGCGCAGGGATGGGCGTGGATGCAGGAGACTACGACCGATCCGGCTATCCGAGCGTGGTGATCACGAATTTTTCGAATCAGATGCTGGCGCTCTACCACAACGAGCACAACGGACTTTTCGTCGATGAAGCGCCGCAGTCGGACGTGGGGCACAATTCCCTGCTCACGCTCGGGTTCGGCTGCTTCTTTTTCGACTACGACCTGGACGGCTGGCTGGATTTGTATGTGGCGAACGGACACATCGAAGATGCAATCGAGCGCGTGCAGCCGCGGGTGCGTTATGCGGAACCGCCGCACCTCTTCCACAACCTTGGAAACGGAAAGTTTGCGGAGGTCACGCAGAATTCCGGGGCGGCGTTTGCGTCACCGCGCGTGGCGCGGGGTGCAGCGTACGGCGATATCAATAATGACGGCGCGCTCGACGTTCTGGTCGGCGTGAACGGCGGATCGCCGGCGCTTTTCAAGAACGTGGGCGCGACGAACCACAGCTTGCGCATCAAGCTGGTGGGGACGAAGTCGAATCGCGACGGGATCGGCTCGGTGGTGAAGCTGACCGCGGGCGGCGACGTTCAATCGAAGGCGCTGGTGAGCGGGTCGAGCTACATGTCGTCGAGCGAGCTGGTGCTGACGTTTGGCCTGGCCGGGCATACGCAAGCCGACGCGATCGAGATTCATTGGCCGAGCGGGCAGATCGACATGCTGAAGAACATCGGCGCGGACCAGATCGTCACAGTGAAAGAAGGCACCGGCAGTATTTCTGCGAATCCGCTCGCGAAACGGTAGAATAGCGAACGGAATGAACAGTTTTTCGCAGCTCCTCGCAGGCGCGATCGTCGCCGCAGTTTTATCCGCACCTGCCGCGGCGCAGGACCAGCAACCCGCACAGCAAAATCCGCCCGCCGCACCGGCTGCGACTCCGCCGCCCGCGCGGCACGCAGCACACTCCGCCGCAAGAAAGCCTGTCACGAAATCCGACGACGCTACGGAAGAAGAGAAGCACGCGCGCGAGCTACAGGCGCAGATCATCCGCGAAAACAATTTCGGCGTGGCGCTTATGAACCGTCAACAGTTCGAGGCGGCGCTGGGGAAATTTCAGCGAGCGTGCATTCTCGATCCGAACAGCGACGTGGGGTGCCTGAACGCGGGCATCGCGCTCCTGAACATGCAGCGATTCGACGATGCGCGGCAACTGCTCGAGAAAGCCGCCGAGCGCGATCCACGGAATGCGCGCGCGTGGTTCAACCTGGGCTTGCTGGAAAAGGCGAACGGCAGCCCGGATGCGGCGATTGCGGACTTTCAGAAGGTGGCGGCGATCGATCCTTACGACGCAGACACGCAGTACTTCATGGGGTTGATCTACGCGCAGCAGCAGGATTACAAAAAGGCGATCGCGGCGTTTCAGAAAGCCGCGGCGCTGAATCCGTTTCAAGTGTCGGCGGAGTTCGGGCTGGCGCAGGCGCTGCAGCGGTCGGGCGACACAGCACACGCGAAAGATCATTTCGACCGGTTCCAACATATGACGGCGGCGAAGCTTGGCAAGCCGGTGAGCTTCATCTATGGCGAGCAGGGGAAATATTCGCTGGCCGAGATTATGCAGCCGGCGCCGGAGCCAGTGCCCCCGGCGATGCCAGTCAAGTTCGCTACGGTGGTGGGCTCGGGATTTCCGGTAGCGACAGCGGCGGAGATTGCCGCGGCCGATCCGCAGCCGGATACGCCGGCGGCAGGAGCAAAGCCCGGCGCACGTCCGGTGCGCCGCGCTGCAAAACCGGCGACAGACGCTGCATCAGCGCCGGATGCGCTGGCGCGATTCTTCGGCGGCGGCGCGTGTGTGATTGACTATGACGGCGACGGCAAGCCGGACATTTTCCTCGCGGACGCGGACGGCAAAGGCAACGCGGGACTCTACAGAAACCTGGGCCACGGCTATTTCGAAAATGTGACGCGCATGGCAAAGCTCGAAATCAAAGGCCGGGTGATGGGCTGCACCGTCGGCGATTTCGATAACGACTTGAAGCCGGATTTGGCGGTGACGGTCGACGGGCGCGTGGCGCTGTTTCATAACGAAGGCAACGGGACGTTCAAGGATGTGACGGAGGAATCGGGGATCACGAACGATCCGACGTCGCAAGGTAACCCTGACCCGCTGGCGATGGGCGTGACGTTCATCGACTACGATCACGACGGCGACGTGGATCTTTACGTGACGCGGTTCAACAATTTCCCGCTGGGCGATCCGAAGCAACCGTTCGACTTTCCTGCCGATCAGCCGGCGCCGGGCAATGTGCTGTGGCGCAATAACGGGAACAAAACTTTCACGGAGTGGACGACGCAGACAGGGCTCGCGGGTAGCGCGGCTTCGGTGGGCGCGATTGCGAGCGATGTGAACAACGATCGCGCAATCGATTTCGTTGTGACGGGGCTGGCGAAGACACCGAGCGTGTTTCTGAACCAGCGCGAGGGCGCGTTCAAGGCGATGTCGCCGTGGTCCAGCGAGATGCCGGGGCCGACGGCGGGCGTGGCGGCACTCGATTTCAACAAAGACGGCTGGATGGATTTTGCGTTCACGCACTGGGGCACGCCGGGGCTGAGTTTGTGGAAGAACGTCGACGGGAAATCGTTCGAGCGCGTGGACCTGCCGGATTTGGACTGGATGCGCGGCTGGGGCGTTGCCGCGGTGGATTACGACAACGACGGCTGGGTCGATCTGGTTGCGGTGGGCGAATCGTTCACCGGCGAAGGACGCATCGTGCTGCTCCGCAATGAAGGAGCGGCGGGATTTCGCGACGTGACGGCCGCGGTGGGGCTCGACAAAGTGGTGCTGCACCGGCCGCGTGGAATTGTGGCGTTTGATTTCGACGGCAACGGTTCGGTGGGACTTCTGATCACGCAGGCCGGCTTGCCGCCGGTGCTGCTGCGCAACGACGGCGGAGACCGTTACAACTGGGTGCGGATCGATTTGAGGGGCGAGGCGGACAATCGCACCGGCATCGGCACGAAAGTGGAAATGTACGCCGGCGCGCTGCAACAGAAATGGGAAGTGGCGGGCTCGTCAGGATATTTGGGGCAAGGGCCGGCGCAGATCGTGGCGGGACTCGGCGTGGAGCGGCAGGCTGACGTGATTCGCATGCTGTGGCCGACGGGCGTGCTGCAGGATGAACTGGAAATTCCCGCGCACAAAAATGAAGTGGTGACGGAGATCGACCGGCGCGGCAGTTCGTGCCCGATTGTGTTCGCGTGGAACGGCGACAAGTACGAATTTCTCGGCGACATGCTGGGTCCGGGAATCGTCGGCCACTGGGTGGCGCCGGACAAGCGCAACATGCCGGACCCGGACGAGTACATGAAGGTCGAAGGCGCGTCGCTGCAGGCGAAGGACGGAAAATTCGAGTTCAAGATGGTTGAGCCGATGGAGGAACTCGATTACCTCGATCAGGCGCGGCTGATTGCGGTGGATCACCCGGCGGATGTGGAGGTTTATCCCAACGAGCGGTTCATGAGCGAGCCGCCGTTTCCGCAGTTCAAAGTGATTACGGCGCAGGGCGCGCGGCCGCCGGCGGGAGCGTGGGACGATCAGAATCACAACATTTCGCCGCTGATCGCGGAGCGCGACAAAAAATACGTAACGAATTTCGGCGGCGAACTGCCGTACGCGGGATTCGCGCCGATGCACTGGATCGAATTGGATTTGGGCCAGTGGGAACCTGAGAATCCGCTGCGCCTACTGATGGACGGCTGGACGGATTATTTCAGCGCGAGTTCGATGTATGCGGCGTGGCAAGCGGGCATCGTGCCGATCCCGCCGTACGTGGAGGCGCAGGACGATTCAGGCAAATGGGTGAACGTGATCGACGACATGGGCTTCCCGGCCGGCCTAGAGCGCACGATGGTGGCGGACCTGACGGGTAAGCTGCCTCCGGGTAC
>JBEKJW010000303.1:0-9780 GCA_050011035.1 Candidatus Acidiferrales bacterium
TCATTTCAACTCCGTTTGCCTGACGCTATTGCTTGCTCGTAGATCCAGCCTCGGAAAAAGCCCCGCTGCGACTGACGATCGGTTGAACCGAGGGCTCCTTCTTAATCTCGTGCCACCACCACGATTTTTTGGCGGTCGGGGCGTGAATCAACGCTTCGCGCGATACCGAGCTTCTTCATTCGGAAATAGAGCGTCGAACGGTTCAATCCCAGGCGAGCTGCGGCGCCGCCGGGCCCAGACAGCACCCAGCTGGTTTCTCGCAACGTTTTGAGGATGTGGTTGCGCTCGACCTCTTCCAGCGTTTGATGACGGTCCCTGCTATGGCCGGGCATGATCTGGGATTTCAAATCCCGCGGAGAGAGCCGCAATACAGGGCCGGGACTTAAAATTACCGCGCGCTCGATTACGTTTTCGAGCTCCCGGATGTTCCCGGGCCACCGGTAACAAATCAGCGCATCGACGGTCTCCGACGGAATTGCGTCAATCGTCTTGCCCATCCGTTGTGTGGCTTGTTTTACAAAATGCTCCACCAACAGCGGAATGTCTTCCGGGCGCTCTCGCAAGGGAGGAACCTGGATGGGAAAAACATTCACCCGATAGTAGAGATCGCTCCGAAATTGTTTCTCGAGAATCATTCCTTCCAGGTCGCGGTGAGTGGCGGCCACTATGCGCACGTCGACTTTTTGCGTCCGAGTGCTTCCCAGGCGCTCAAACTCGCGCTCCTGCAAAACGCGAAGGAGCTTCGGTTGCAGCTCAAGAGGGATGTCTCCCATTTCGTCCAGGAACAACGAACCCTGGTGCGCCAGCTCGAGCCGCCCGATCTTCTGAGCGATCGCGCCAGTGAACGATCCGCGCTCATGTCCAAAAAGTTCGCTCTCGAGAAGCCCTGTAGGGATCGCGGCGCAGTTTAGTTTCACGAATGGTCGCGCCTTGCGGGGACTGTGACCGTGAATCGCGCGCGCGATAAGCTCTTTGCCTGTGCCGGTCTCTCCCAGCAAGAGCACCGTCGAATCTCCTCGCGCGACGGTTTCGACCAATTGCAGCACACGGCGAAGACACGAACTCCTCCCAATGATCCCTTCGAAAGCAGACTCGGGTTTTACCGGTTCGTCGGTTCGGTCGATACCGAGCGTGATCTGCTGATTCATCCCAGGCCTTCGCTCGTCGTACTGAAGAGGATAGGTGAGACTATTCAAGCCCATGGACTAGCTCCCTGGTTTCCAGTTTGTAAGTGCCAGCGTTCATCTGTTTTTTCGCCTCGGCCGCCCGCATTCCCTCTCAATCCACTCGCGGATGTAAGGCGGGCAATTCTCGAGCTTGATGCCGCCCGCTTCGCAGTCGATCAGAAACTTGATTGCATTGCGGTCTACGAGCGTTACGTCTTTCAAATCCAAGGCGATCGGGCTGCCGGCGCTCTCCAATTCAAGGAGCCTTCGCAATTCGTCGGTGTCTGCCGCTTCGATCCGGCCGCTGAGCGTAAAACGGATGCTGCCGTTGACTTTCCTGTGTATTTTGAGCATCCGAACTCCGCGTGAAACGGCAGTCGGCTCGAAACTAGCAGTTGGCTATCCATTCGTAAGCTGCTGAAAACGAGTCATCTAATTCCGGCAGCGACTGATGAAAACTCGCCAATTGTCGAAATTTCGGCAAACAAGCCAACGCCTCCAAATGCGATCGACGCCACTGACAGCATGCTGTCCGTCTCGATCAACTGCCTGTGAGTCTGCATAAACCCAAGCCTGATATAACGTTCGCGATCAAGCGATTCGCTTCGTTGCCTTCACGACGAACGGAAACGACCCATCTGGATTCGGGCATCCAACTTGCACGGACACCCCGCGCACTTTACAATCCGTCGGCTCAGTTCGAAGCTGAAGTGAAGCGACCTCTCGGTGACGCCGAGGTCGCGGCTGCTCCGAACTTTTTTCCGAGGCAAATCGCGCCCTTGACAGGGCGCATTCTGAGGAAAGTAAGTGGGGAAGTCCTTCAGGAAACCCTGAAAAAGTATGAAAAACTCCGAATTCTCGCCTTGCGGGGGCCTTCGGCCTTCCAGGACGGCTTTGGGGATCAGAGCCAGGTCATTCGAAATGCCTCTTACGATGGGCAATTTAAATAGAGAAAACGTGACGAACCTAGCTAACGGTTATTTATACCGTTTCGGCGTCTTTTCTCTGGATTCCAGCAAGCGCACTCTCTTTCGCGCCGATTCAGCGGTCTCTCTCACGCCTAAGGCCTTCGACGTCCTTCACTTCCTGCTGCAGAACCCCAATCGCCTGGTGACGAAGGAAGAATTGCTACAAGCGGTTTGGGGCAACGCCTTTGTGGAGGAGGGAAACCTCACGCAATACATCTCCCACTTGCGCAAGGCGCTCGGGGACAACTCAGAAGACAGCCGCTTGATCGTCACCATCGCCCGAAAGGGATACCAGTTCACGGAGCGTGTAACCGTCACGGCGGAACCGGGAGATATCGAGAAACATGCCACGCTTCCCGATGCTGGCAGCGAGCTCTCAGAGACGGACGCACGACCCGAGGACTCTCCAACCAGCTCGAATGTTTCGAAGTCGCCGCTACCTCGTCTGCAGCTGCGCCAATGGTTCGCGGGGGCGGCAGTGTCGGTCGTTCTCGCTGCGGCCTTCTGGTTGTACTGGAGTCACCGCTACCGGGTGGTGATCTCGTCGACGGACACCATCGTTCTCGCCGATCTCACAAACGAGACCAGCGATCCGGTGTTCGACGACGCCCTAGACGTAGCTTTACGCGACGAAGTGGATCAGTCGCCCTATTTGAATGTCTTGGGCAACGACAAAATTCTTGGGGGTTGGCGCAACTCAACCTCCCGCGGACAACAAAGTTGACATCGGTAATTGCTTGTCAGGTATGCGTCAACACCAACAGTAAACTGGTGATTTCTCAAGCGATTGCTGATGTCGGGAACGGCTATATCTTGGAGTTGCGGGCACTCGACTGTGGGTCGGGAGCGACCTTGGCAAAAGAACAGGTGGACACCGATGGGCGGAATGAAATCGTGCACGCCTTAGGAGTCGCAGCCGCGCGCCTTCGCGCAAGGCTTGGGGAGCCCGCAGATTCGCTGACGCGCTTCAATCAGCCGCTCGAAACGGCGCTCAGCCCTTCGCTCGAGGCTTTGCAAGCCGCCGCCCAAGGGCACAAGCTGGCCCTGGCCGGCGACGCTGAGGGAGGGCTCAAACTCTTTCAGCGAGCTATCGAACTTGATCCCAACCTTGCGTTAGCGCATGCGCGCATGGGCGCGGCCTACCTTTTTCTTGGCAAGACGGAGTTGTCGGAAGCTTCCTACACGCGTGCGTACCAACTACGAGACCGATTGACCGAAAAGGACCGGCTCGGCGCAGAAGTCACCTATTACAGCAATGTGATCGGCGATTGGGAGAAGGAATATTCTTCTGACCTTCGTTTCTTGGAACTATTTCCTCGGGACGTATTCGCTCACGTCAACCTCAGGTAGGCATTCGTCCACCTCGGCCAGCCCGACCGAGCTGCTGACGAGGCGGCCGAAACTGCACGTTTGCGGCCAAGCCCTTATTACTTCGGTAGCGCGATTCAGTCCATCAGGTATGCAAACAGATTCAACGATGCAAAGTCATGGCTCGCCAAAGCGGACGCCCTCAAATTCGACAATTCATTAATCCGGCGGGAAAGACTGATTGTGGCATTCGCCAGCGGCGACCGGGACAACGTCGAAAAGATCCTTAGTGAGGAGGAGCGAGGCAAGTATCGAGAAGACTTCCTGCATGAGCATTCTTTGATCGAGATTCAGCATGGGCGCTTTCACTCCGCAGAGCAGCTGCGACAGCAAGCTCTGGGGCAAACCGCGAAGGCTGGCAACGGTGACTGGTGGGTGATCCTGTCGGCCATGGAGAATGCCGAAGTCGGAATGGACGCGCAAGCGCGCCGCTACGAAAGCAAAGTAGCGGCAGGGCCGTTAGATCGTAATAGCAAGATTGCTCTGGCGTTCGCGCTGGCGCGATCCGGTCAAACAGACGAAGCCAGTAAACTCGCTGACGAGGTCAGCGCCGAAAGGCCCGACGACACGCTCATACAGCATTACTTCATTCCCCTCATCCGCGCCGCGGTCAAGCTGCAGGAACACGATCCTGCGACAGCCATCGATCTGCTCCGCGAAACCGCCAAGTACGATCTGGCGTTTACAGGAGTGTTCGACTACGTGTACCCCGCCTACATCCGCGGACTCGCGTATCTCGAGCTTGGCGATGGCCAATCGGCCGCGGCTCAGTTCCAAAAGCAGATCGACAATCAAGGTTTTAGCGTCAGACACGTCATCGGACCGCTGGCCTGGCTGCAGCTTGCCCGCGCGCAGAAGATGCTGGGGAATGAAGTCGCCGCGCGAAAGTCCTACAAGACTTTCCTGGATCTGTGGAAGAACGCCGACTCCGGCATTCCCATTTACCGGCAAGCCAAAACGGAGTACGCCAAACTCCAAAACTGAGTTGCGCACGCTCGACGCACTCAAACCTTGAAGCGATTCTTGTTGATCTTTAGCGACTTGAGCTTCGATTCCAACGTCGACCGCGGTATGCCCAACTTCGCCGCAGCGCCCGTGGGTCCTGACACGCGCCCGCGGGAATCTTTCAACGCCTCCTCAATCATGTTTTTCTCTTGCACGAGGAGTTTGCGAGGAAGTTCAGCTTGCCGTTTTGTCTCTGATGTCATCGCCGGGGGCTGCGGCAACCAGTTTTCGTCGACCGAAAAAATGTCCGTCTCGCAGAGTATGACCGAACGCTCGATCACGTTTTGCAGTTCGCGGATGTTCCCGGGCCACGGGTAGGACTGCAGCGACTTGAGCGTCTTTTTGTTGACGGTCTTTATTTTCTTGCCGGCCGTTCGTGCATAGCGATCGACGAAGTATTCCACGAGCAAGGGAATGTCTTCTTCCCGTTCTCGGAGGGCAGGAATGTCGATCGGGAACACGTTCAACCGATAGAACAAATCACTTCGGAAGGCGCCCGCATCGATGGCAGCCTGCAGGTCACGATTGGTGGCCGCGATCACTCGGACGTCAGCGCGGATTGTGCGACTGCCACCGACACGCTCGAACTCGTGCTCCTGCAAGACGCGCAACAGCGCTACCTGAGTCACAGCTGGAAGCTCTCCGACTTCGTCGAGGAAGAGCGTTCCGCCGTTTGCTAGCTCGAATCGGCCTATGCGTTGCTGAATCGCGCCCGTGAAAGCGCCTTTTTCATGGCTTCACCCGTGATGAGAACCGTGGAATCGCTCGGCGCAACTTTGGAGATAAGCGAAAGCACGCTTTTCAATGCAGGAGATGTTCCAACGATTTCTTCAAACATCGAGGCTTTGTCGATTTCTTCGCGTAGAGCGACGTTTTCCTGCCGGAGCCGCTCTTCAGCCTGCTTACGCTCATCAATATCCGTGGACGCGACATACCAACGCTTCACTTGTCCCTTGTCGTCCTGCAGCGGATTGTAACGAACCTGAAACCAACGATGATTCCCATTCGCTCCTCGTATCCGCATCTCCAGCTCATAAACGGAGCCGGCCGAGTGATTCCCATCGAAATAGGCCCGCCCCACTCGTTCCCGGTCGTCCGGATGAATGAACGAACCGGGCTGAAAGAAGCTCCCGGGTGTTCGCCGCCACTCTTCAAGGCTCATGCCGATATAGTCGAGCGCGATGCGATTGGCATGAAGGCGTTCGCCGCAGGCTCCAAACACTGCAATCTGTTGCGACGAGAGGTCCAGCATTTGTTCAAGCTCAATCTCTCTGGCTTGAATGTCTGCTTCCGCCTGGCGCTGCTCACTGATATCGGTCACTGCGCCCACGAACTCGAGGTTGCCCTCGCTGTCCTGCGACGGATGAGCAGTCACGCGGAGATGCTTCACCGACCCGTCAGGCATTTGTAGTCGATTCTCGAAATCAAAAGCGTTGCCTTCACGTGATGCTAGGTCGATTTGTTGCTGCACCAGTTCACGGTCCTCCGGATGAACTCGAGTGAGGATAAATTCCAGCGTCGGTTTCGTACCGGGATCGCATTGGAAGATTCGGAAGGTCTCGTCCGACCAGACGATCTGTCCGCTAGAGACTTTCCATCCGAAGCTGCCGGTGTGGCTGAGTCTTTGGGCTTCGGCCAAGTAGGCTTCGCGCCGTCGGAGCTCCTGGGTCAGAAGCTCGTGCTCGGTGACGTCTATGGCGCTGCCGACGTATTTTTTAGGGACTTCGCCCTCGGCGTAGGGGACACCCACGCAACGAATGTAGCGGACCTCGCCATCGGGTCGCACGATGCGCTTGGTGGCGTCCAAGGGCGCACCTTCGCCCACCAGTTGATCGATCAGATGAGCCATGGCTTCCTGATCGTGTGGGTGGATGAAACTCAAATATTCTTGAACGCTCGGCGCTTTGCCCGCAGGGTCGAGACCGTGCATTCGGAACAGTTCCGGAGACCAGTAGTCGAATCCGTCGGGATCGAAAGCCCAGCTTCCCATGTGGCCAAGACGCTGGCCTTCAGCAAGATAGAACTCGTTCCGCTGCCACGCTTTCTCGGCTCGTTTGCGCTGCTCGATGTCCATGCTCGATCCGTACCACTTGACGATGCTGCCGCGTTCGTCTCGAAGCGGCACCTTCGAATGGAACATCCAGCGGTAATCTCCGTTCGCATTGCGGACGCGAGTTTCGTACTCGAAGATTTCTCCGCTGTCTAGGCAGGCCCGCCATTGGGCCACGATTCCGTCGACGTCTTCAGGGTGAATAAAATTCGTCCAATTCCACCCTGCCACTTTGTCCAAAGTGACGCCCAGATATTCCAGCCACGGCTTGTTGAAGTAGTCGAGGTAACCGTCAGGCCTAGAGGTATGGATTAGGGCAGGGATCGAGTCGACGAGAAGTTGCGCGTCGAGCGGGTCGGATTTCGGTCGCGGGGCCGACATGGCGCGCATTATATGCTTTTTGATTCTTCCGTGACCTTTTTGAGCTTCTGATTTGGCCGTCCTTGTTTAAACGCAACCGATCACTTTCCGCGGCAACAAAATCACAGGCTACAGTTCGGCAGCTGCCGCGGGGAGGTGTCAATATTTGCGCACGCGCGAACATGCTAACAACACAGTTTGTCCCCATTCCCGCCGGGTTCGGTTAAACCACTATTTTTCACCACCCTAAACGCAACCCTACTTGGGCCATGAAATGCGTAATGGTACCGCGACTGCCTGTTCGCAGGTCGCACTAAACAGGGAGCCGAGGATGAACGGAGCGTCGTTGGTTGACGGTTCATTTCATTTCCTCGCGGCGAAAGGTTCGCCAAACGATGGCCACACTCGGATTGGACCAAAAGCAGACCGGAACCCAGTCACGTGCGTTCATGATCGCCTGGGGTTTCACGGTCGTTTTCTATTTCCTTGAGTATGCAGTGAGGTCGAGTCCGGCCGTGATGATTCCAGAGCTGGAATCGTCGTTTCACACCACGGCCCTCGGCATCAGCGCGATTCTCGGCGCCTACTATTACACCTACTCGACGATGAGCCTGGTAGCCGGAGCGGCGCTGGATCATTTGGGAGCCAAGCGCACGGTTCCTGTCGGCGCTGCGATCCTGGGGATCGGATGCCTCTTCTTCAGCGGAGGCTCGGTGATGGCAGGCGATGTTGGGCGTTTGCTCCAGGGCGCGGGCTCGGCGTTCGCGTTCACCGGCGCTGTTTATCTCGCTGCGCACGGATTTTCCGCACGCTACTTCGCAACGGCAGTTGGCATCACTCAGTGCGTTGGAATGCTCGGCGGTTCCGCGGGCCAGTCGGTCGTTGGACCGATGATCGAACACGGTATGAACGTGCACGCCCTCTGGATCGGCCTGGGAGTGATCATCCTCGCGGTGGCCGCGTTGTCGTTCTTGGCGACTCCCAGGGAGCAATTTGGGCCGCACACACAAGAGGGAGGGATCGGTTCGATCCTGAAGCCCTACAAAATTGTCTTCTCGAATCCTCAATCGTATCTCTGCGGAATCGTGGCCGGACTGTTGTTCGCGCCGACGACGATTGGAGACATGATTTGGGGCGTCGCTGCATTTCAAAAAGACCTGCAACTTTCCTATCACAACGCAGTGCTCATCGCCTCTATGGTTCCACTCGGGTGGGTTGTCGGGTGTCCACTTCTTGGATGGCTTTCGGACCGCATAGGCAGACGAAAGCCGGTGATCATCGGGAGCGCGGTGGTAATGATTCTGGCCGCCACGCAGCTCGCGCTGAAAATCCTCCCAATTCCTCCGCACGTCGCGATGTTCGTGTTTGGAATTGCGTCAGGTGCGGCAATGATTCCTTACAGCGTCATTAAGGAAGTCAATCCAGACAATGTGAAGGGAAGCGCGACGGGCGGGATCAACTTCCTCGTCTTCGGCATTACCGCATTTCTAGGCCCGGTGTACGCAAAGCACATCGGTAAAGGCATCGGAAACTCGATGAACCTGCACTTGCATTTTCAGAAGGGCGCATTCTTTTGGGTCGCCTGCTGTGCTCTGGCGATCGTGGTAAGTTTCTTCCTCCGCGAGACGGGATCGGCTGCGCATCCGAACGTGCAATCGAAATAGCCACAAATCGCGGCAGCATGAGGAGCGCTTTGCCGCGCTGAATCGAATTCATATCGTTCTGGCGGACACGAACAAATAAGGGAGGCGGAAAAAATGCCACATAGAATTGCCGATGAACTGGTTCGCAGACTCGCCGAGGCCGGCGTCGAAAGAATTTACGGCGTAGTGGGCGACAGCTTGAATCCGGTGACGGATGCACTACGGCTCAACACCAAAGTGAAATGGGTCCATGTCCGCAATGAAGAGGCCGGCGCGTTCGCGGCCGGCGCGGAAGCGCAGCTCACCGGCAAGCTCGCAGCCTGTGGCGGCAGCTGCGGCCCCGGCAACCTGCACTTGATCAACGGCCTTTTCGATGCGCATCGCAGCAATGCTCCGCTGCGAGCTGATCTCGAACCCGCTGCAGTTCGAGCGTGTTCTTCATTCCGCGATGCAGAGCGCAATTGGACAAGGCGGAGTTGGCGTGGTCGTGCTGCCCGGTGACATTGCTGCCGCGGATCTACCTCCGGAGAGCGCACCCCGTTCTTTGGTCCGTCGCAGGCCGACCGTGCGTCCCGGCGAAAAGGACTTGGCGCGTTTGGCGGAACTGATCAACTCCAGCAACAAGGTTGCGCTGTTCTGCGGAATCGGATGCGACGGCGCTCACGATGAGGTCGTGGCGCTAGCCGAGAAAGTGAAATCTCCAGTCGCGCATTCCTACCGCGGAAAGCCCTTCGTCGAATACGACAATCCTTACGATGTGGGCATGACCGGAATGATCGGTTTCGGCATGGCCTACGAGGCGATCCACGAATGCGATCTCCTGGTGCTCATCGGCACCGATTTTCCGTACGACAAATTCCTGCCGACGAAGACCAAGATCGCGCAAATCGACATCCGCGTTGAGCGTTTAGGGCGGCGAAGCAGACTCGATCTTGGAATTTGGGGCGATGTGCGCGAGACGCTGCAAGCGCTTCTGCCGCTGCTGGACACAAAACAAAACCGCGAATATCTGGACACCACGCTTCGGAAGCACAAAGAGAAGCTTCGAAAAATGAATGTGTACGTCGATCATGTGGGAACACGCAGGCCCATGCATCCGGAGCCCGTGGCAGCGGTGCTGAGCGAAGTCGCGGCACCCGACGCGATCTTCACTGCGGACACCGGCATGTGCAACGTATGGTCTGCGCGGCATATCAAGGCGACCAAGGACCGGCGAATCA
>JBEKJW010000304.1:0-5242 GCA_050011035.1 Candidatus Acidiferrales bacterium
GCTTCCCTCCTCTGCGCCTGGCGCATCAGAAAGTTTTGTCTGAATCGAGAAGAATCGTCACGGGGCCGTCGTTCACAAGCTCGACGGCCATGTGCGCCTGAAAAATTCCCGTGGCGACGGTGATGCCGCGTTTGCGCAACTCAGCGACGAACTCTTCGTAGCCTGCCTTGCCCGCGTCGGGCGGCGCCGCGCCCATGAAACTCGGCCGGCGCTGGCCGCGCGCGTCGCCATAAAGCGTGAACTGCGAAACCGCGAGAATCGCGCCACCGGTGTCGGCAAGCGAGCGATTCATCTTGCCTTGATCATCATTAAAGATGCGCAGGTGAATTATTTTCTCGGCCATCGCGGCGGGAGTGCCGGGCGCGTCGTCGCGGCCGAAGGCGACGAGCGCGACGAGGCCTGCGCCGATTTCGCCGACTACGGCGCCGTCCACTTTCACGCGCGCTTCGCTGACGCGTTGGATTACAGCTCTCATCTTGTGCGGCCGGGTTGCCGGGTGAAGATTGTAATGCGCGTCCGCGTGGCGAGCGAGCCTTTACGGCGCGCGAACGAATCGTGAGCGCGATTTGTGTTAGAACCGTTTGGGTACGGAGGGGCAACGCGTGAAGCTGGCACTGATCGGAACGCATGGAGTGGGCAAGACGACGCTGGCGTTTGAAATTTGCTCGCTGCTGAAGAAGGCGGGGCGGCACGTCGAACTGGTGACCGAAGTCGCGCGGCAGTCGCCGTTTCCGGTGAACGCGGAGACGACGCTCGAAGGCCAGCTTTGGATTCTGCACGCACAGATTGCAGCGGAGCTGGATGCAGCGCGGCGCGCACCGGACGTGATCGCCGACCGGTCCGTGCTCGACAACTACTGCTACCTCGTGAATAAGTTCGGCCGGCAGCCCGCGCTCGAGCCTTGGCTGGCGTGGTGGATGAATTCGTACACGAATTTGATCGGTGTACCGACGAGCGACGACGGCGGCATTCAGCCCGACGGTTTTCGTTCGGACGATCGCGCGTTTCAGGCGCGCATTCATGAAGTGCTCATCGAGTTGCTCGCGTCGCCGCCGTTCGACAGAATGGCGCGGCCGGTGTTGTGGCTTCGCGCTGGTGACCGCGCGAACTGGGCGCAGGAAATATTTGAAGTCGCAAAACGGTCCACATGACTCCTGCGCAACCAACCGCGACGCCAGAGACCTCAAAGCGTTGGCTCACGCCGGGCGTGCTCGGTATCGGGCTCGCGAGCTTGTGCTCGGATTGGGGACACGAGGCGGCGACGGCGATTCTGCCTGCGTTTCTCGCGAGTCTTGGCGCGCCGGCGTATGCGCTAGGCGTGATCGAAGGCGTGTCCGACGGGCTTTCGAGTTTCGCGAAGCTTGCGGGCGGATGGATCGCGGATCGTCCCGAGCTGCGCAAGCCGACCGGTGTGATCGGCTATCTGCTCACGGGACTTTCGACCGGCGCCTACGCGTTGGCAAATGCGTGGCCGGCAGTGCTCATCATCCGCGCGCTCGGTTGGACGGCGCGCGGCAGCCGCGGCGCGTCGCGCGACGTGCTTCTCACCGACTCCGTAGCGCCAGGGAAGGAAGGCCGCGCATTCGGTTACGAGCGCGCGATGGATACAACCGGTGCGGTGCTCGGGCCGCTGTGCGCGACGGCGCTCGTCGCGAAAATCGGCCCGCGCGGCGTGTTTATGTGGTCGCTCGTGCCGGGGCTGCTCGCGGCGCTCGCGTTTTTGATTCTAGTGCCGCGCGGCCGACGCGACGATAGCCACAAGGCGCCGAGCTTTATTTCGAGTTTTTCGCAGTTGCCCGGCGTCTACTGGAAATATCTCGCGGGCGTATTCGCGCACGGCATCGGCGATTTCGCGCCGACACTGTTGATTCTGCGCGCCACGCAAGAGCTGACGCCGTCGCACGGATTTGCGCGCGCTTCGGTAATCGCCGTCGGGCTCTACACGTTCTACAACGTGGTGAACGCGGCGGCTTCGTATCCGGCGGGTGTGCTCGCCGATCGTATTGGAAAGCGCGGCCTGCTCGCCGCGGGCTACTTGCTCGCGACCGTCGCGTTCGGAGCGTTTTTATTCGCACCGCCAACGATTACCGCGCTTGCGGTGCTCTTTGCGATCGCAGGCGTGCACGGCGGCATTCAGGCATCGGTGGAAAAATCGCTCGCCGCGGAGATTCTGCCAACGAAGTCGCGCGGATCAGGCTACGGCGTGCTTGCCACGGTGAACGGCATCGGCGATCTGGTTTCGAGCGTGGCGGTGGGCGCGCTTTGGTCGAGCGTCAGCGCGAATGCGGGATTTCTTTACGCTGGGGCGTTCACGCTGCTCGGCGCGATTTTGATTTTCTTTTCCGGGAGGCCTTCCCGCGAGCCGTCGCACGCTTAACGACCACGCGCGACTTGCGCCGCACTCGGCTTACGCTTCGCGTGCGAGGTGCCGGCTGGCATTGCGGGCAGAAGTGGCTGCTGCGCCCGGCAACGATGGCGCGGCGAATTTTTGTGCCGCAGCGGAAGCACGGCTCGCCAGTGCGTTGATACACGCGGTGGCGCGTCTGAAATTCGCCGCGATTCCCTTCCGTATCGACGTAGTCCGAAACCGACGAGCCTTTCAATTGGATCGCTTCGTTTAGCACGGCCTGAACTTCCTTATAGAGCCGCGCAATTTCGTCCGGCTTCAGGTTTGCGCCCAGGCGCGTGGGGTGAGTACGCGAGCGCCAGAGCGCTTCATCCGTGTAGATGTTCCCCATGCCACTCAGTGCGCCTTGATCGAGCAGCAGAGCCTTAATACGACTGCGGCGCGAATGCACCAACTTGCTGAATTGGCTTTTTGTGATTGTGAGCGAGTCGGCGCCGAGCGTGGTCGCGCGCGTGGCCGCGGCAGCACCCGCGGAAACGAGGCGCATTTTGCCAAAGCGGCGCACGTCGGTGTAGCGCAGCTCGCGACCGTCGTCGAGCGCGAGAAACACGTGCGTGTGCGGGGGCACGGGCGCTTCCGGCACGCATACGACAATCTGTCCCGTCATGCCGAGGTGAATCGTGAGCGCCAATGGTTCGTCCGACGCAGCTCCGGGCTCGAAATCGACAAGCAGTAATTTTCCGTGGCGGCGAATACCCGAGACAGTGCGGCCGGGCAGCTGCATCTCCAGCGCTGACGGATCCTCGATGAAATTGGTTTTCGTGCTTAGGCGGACGTTCAGAATGCGGCGCCCCCGCAGAGCGGCACGCAGTCCGCGAGCGACTGTTTCGACTTCGGGAAGTTCAGGCACGTTTTGATTGGATGCTTGAGCGAGCGCGCCGAATCAAACTACGCGAGCGCAGCTCGATGCAGGTTCAATTTTACGCCAGAGTTCAACTGCGCGTCAGGGGAGAGGAATTCCGGGCGAAGCGACGATGCCGGCCATGCGGAGAATTTCCGCGTACTCTTCGTCGGTGAGCGGACAGATCGTCATGCGCGTGTTCTTCAGAAATTTGATCTTACGCAGCAGCTTATTTTCGCGGAGCTCGGCAAGCGTCACCTGCCGCGGCAGCCGGTCGACGGCGCGCAGGTCCATAACGAGCTTTTTCGTGTCGCTCTCGTGCGGATCGGGGTAAGGATCGCGGCTCACCTCGGCGATGGCGTAGAGCGCGTGCTCGGGCTTGCCGTGGTAGGCGATGGCCCGGTCGCCCTTGTGAACCTGCTTGAGTTGGCGCAAGGCATCCGGCTTGTGGCCCGCCTGGCGCCACATCTCCTTGCCTTTCACAAACAGCGTGTCCCAGTGATAGACGCGAGGATCAACGGCGAGCAGCCAACGTCTTGGTTTGGTGGGTGTTTGCGTCATCCGTTCAAAAGTGCCGCCGCGCACTATACACGGGAAGAGATGCAAAATGGACAACTTTGTGCGGGAAATTTTTACGCGACTTTGGTGAAGAGGCCGACGGCTACGCGGATACGCGCTAACCCGTTTATTTGCCTGTGTCTACCCACACATCTTCGCCGCGGACTTCGACCGGATAGCAGGCCACAGCAACGGCCGGATTGGTGAGGAGCTTGCCGGTCGTGACGTCGTACTTCCAACCATGCCAGGGGCAGACGACTGCGTTGCCTTCCAGCTCACCCTCGCCTAGCGGGCCGCCCCGGTGCAGGCATACGTTATTGATAGCATGGAACTTACCGTCCACGTTGGCGAGGGCGATGGTGGTGCCGTTCAGCTGAAACTCCCGGATCGTGCCCGGGGGAAGTTCCACTACTCGTGCGGCTCGCATGAAAGCCATCGGTTGCTAGTTCTCCTAACTGCCCGGTCGAAGCCTAAATCGGTTGTGGGGTCTGCGCCACCATTACGCCCTGCTTGAACCCTTCGACCATGTCCGGCTTCAGGCGTACCGCGGTCGGCCGCTTGGCCAACGTCATCTGATCGATTTTATCCTGGAGTTTGAGCAGCGCGTAGAAAAGCGCTTCGGGCCGGGGGGGGCAGCCGATCACGTAGACATCGACGGGCACGATGCGGTCGACACCTTGCAACACCGAGTAGACATTGAAGGGGCCGCCGACACTGGAGCATGCGCCCATCGAGATGCACCACTTGGGGTCCGGCATCTGGTCCCACACGCGTTTGAGAACGGGCGACATTTTCAGAGTGACCGTGCCGGCGACGATCATCAGGTCGGCCTGGCGTGGCGATGGGCGAAAAACCTCGGAGCCGAAGCGCGCGATGTCGAATCGCGACGTGGTGGAAGCGATCATTTCAATCGCGCAGCACGCCAAGCCAAAAGTCAGCGGCCAGATCGCGCTTTTGCGCGCCCAGTTGAAGACGTAGTCCACCGTGGAGAGGACGTAGCTGCGTTCGAAGCGGTTTTCGAGATGTTGCATCGCGGCAAGCGCGCTCACAACGTGACTGGCGCGCTACGCGCGAGTATAGACACGGCTCATAAGCCCGTCAAACCGGCAACGGGGTGAGCAAGAGGGACGCTCGTTTCTGGTACGCGCAAAACTTCATTTGCAACAAAACGGCCCGCGTGCGCTTGCGCAGGCCGACCTCCGCCGAAAGATCCTTAACCTTGCTTCTGGCCGCAGCCCGAGTACAGTTATCCGCACAGTTACGTATCCACGCCGTTCACGGCTCCATCTCAGGTAACATTCCCCTTGTTGATTTTACGTCGCTGCAATTGAATTATTCCCTACCGTAGTTGAATAAGTCAGCATGCGTAGCATGCTTCCCAATCGCCCGCCGTTTAACCCCTTTGGCTGCACTGCGGATTTCATAAGAATCTGCTC
>JBEKJW010000305.1:0-5235 GCA_050011035.1 Candidatus Acidiferrales bacterium
TTTCGCATTCACATCAAAATCCGTGCAATTGCTATTCAGCGCGATGGAACCGGTATTCCGCCACGTTTCTTTAAAGGCTTTAGACCCGATGTCAAGTACGCTATCCTCCTGCCGTCACAAGCCTGATCACATTTTTTCGCTTGACAAATTATGTAGGGTACATCATTCTAAAAATGAGGAGCTACTCGACAATTCAGGTAGCAAAGCTTCTTGGAATAACTTCAGCGACTCTTCATCGCTGGATTCGCCAAAGAAAAGTTAAGGCCCCACCGATCCAGACGCTTGGCGAAGTTCAGGTGCGTATCTGGACCTCGGAAGACGTTGAGCAAGTTAGGAAGTTTAAGACCGACCACTATTGGGGCAAGGGTGCTCGAAGAAAACCGAAGTAAGAAGTAAACTAACGGGACGCGTCGGTGTTAGAGCACCGCCGCGCCCCTAACCAAAGTGCACGTCTGAGGTGCAGCGATGGCTGAGCATCAAGGTATCGGTTCCCCGTTTTGGAAGCAACTCCCCCGAACTTCCTCGAAGTTAGGCATCTACGAAGGATTGTTCCTCCTCAACCAACGCGTCGACCAAGTAGTCGTCGTGTTGCGCAAGATGGAGCAACTTTCCACAGCGGACAAGCAGTCGATCGACTGTGCCATCGCCGAAATTGAGGAAGTCCGCAGCGGTATGAACGCCACGTTTACCGAGAAACTGGCGAATCACGAGCGCTTTGCGGAGGGCAGGTTCTGGAAGCGGCGTACGAAGTTGGAGAAGAAATGGCGCGATCCGGACGACGTTTACATTGACGTTCAACGTCGAGAGGAAGAACGCAAAAAACACGGGCTTCCGGCGCGGATCATTGTCCTGCCGTGGTCCTCAGCGGACGAAGACAAGCTCGTCGCTGCGAACAGAGTACGGGAGCGAAACAAGCGCAAGCGTGCCTCGTCACACAGAACAACTCCGCAAAGGAGAAAGAAATGAACCTCCTTCTCTTCAAGGAATTGCTCGCCTTAAACGAAGAATTTAGTCATGTCATTCGTGGGCTTGAGCGTATGCAACGGCAGCCCGTATACAAAAAGGAGATGATCCGTTGGGCGAAAGCTCACGTGGAGAGTACCCAAGTCGAAGCGAATCGGCAGTTCTTCGATGAGTTTGACGCCATCGTCGAGAACGATGCCCCTGAAGCGTACAAGTTCCTACGCGACCACAAGAAGCGGGTTACGGATCCCGACGACGTTTATTTGGAGATTCGGAACCGCGACGAAGCACGCAAAGCAAAGGGGCTTCCGCCCCGTGTCGTGATCCTACCCGATTGGGATTTCGGTGACGAAAAACGCTACGAAGAACACCAAATCAAGAGGCGGAAGCGCGCCTCAACCCGGCGTCGAGCCAGGCCAAAGCACCGCGCACCGAAGCTCGCGAAAACGTCGCAGCCGCAGACCGCGAGTCCGGAATTCGATACCGAACAAGCGCGCGAGGGAGGAAATCTCCCATGACGAAGCGCAAATCACGCGTGAAGCTGACTCCTCGGGACGTCGTGCATGGCAAACAATATCCCGGTGTCCGTGGCAAGGTCGTGGATTGGGTGGAACGTGCTTTCGAAGATGAGGTGCTATATCTCCACGTCCGTTTCTCAGACAACACCGAACTGTGCTGGCGAATCGGCACCTCCCTCGTGATTGAAGAAGCCGATCTGAGCGACTGGAAATCTGGGGACTTGAGGGAGCTTGGAGTTTTTGTCAGGAACGAACGCGGGGAGGGCAGGTAATGATGGACGACTCGCCGGCCGCCGCAGCTCTCGCTGTCGCCCAAAGCAGCGGCACTTGATCCTTCTGTTCAGATTATGACGGGAATAACTCTACGCTTGCGCCCCGGGGCAATCCGCTTGTGGCATTCGGTGGCTACCGACTTTCGAGGAGCATACGTCTTCTCACACCGCTTCCACGGTTTGGGCTTCGTGCGAGATCCTTTCCCGTCGCGTCGACGCTGTCAAGCATGGTGTTCCGATGTTTAGGTGCGAAGTGATCAATACGCTGGCAGATGTGATGCTGTAACCGAACCCGGTCCCGGTGAACGGTGCACCGCGGACGTGCGTCGTATTGTGCGTGGGACATCACCTGCGGCAACAATCTCCGATTTTGCGTTCCCGCTTCAATGCAAGTCTACGCCGCGAGCCGGAGCGAAGTGGTCCGTATATGCACCAGTTCCCGAGAGGAGAAAAACCTCCCACGATTTGCTTGAAGTGGGAGAGACGCTACTGCGGCCATCGACACGGGAGAATTCTCACGGTGACGCCGACAACCCTCCGGTCGTGTCGTTCGTGACACGCTCGGCAAGATTTTGAGTCATCCGTCCTGTGTAATCTGCCTGTTTGCTTACCGATCCGAGCCAGACGGGCGCTCGTGTTGCGAGTTTATTTCAGAAGTGTTAACGTGCTGTTACACTACCGCTACAGCTCCGGCTCCCATTCTCCACGTAGACCGAGGTGTAAAGGAGTGGCACGGGCGTGGTCGAGCGCGAGGTTTGCCAGGGGAGAGTCTTCTGGATCACTGGATTATCGGGATCCGGCAAGACAACGTTAGGGGTAAAGCTGTGCGACCGGCTGCGTGCCGAGGGTCGCGCGGTCACCTTTCTAGACGGGGACGTCCTGCGCTCCGCAATCGCGGAGGACCTTGGCCACAGCGCCGAGAATCGTCTGCGATCGGCATTGCGAAACGCCCGGCTTTGCCGGCTTCTGGCCGAGCAGGGTTTCGACGTGGTTTGCGCCACCATCTCCCTTTTCCACGAAGTGCATCGTTGGAATCGAGACCAAATCCGCGACTATCGCGAGATCTACCTTCGGGTTCCCATCGATGAACTGAAACGCCGAGACGCCAAGGGCATTTACGCCAGGGCGGCGAGCGGCGACCTGAAGAATGTCGTCGGGCTCGACCTGCCAGCCGAGGCTCCCGAACACCCGGACCTGGTCCTCGACAATTACGGAACGCTGGACGTTTCCACGGCGGTCGACCGCATCCTGAACGCTTGCAATGGACACCATAACGGTGGAGTGGAACGAATCGCAAACGCTGTCTCGTTTAGGACGAAGGCAGAGACCTTGGAGGAACTCGGGCCGATGCTCCGCACTGCTCGAGTGCTGCCACAGGTTCGATTCACAGTTGGCGATTGGAGGTCAAATCCGTCTCGCGTGCTCGCTGCCGTCTCAGACGAACCATGGAGTTCGGGACGGGTCATCATCCGTAGCAGCGCGCAAATGGAAGACTGCGCCGGGAAAAGTATGGCCGGAAAGTACGATTCGGTGCTCGGCGTCGTGGGGAACGACAAAATTACTGAAGCAATTGAAACGGTAATTAAATCGTTTGGGGTTGAGCAATGCCAGAACGACCAAGTCTTTATTCAACCGATGCTTGGACACGTTACGATGGCGGGAGTGGCATTTTCCCGCAGTCCCGGCGGGGGCCCTTATTTCGTTGTGAATTATGACGATCGTTCCGGATTGACGGACCGCGTAACAGCGGGCGTCGGAGATAATCTCGGAACTTTCTATTGTCTCAGATCCCGGTCCGACGCGTGCCCGCAGTCCTTGGCACCAGTTATCGCTTTGATTGCTGAACTGGAAACGCTCCTGGGTTGCGACGCGATTGACGTGGAATTTGCCATCGCCGACGATGGGCAGCTCTATTTATTGCAAGTTCGGCCCCTGGCCCTCGACTGCCGAGGAGCCTCGAGTGACGCGAAGGTAGACGCTGCGCTTGGCGATTTGTCGCGAAAAGTGGAGTTGCTAAGCCGGCCGCATCCGTACTTGCACGGGAGCCGAGCCATATTTGGCGTAATGCCGGATTGGAACCCTGCGGAAATGATTGGGTTGAGGCCTTTTCCTCTATCGCTGTCGCTCTATTGCGAACTGATTACCGACTCGATCTGGGCTTACCAGCGAGATAACTACGGGTACAAGAATCTTCGCAGTTTCCCCTTGCTGGTCAGCTTTCATGGACAGCCTTATATCGACGTGCGCGTCGATTTCAATTCCTTCATCCCACGTGAAACTTCCGATGATCTCGCCGGTCGGCTCGTTAATCATTACATCGACCGGCTGCTTACCGAGCCTCAGCTCCACGACAAGGTCGAATTTGAGATTATTTACTCCTGCTATACCTTCGATCTGCCCAAACGAATTACTAAACTTGCGGAAGGAGGATTTTCGGATAGAGATCGAATCGAATTGACGAGCGCTCTCCGAAATCTGACCAACGGCATCATGCAAGGGGAGACCGCATTGTGGCGCCGCGACCGGGAGAAAATCGACCTCCTGGCGCAGCGGCTGCCGGTCCTATGGAAGTCAGAAATCGATAAGGTCAGTCGGATCTATTGGCTACTCGAGGATTGCAAGCGCTACGGAACGCTTCCGTTTGCGGGGCTTGCTCGAGCCGGTTTTATTGCGGTGCAGTTGCTGCAATCGTTGGTTGAGGTGGGCGTATTCACAACCGAAGAGAAGGCGGCATTTATGGCCAGCGTCGATGCGATCGGCTCGCGCATTGGACGAGACTTCGCACAACTGTCCAAGGAGGATTTCCTCGAACGTTACGGCCACCTTCGGCCGGGAACCTATGACATCCTGTCGCCACGGTACGACGAGGCGCCAGATCTATATTTCGACTGGTCGGCACCTCGTCCGGCAGCGTTGCCTCCTCCACGGTTCGCGCTTTCGATCGAACAATTGCGCCGCATCGAGCAGCTTCTGAAGGAACATCAACTTAATATCGACGCGTTAAGCCTGGTTGAGTTCATCAAGGCAGGAATCGAGGGGCGCGAATACGCGAAGTTTGTGTTTACAAGGAGCCTGAGCGACGCCCTTTCCTTGATCAAGCAGCTGGGCGAAGAGCACGGCCTAACGGCCGAAGATTGCGCGTACCTGAACTACGATGCGATCCGCACTCTCTATAAAGAGAGCGGTTCCGTGCGCGAAATACTGCTCGAAAGCGTCAACCATGGCAAGGAACACCACGCGCTCACACGGAGTATTGTGCTTCCGCCCATCATTGCTTCTCCGCAAGAGGTTGTCGCATTCCATCTGCCGCCTAGCCAACCTAATTTCGTCACCCGCAAGACGGTGACCGCAGAGATCGCCGTTGTAAACGATCCGCCGGAAACCTTTGCTGGCCGGATACTTTTTGTGCCCAGCGCAGACCCCGGGTTTGACTGGATTTTCTCCCGCAACATCAGTGGGTTTGTCACCCAGTTTGGCGGAGC
>JBEKJW010000306.1:0-5234 GCA_050011035.1 Candidatus Acidiferrales bacterium
TCCAGCGCGAAGGCAGCGCTCGCCGCGGCGGACTCCTCGGACACCATCGAACCTTCGGCAAAAGAAGAAACAACTGCTTCGGAAGACGGCGAGCTGGACCTGACGCCGGGCTCTCTGGAAAAGACGAACGATCCAGTGCGCATGTACCTGCGCGAAATGGGTACTGTACCGCTGCTGACGCGCGAAGGCGAAGTCGCGATCGCAAAGCGCATCGAACGCGGCCAGCTGCTGGTGCTGAAGACGATTTCTCGCGCTCCGCTCATCCTGAAAGAACTGATGAAGGTGGGCGAGGACCTGAGGAACGGCTCGCGATCGATCAAGGAAATCGTTCAGTTCGACGACGAAGAACTGACCGAAGAGAAGATCGAAGCCAAAACCAAAGAAACGCTCAGGGAAATCGACAAGATTGCCAAGCTGTACCTGATGGCGTTGAAGCAGGCCGGCAAGCTCGAAAAGATGCCGCGTTCGAAAAAGCGGCCCTACTTGCGCGCGCGTTACGAACTGGCTCGCACACGCGTTGAGATGTCGAACCGCGTCCGTGGACTGGATTTCAACCCGCTCGAAAAGAAGCGCCTGATCGAGAAGATCCGGCAAACCGTGGAGCGCGTGCATTTCCTCGAGCGCGATGCGGTGAAGCTCGAGCGGCGCGTGGAAGCGTCCAAGGCCGACGTACAGGCGGAAGCACGTAAGGAATTGAAAGCGCGGCGCACGGAACTGGCGGAAATCGAAATCGCCAGCGAAGTGAGCACCACCGAACTGAAGCGCGGCTTGCAGGTGATTCTGCGCGGCGAAGCCGAAGCCGAGCAGGCGAAGAAGGAATTGATCGAAGCGAACTTGCGCTTGGTGGTTTCAATCGCAAAGAAGTACACCAACCGCGGCTTGCAGTTCCTCGACCTGATTCAAGAGGGCAACATCGGCTTGATGAAGGCCGTCGACAAGTTCGAATGGCGGCGCGGTTACAAGTTTTCGACTTACGCGACGTGGTGGATTCGTCAGGCCATCACGCGCGCGATCGCCGACCAGGCCCGCACCATCCGTATTCCGGTGCACATGATCGAAACGATCAACAAGCTGGTGCGCACGCAGCGCCAACTCGTGCAGGAACTCGGGCGCGAGCCGACTTCGGAAGAAATCGCCAAGCGCATGGACATTCCTGTCGCGAAAGTTCGCAAGATCTTGAAGATCGCACAGGAACCGATTTCGCTGGAAACTCCGATCGGCGAGGAAGAGGATTCGCATCTCGGCGACTTCATCGAAGACAAGGCAGTCGTGTCGCCTTCGGACGCGGTTATCAATCTAAGCCTGAAAGAGCAGACGTCGTCGGTGTTGAAGACCTTGACGCCGCGCGAAGAGAAAGTCATCAAGATGCGTTTCGGGCTGGACGACGGAAGCGAACACACGCTCGAGGAAGTAGGGCAGTCGTTTGCCGTCACCCGCGAACGCATCCGCCAGATCGAGGCGAAGGCACTGCGCAAGTTGCGGCACCCGTCGCGGTCGCGCAAGCTTCGGGCGTTCCTCGAAGGTTCGGCGAACGATTACTAATCACTGCATCGATCTAATTTGAGTGAAGTTTAAGCGCGCGGTCTCTCGGAGCCGCGCGCTTTTTTATTTACGGGCGTGGCGCGCTGGCCGAGGCGAGTTCGAGCACGTAGTAGTGCGAATCGCCCAGTTGTTTCCACCCGTCGGCCATCGCCGTGGCTGGCACGTTCGGAGTGACGAGCGCTTTTGCTCCAGCGGCCGCGATCTGCTGCAGGGCGGCCTGCCTTTGCTCGGGCGTCGCGGCCCAGTAGAGCGCGACATCTTCCTTCGGAATTTCCCCAATAATGCTGACGCGCGCGAGATGCGCCCAGAAGTGGTCTTCGAGGCCGTTACCCATGAAACCGACTTTATCGCCGGGCGCGACGCCGAATTGTGGGAGCGCGGCCGCGGCTTCCCAATCCGGATAGCCGACATTATTCGACGAAGTGTGGCCGACTTCGGCGAGGCCTTGCGCGACGAGAAAAATCGTTGCGGCAAGGACGATGTATCTTGCGAATTTGGCGCCGCCTGGAATTCTTGCCGCATCGAGCGCGCCGCATATGGCGGCGAAAAGTCCAATCGTGAAGCCGGGAAGAAATCTTCCTTCCACGCGAATCGTTGCATAGGCCGCGAATCCAGCGAGCGCCGGCAACCAGAGAGTCGTCTGGCGGATAAATCGGCCGACAAAGCCCGTGAAATCGCGCTGCAGGAAAATCAGAACGAGCAGGCCACAGGTGAAGCCCCCGACGGTCGCAACGAACAAATCGAAATACGCGCGCAACACAATGTGCGTGCGATTCAGCTGCATGCGCAGCGGAATGTGCGGTACGTGTCCGGTGAAACGAATCGACGGTTCCGTCCACGGCGGATACAAGCCATGCCATTCCGGGCCCGAAAAAATCTGGATGTGCGGAGACGCAGAAACGGGCGTGCCGGGGCTGAAATTCTCGAAGCTGTAAAAATTGTTGATCTGGGCTCGATTCACGCCGCCCGCGTCACCTACGGTGAGGCGGTGAGATCTGAGCGAGAGTCCGGCGATCAGCGGAGTGCAGACGATCGCGAAAGTGATAAATGTGACGAGCAGCTTCGCGTTGCGCTGGCCTTTGTAGGGCAGCATGGCCACAAAGAAAATAAAGCTGATCGGGTAGAAGATCGCTTTCGCGATGAACCCGGCTCCGAGCAGCGCGCCGAATAAAATGTAACGCGCGTAGCCGCGGCGGACGGTGAGCAGGTCCATCGCGATCGCGGAGGCGAGCAGGTAGATCAGAAACACCAGGATGTCGGGATGTTCATTCGACGAGGGAACGAGAACCGTGGTGCACCAGAAAAAAAGCGCGTAGGCGAGAACGCGGAATTCGCGCGCGGGTAGGAGCGGCTCTTCCTGCCCGCCGCTTGCGGATTCGAGGCTCTGGCGGAAACGGAGAAACGCGCAAACGAAATATTCGAACGCGCCGAGGCACGCGACGAGTGTGAGCCAGCCGACCAGGCGCATCATCGGGAGTTCGTACTGCGGGCGCGGGTGAAATACCTTCAGAAATGCGGCGAGAACGAGCGGGTAGCCGGGGCTCCAATACGTGTTCAGCAGCGCGTGCCAATTTCCTTCGAGCACCCCGTAGGCGATCTCTATGTAGGAAATACCGTCGGCGGCAATCAGCGTGTGGCGGCTTGTGTAGCCCTGGATGAACCAGCAGATTGCCATCGCGATCCAGACGGCGAGCATCACACGAGAAAATTTTCTGGAGTGCGAGGCGATCGATTTGTCGATCGGAGGAAAACCCGGCGAGACTGCGCTCACGCGGTGACGAGCTCCTCGAGCCGATTGAGCGCGTCGAACCAGTATTGTTTCTGTGCGGCGCACTCTTTGGAACTGGAGAGCTTCATGTGGTCCACGGCGACCTGCGCTTTGCCGGCGCCCTTGGAATAGAAGTTGATGCTGACGCGGCTCGCGCCGCTGTCCCACTTGCCACGAATCGATTTGTCTTTAGTTTCGGTGGTGATCTCAAAATCGGCGCCGGGCAGCCATCGATTCCGGATCTTCGCATCGGAGAACGCGCCATAGAGTTTCGCAATGGGCACGTTGAGCGTGCGGCTCGCGTTCGCCGAATACGCGCCGTTGCAATTCTGAAATTTGTCGCGCAGGCCGCGCGAATGTTCGTAGCTGACGGCGAGCATCTGTCCCCACCACGCGCCGAGCTCGGGATAATCGTCGAGGAACGTCGTCACCTGCTGGTGCGTCCACTTTTCTTTTTTGGCGCCGGCTTTGTCGAGGATCTTCCCCCAGGCTTCGAGGTCCTTTCCGGTCCGTTTGATGAGAGAGGCGTCGCTGAGGCCTTTCGATTCCTTGGGCTTCTTCATCTCGGGCTCCGAAAGTGAAATGGTGTCCGGCCGCGCCGGCGGGAGCCGGACAGAGCGAGTATCCCACAGCAGTTTGAGCTTCTCAACGCGGCACGGAGTAGAATTCTGCGTTTGGCTCAAGATCACGTTGGAGAACTGGCGATGGCAACAAAGAAGCGCGTGGCTCAAGCGAAGAAAGCAAAGACGAGAATTCTGAAGGTAGCTAAGGCGCGCGAGACGGAGCGCGACTATTCGCATCGCACGCTCATCGACAAGCTTGGCGTGAAGGTCGGGCAGACGATTGCGGTTGTGGGTGTCGATGACGCGGCGTTTCTCGATGAGCTGGCCGCGCGCGTACCGAACTTCTACAGCGGCCTGCCGCAAGATCCGGCCGACCTGATTTTCTACGCGGTGGAAGATCGAAGCAATCTGCCCGAGCTAAAGCCGCTTGCGGCGTTCATCATGAAGACGGGCGCGATCTGGGCAGTCTATCCAAAGGGGCAGGGACACATTCGCGAGACCGATGTGATCACCGCGGCAAAGGCCGTCGGGCTCGTCGACAACAAAGTCTGCAGATTTTCCGAGACGCATACCGCGCTGCGGCTCTGCATCCCCGTAGCGAAGCGATAACGAACTGGAGCCGCAGCTCCCAGTCAATCTTCCCGTAGTGAACCGCGCTCTTTTCATCGCACGAGAACACAGCATCTGAACTTCCTGTTCCGCACGTTCGCCCGCGTGACTATCATGTTCGTATGAATCCGCTGCTCGAGGTCCGCGGACTGACGGTTGAGTTGCCGGCGCTCGCAGGTTGGGTGCGTCCGGTGAACGACGTTTCGTTTGCGTTGGAGGAAGGCGAAACGCTCGGCATCGTCGGCGAGTCCGGATCTGGCAAGACGATCCTTTCACTCGCGCTGATGGGCCTCGAGCCGCACGGTGCTCGACGCAAGGGCGAGGCGTGGCTGAGCAGCCCGCCAGACGCGCGGCGCAATTTGCTGGCGCTGCCCGAAAACGAGATGCGCGAGATCCGCGGGCGCGAGATCGCGATGATTTTCCAGGAGCCGATGACGGCGCTCAATCCCGTGATGCGCATCGGCGCGCAGATTGAGGAAGCGATCCGCGTACACGAGCCGAAAGCGAGCGAAAGCGACATTCGCCGCCGGGCGATGGAAGCGCTCGAGAAAGCGTCCGTGCCGGAAGTTGAGCGGCGCGCGCGCCAGTATCCCCATCAACTTTCCGGCGGTCTTCGGCAGCGCGTGATGATCGCGATGGCGCTCGCCGCAGGACCGCGCGTGCTGATCGCAGACGAGCCTACGACCGCGCTCGACGTTACGGTGCAAAAGCAGATTCTCGAACTGCTCGCGCGTTTGCGGCGAGAGTTGAAG
>JBEKJW010000307.1:0-5657 GCA_050011035.1 Candidatus Acidiferrales bacterium
GCACTTGCGTTCTTGGGTTCAATCTCGCAACAGAAGAAGTATCTCGTCGCTGCGCTCAACAACGAGTCGCGCGAGATCAACGAATACCGAATCCGGACGTTTCACCTGCGCGACTACTTCGAGGCGTTTTTCTGTTCGTGCTATCTGGGCGTGCGTAAGCCGAACGCCGGGATCTATAATCTGGCTTTGCAGATCACGCAGTCGACGCCGCAGGAATGCGTAATGATCGACGACCGCGGCATCAATCTCGAATCCGCGAAAGAAATCGGCATGCACACGATTCAGGTGAAGAGCCTGCCGCAGCTCAAGGCCGACCTTGGAGCCCTGGGCGTAATCCACGCATCATAATGGCAGCCGGCCGCGTCTAACGAAGCGCAGGCGCCTTCGTCGTCACAGCGAGGAACTCCTTCATGAAACTCAATACCAAGGTATCGACGGACTTGGACGCGCTGAGCCACACCGTCCTGCAGGAAATCATCACCAATCTGAAAGACGCAGTAGCGAAGCGCGGGAAGTTTGGCATCGCGCTGTCAGGCGGACATACGCCTGAGAAGCTTTATTCAATGTGGGCTGGAACCGATCGCTATCGCAACGAGACGCCGTGGAATCTGGTGCACATTTTCTGGGGCGACGAGCGCTACGTCGGGCCGGATGACCCGCTCAGCAATTACCGAATGACGCGCGAGACGCTGCTCTCGCACGTGCCGATCCCAGAAGCGAACGTCCATCCCGTGCCTACCCAACTGCCTACTCCCGCGCAAACGGCGGAAGCCTATGAGGGCGAACTGAAGAAATTCTTCGGCAATTCCGCGCCGGCGTTTGACGTGACGCTGCTCGGCATTGGTCCTGAGGGTCACACCGCATCGCTTTTTCCGAATTCTCCGGCGCTCGAAGAGAAAACGCGCTGGGTTTTGCCCGTCGTAGCACCTGCAACACCGCCGAACCGCATCACGTTTACGCCAGTTGTGCTGAATCAGAGCAGGAACACGTATTTTCTTGTAGCAGGGAAAGACAAGCGTCCGATTCTTGACGCGATTCGTGCCGAACCCGACGACAAAGTCAGCCAATTTCCCGCTGCCCGAATCCGCCCAACCGACGGGCGCGTGATCTGGTTCCTCGATAACGCAGCAGCCCAATAGATTCGCGAGAGCGCGTTCGACAGCCGCCTGAGCGCGTTTCTTTTCCTTCGCTTGTCCGCATGGACAGGGCGAAAACCTCCATCCGTACTACCTTCGCCTGTATCTTCGTACCATTGACCCATCAGGACGCGGAAATTACAGTGCAGATACTGACGCGCGCGGAATCGCTCGCGCGCTTCTTTACAGAAGTCGTACCGAACCCGGTGGCGCGGTACGGGGCACCGATTCATCTGCTGTCAGCACTACCGCCAAAACTTTCCTGGGGTGTAGACCGTTGAAACTCGACTCGTTGAAGATTTCTCCCACAAAAACGCAGGCAGGGACGGCGAAACCTCCGATCTCAGGGCTGGGCGCGGTCTCTAATTCGGCAGGCGGATTCAACAAGCAATCCGTGGCGCCGGCCGCGAATGGTGCGGTGTCTGGCGAGCAGCGCCGCAAGAGCCAACGTGTGCTGCTTCGCGTGAAAGCGAATATTCACGTGGCGCTTCAGGGTAAGCAGTCGACGCTCGAAGCGACGACGCTCTCGGTTTACAACCAGGGTGCGATGATCGTACTGAAGCAGGGATTGCCGCCGGAGACGAAGATCGTGCTGGAGAACGTCGGCACGAAAGAGCGCGTCGGCTGTCGCGTAGCGAAGGCGTCACGCGAGATGCCGGAAGGTTTTCACGTGCCGGTCGAGTTTGACACGCCTGCGCCGAATTTCTGGGGCATCGCGTTTCCGCCGGCCGATTGGAAACCGCACGACGACATGTAGTCCGGGCCGTGGCCTAGCGGAACGGCAGGTTCTTCAGATCGAGATTCCCACCCGACAGGATAATTCCGATTTTCAGCCCCTCCGCGTTGAGCTTGCGCGTCAGCGCCGGCGCAGCGGCCACGGCGCCCGACGGCTCGACGACAATTTTCGCGCGCTCCCAGAGCAGCAGCATGGTCGAAACGATTTCTTCCTCGGTGACCAGCGAAATCCCATCCACGTGCGTTGAAATTGCGTGAAACGTGAGCGGGCAAAGCGTCGCCCGTAGGCCATCGGCGATCGTCTGCGGCCCGGTCGCCGCCGGTTCAATCTTGCCCGAAGCGAACGAGCGCGATGCATCGTCCGCGTTAAGCGGTTCCGCGCCAAACACTCGAGTGCGCGGGCTCGTAGACTTCACGGCGATTGAAGTTCCGCTAAGCAAGCCGCCTCCGCTGACCGGCGTCACAATGATGTCGAGGTCCGGAACTTCTTCCAGAAGCTCGAGCGCCGCGGTACCTTGGCCGGCCATCACGCGCGGATCGTTGTACGGATGTACCAAGTGCGCGCCAGTCTCCCGGATCACTTCCGCGGTGACCGCCTCGCGCGACGGCACGTTTGGTTCCGAGTACGTGATTTTTCCGCCGTAGTACTCCACGGCGCGAATCTTCGCCGGCGATGAATTGTTAGGCATCACGATGAAGGCAGGAATGCCGCGTTCGCGGGCAGCACGCGAGACGGCGCCGGCGTGGTTGCCAGAGGAAGGTGCCGCGACGCCGTGTCGCGCCTGCTCGTCGGTGAGCGAAAGGACCGCGTTTGTCGCGCCACGAATTTTGAACGAACCCGTCTTCTGGAGGTTCTCGCACTTGAAAAAGAGCCTAGCGCCAGCGATTTCATCAAGCGACGCGCTGGTAAGCACCGGCGTGCGATGAATATGACCCTTGATACTCTGGTGAGCCGCTCGAATCGCGTCGATCGTGACGGGCGAAGCGGAAGCGTCGATGGCTTGCGGTTTAGTAGTCATTGCCTTCCGTAATTTGAGATTCCCATTCTACAACGTCCGCCGCGAGCGGCGACCGCGACACCGCCGAACATTAAAATTGTTGACTCGTTCCTAGCGCGGTGCAATTCTGCCGAAACCCCTTCCTGTTTCGAAAGACAAATCCAAAACCAGCGATGGTCGCAACAGGAGAGGTCTATGACCGAGCCGAAATGGAAGTTGGACCGCCGGATAGCGACGCGAAAAGCGTACGCCATGCCGGTCCGGTACAGCGTGCTGTCAGAAGAGCTTGTAAGTGTTCCGTATGAGAACCCGAGCAGTGGTTCCGCACAGCGGTCACATGGCGCGCCGCAGTCGCTACACAGCGACCGCAACGGCGAAACCGTGAACCTGTCCGAGCGGGGAATATATTTTATGTCGCGCGAGAAGGTGAGCATTGGCGAGCCGCTGGAAATCTTCTTCACGCTGCCAACGGAGCTTACGGGACGCAGCCCTGAGGAAGTCTCCTGTCGCGCCCGCGTAGTACACGTCGACCGCCCAGAGGCTCGCGACGGCATGATCGGCGTGGGAGCGGCGATTGAGCGCTTCGAACGAATCACGCGAACGCGAAACTGGGACAACTAGCCGCTACTTCGCGGCCGGCACAGTGAAGTTCACTTTCGCGACCGACGTATTGTCAAAGCGGTCCGCGATCTGCACGGCGATGGTGTGTTCGCCCGGCGCGAGCCCGTTCACGCTGAATGAATACGACTCGCGCGGCGCGTCCGAAAGGAGCCCGACAGGGAAGACGACGGACCACTCGCCCGCGTCCACGCTGTATCGCGCGTGATCGATCGCGATCGACGAACTCACGCCTTCGAAGGTAATCTTCGCGCCGCCGGTGACGGCTTCGGCACGAAGATTCTCGATGCGCGGCGTAGTGTTTTCGATTTCGAAGCGGTCGCTCGTAAGCTCGCCCGAAAGCGCCATCGACGGCGGATTCGACGACAGGTCCGACGCAACAACCTTCAAATAATAGGCGCCGTCTGGAATTGTGGTCGTATCCCACGAATAGTAGCGCTGCGTCAGCTTGTCTTTCAGCAGCCGCCAGGTCGTATCGTTTTCGGCGCGGTAATAAACGGCGAAGGTGAGGTCGTCGTCGTTGTCGTCGTGCGCGGCCCACAAGACGCTCTGGTAGCCCTTCTCCTCAAATCCCTGCGGCGGAATCTCCACTTTCGAAGCTTTCGACGCGTTGGTTTCGGGACTCGCGTTGATCAACGGAAACGCTGCTGCACTCGGCCGCTGCGGCATTTTCAGCTGCACTGGAGGCGCTGCACCCGGCGCGGAGGCTAGCGAAGGGAAGCCCTGAATGCGAACGTTGGGGTCCTGCACCACGATATCGTCGATCACCGGGGCTACGTTTTCGGGTTGATAAGCGATCGCAACCCAAGAAACTTCGGCGTTCATGCTGCCAGGATTGGTCGCCGTGTCCGCAAACACTGCTTTCCACTGAAAGAACCGCGCTGCTGGAGCGGTGACATTCTCGCCCGACGCTTTCGTGTACGGGCCCAACCACGCGCTCCAATTTTTTTCCGGGCTCGCGGTATTTCCAGACCGCACGTAAAAAGAAACTTTCCCGTTCGCTGCGCCGTTCTCGCCCCACCACGTCAGGCGTCCCCAGTGCGAGAAGAGCTTCGCGTCGAACGTCTGCGATTCAAATGAGCCACTCGCCTCATAACCCGGTCCGAGCGTGAACACTTTGCCGGGGTTCGCCGTGCCGACGAGAACTTTGCCGTCCGGCCCGGAGACCAGACTCGTCACTTGCGAGGAAGGAGGCTTCGCGATGGTCGAATAGACAGTGTCGCTTTCCAGCTCGATGATCGAGCCCTTATTTCCTGTGCCAATGAGGACTTTGCCGTTCGCGGCGAGTCCCATCGAGAAAACCAAATCGTCGTGCGATGTCCACACCGTAAGCGGCGGAGCGTCGGGCGCGATCTTCACGACCTCCGAGCCTCCGGTGGTCGAGGGGAAAAAGGGAAACGGCGTAATCACCGGAGCCGAAGTCGTCTGCACTGGCGCGTTCGCCGTGAGCGCTTGCGACTGAATCACCGAAGGCTGAACCAACGGCGGAAATACGTTCGGGGTGGTGGAAGCGGGCGTGCGCTGTTTTTCGCCGATCGCCGCTGCGTACAGATTGCCCGCCGCGTCGGTCAGCAGCGAAGTCACTTCTTTTTTGTTCGTCTCCCAAATCACAAATGCCGCGCCGGCAGACGGTGGCTCTGCCGCAGACTTGCGCGCGATCGCAATTCGCAAAATCAGTCCGTTGGGATCGGTACCGACGAGAAGATTTCCCTTGGCGTCGAAAGAGAGCGACCGCGCGTGCGGATCGAAAAATGTAGATTTCGTGCCGTCCGGCGTGACCCTGTACACCTTCCCGTCCGGAGACGTTCCAACGTACAGATTGTCGTGTGAATCGAACGCGATAGTTTGCGCGGAAAGCTCGCCGGACTCGAACACCGTCGTCGGCTTCGCCGGATCGTCAAAGCGCAAAACTTTCGCATCGGATCCGCCGGCCGCGTAGACGCGTCCGCGCGAATCCGCGCGCAGTTGCCACAAGTAGGCGAGGTTCGGATCGGAATACGTCGTAAATTTCGGCGCAGGCGTTAGCTTGCCGTCGCTGCGAATTGCCACGCCATTCGGCGTACCCTTTTCGAACTGGGCGGATTCGGACTGGCGCCAGAAGCGCGTGCGCTCGGCGTAGAGCAGCGCCGGAGTGGCGATGGCAAGAATCAATAGTCCCGCGAATATCCTC
>JBEKJW010000308.1:0-5094 GCA_050011035.1 Candidatus Acidiferrales bacterium
TGATGAATCGGGGCCAGCCTTCTTCCGCGCTTCGTTGCGTGAGTTGATGGCGGTCTCGTAGCGGTGGTGTCCGTCGGCGATCAGGATTTTCTTGTCCTTCATCGCCGCCTGAATGCGCGCGATGAATTTCGCGTCGGTCACCGGCCAGATCTTATGGACGACGCCGTACTCGTCGGTCATGTCGAACGGGATTTCCTTGCGCATCACTTCTTCGAGCATCGAATCGATTTGGTGCGCCGAGTCGTTGTAGAGCAGGAAGAGCTGCCCGGTCTGCATGTGCGTGTGCTTCAGCAGCTCGATGCGGTCCGCCTTCGGCCCCGAAAGCGTGTACTCGTGCCGGAAGACGACTTTCGCGTCGTAATCCTCCACGCGGCCGAGCGCGATGAATCCGATGCGCGTCTTTTTCGTCTGCGTGCCCGGTACCAAGTATTCCTGCGAGTAAATGGTGATCGTGGGCGCCGCGTCCTGCACCAGGATCTGGTTCTTGATCCACTCCTGCACCTTGGCGCCCGCGCGCGTGTAGACGTTGTTGTCCGGCGTGTCGGTGGGGAAGCTGCGGCCCTTTTCGATGACGATCAGGTTGTCGGGGCTCGCGGCGTAGTACTTGTCCTGCATCGCGGGCGAGATCTTGTCGTAGGGCTGCGTCAGCACCTCGTCGAGCCGGACTTTTGTGGTGTCGTAGCGGTATGCGCGAAACGGCTGAATTTCTGCCATGGCTGCCTCGGATGAGTAGAAGTGGTGTTTCGAGCCAACCATTGTAGCAAGTCTCAGCGGGAGCAGGTGGGGTAGCAGGTGTGCAGTGAGATGCGACATTTGTGTCGATTAGAACGGGAAGTTTTGTTGAGGCGGTGGGAGTTAGGTGCGTTTCTAATCGGCGGGCACTCCGATTAGAAATTATCAAGTGAGTTGCAACTGGGCTCGAAAACCGAAGAAAAATCTGCCAGGTCAAAACGCTGCGCTGACCCGCCGTTACAGGAGCGGGGTGGTGTTGCATGCCGATTTTTGTGGCGTGGCCATTTAGCGTCGACTTATGTTACCACAAAGGTAATACGGAGGCAAGGGCGAAGTTGAGTTTCAAAATGGGAATGGGCGTGATGCTCGATGTCGGGTCGGGCGAAGCCCGCTGTAGCTTAGACTTTCGAGTCTGAGCGCGACCTACTCTCAGTAGGTCGCGGGTTGAGCCGTTGATACGCCGCGCACCACGTTGCCGCGCCGCCCCAAGCTCGACCAGGGCCAGTCTTCCGGCTTCGCGACCAACCCAGCCTTCACCGGATTCCGTGCGATGTATGAGCGAATTTTCCCGAACTCATCCCCATTGCGGCAAAAGTGATCGTAGTACTCGATTTGCCAAAAGGCTCCAGATCGTCCGAGGATTCTGTTCGCAAAGTGCGCGGTGTTGCCCTTCAGCGATTGCATGATCACGCTCATTTCTTCACGAGGTGTGATCAGCAGGTGCACGTGGTTGGGCATCACGACGTACTCATGAAGAACGTAGTGGAGCACGGGGCTCTCGGCAGCGCGCTCGATCGTTGCGCAGACATCTTCGGCGATTCGTTTTTCGCGCAGCCACAGAGGTCCACTCGAGTTGCCGTCGAGAAATCTATCGATGCGAGCGAAGCGTTCACCGTTGGTTAGGTTCGCGGCCTCACGAGCTTCCATGACCACCGCGGCGGGCAACGAGCCTTTCAGCCGCCACGTGACGAAGATGGCAGCACCCTTGGGGAAGACGTGGGGAAGGTTGCGGCGGCAACTGCGATTCATGACGTGCTACTTCATAGTCGAGGGGAAGAGGACACTTCAATCCGGAAAACTACGGCTTTTTGCGGATACGTAGTTTCCACAGGGTAGTTGGTCGGCGGGGTGTGGATGGCTAAACCCGCGACCCACTGAGAGTGGGTCGCGCTCAGACTCGAAAGTCTAAGCTACATGCGCTGCGCGCATTGAGACAGAAACGCTACGGATTCGGGGAGACGGTCGTGGTGTTAGCCGGCGAGGCCGGCGCGGGAGCGGGTGTGGAAGAGGGAGGCGCTTGGGCTTCGGGAGGGGGGCCGGCCCAGTATGCTTTTCTGGCGTTGATGGCCAGGGTGGGGTTGGCGGGGACGGTGACGGCGAGCGCGTGCATGCCGGGCTGGGGGGCTTCGGGGCTGAAGCTCAGGACGTAGTAGGCGGGCATGTCGTTCGAGATGACTTCGAGGCGCTTTACCAGGGACTTGTTGTCTTTGAAGTCGAAGTATTCGCCGCCGGTCTGGCGGGCGACGGCTTCGGGGACGTTGCGCTTCAGGCCGTCGCGCGCTTCGTAGTAGGCCATCCGGGCGAGGCGCAGCGGCGGGGCGAGATCCTCGAGGCAGTCGAGCGCCTGCACTCTTCGATTACCGTGGGCGTCGGGATCGTTGCCGTAGCCCATGCAGCCGCCGGGGCCGTAGGGCGTGTCGCCATAGGGAGTGCCGCCGGGAATGGGCACCTTCGCGGCTTCGTGCCTCACCTCGGTTTTCGTCACGGAAAAAGCGAGCGAGTAGATGGTGGTGTTGGTCTCGTCGATTGAGCGGACGGCTTCGTCGAGCGTGGTCTGGCTGCCGGCGTCGAGCGACTGGCTGATGAAGAGGATGGCGCGGCGGTAATTGGGCGGCGCCTGGCGCAGCATGTCGATGCCGTAGGCCAGCCCGTCGAGAACGGCGGCGCCGCGATCGCCGTCTTCCAGATTCGAAAGCGCGTTCGAGACCAGGCCCATGTCGCCGGTGAAGCGCTGCACGTCGTGCGGCTGGCTGTCGAAGCTCACGACGGCGACTTTGTGCGGCACAGCGCCGATGACGGCGTCGAGAACGGCGTCGAGATCGCTGTAGTCGTGAATGTGATCGACGCCGACGCCGCCGGTCTGCGCGACGATCACGAGAGCGAGCGGCTGAAGGTCGGGATCTTCCTGGAGGCGGACTTTCTGGGGGACGCCGTCGTCGGTGACGGTGAAGTCCTTCGAGCCGAGGGAGAAGACGGCTTCGTTGCTGTCGTGCTCGCGGACGAGGACGGGGACGAGGACGATGTTGGTTTGCGAGGTTAGGGATTGGGTGGTTTGGGGTGGGGGAGCAGGCGCAGCTTGTTGCTGCGACCGAGCTTGCGCATGCGTCTCCACGGCAGATGCGATGCAGGCGCAAGCTAGCGCTATTCGTAGAACGGACCTCGTCAACGTTGAGCCTTTCGGATGCATCGTACCCGATGTCAGCTACCGCCGACGAATGGGATAGCAATTCGGTATCCTAGGTTGCCTCGTTCAGGTGCTGCTCAGTCGAAAGGGCAATGTTTTCGAAGGAATGAAAGTGCCTCCCCATCCGACCAGTCAAGTTTTACATTCTCATATCCGATCTGGCGGAAAATATTGATTACATTCTCGGACTCTCGTTGCGTCAAACCTTTCGCTGACCCAATGACTTCTTTGTACCTATCTTCGGGTCTGGTAAGCAGACGGTGAAGATTGGTCTCATCGTATCCAAACCCGACGAAGCACAACGTTTGCGCTTCGCGGATTAGCCTATTGGCGTCTTGGAAGTTTTGAGAATTTGGCCTGTCTTCGTGGACGATCTGTATGCTGTCGGCGGCCTGGTCAATCAGGTGTGGGCTCTCCGGTGTCCCGAACGCCATTCCAACTGAAATCGGACTTGGGAGACTACCCAGTTGACCGTACACGTGCACGATCGGAACGGACTGAACTTTCGCCGCTGCTTCGGCTTGGCTTTTGCCGTACAGGTTCATGATCGCTAACGTAAGAAAGCACTCTAGAGAGCGATCGTAATTGAATGTCACAACCGCGACGCGGTTCCTTTCGAATTCTTCAAATCGACTTCTCAGCTTATGGAAAAAATATTGGTACCAATCCGTTTCATCCTCTTTGAATAGTCGATCGATGACTTCGCGTGGCATGAGCGTGCAGGCAGTCGCAACCTTACCCAACTTAATGAATTCGCGCCGGTGTTCGAGATAGGCATCGACGGACCGGGTCGCGGAGAGCGCAAGCGATCGCTCAAACTGATTTATGTGGTCGGCGGTGAAATTCAACTGGAACGCGGTGCGGCGGATCGAGCCGTTTGGTCCGAGGCCCTTAATGACATCGCGCTTGAGTTGAGCTCCCGACGGAAAGCCGTACGGCATGCTTGCGCCGGCACCGAGTATCAAGACTACTTTTCGATTGATCATAATTTCGAGCGCGCCGCGCGGAAGCGATTAGCCCGCCATGGCTGGTGTTCAGTCGAGGGCGCTGTGAAATCTGCAACCTCTATCCGTTCAATAAGGCTTCACCCAGTTGTGTCAGGCCTGCGATCGAGACGTTGACGGGCGGGTTCTGCTGGACGTCAACTAGCCGCTTCTGATACTTCGCATAAAGTGTTGGATTTTCACTCTCGAGAACGAGCTCAAATGCGTGAACTTTTGCACTGAGGTCCCGGATTAGTCCGACGCACGAAGCGAGACTCGCAACTAAAGACTCAGCAGCTGGTCTGTTCAAGTTTTCCCCCACTTAGAAACCTGTATGTGAAGTAGCAGTGCGATACATATATCACAAACTAGAATTGTGAAGGACCTTTCAGTCGAGCACCCACTCATGACCGCATTGAAGCGGAGAGTGCGTGGCGGAGAGCACAGGCAGGTCTGCCTATTCCACTGGCGTGCTCGCTTAGGGTGGTTGTGGGGCGGCGGCGACGGTTGCCAGTGTTGCGTGGGGCGGTCGGGGGAGGACAGCCGGGTCGGCTATCCCACGCGCAAGGCGAAGAGAGATCCTTCGGCCGATGAATCGGCCTCTGGATGACGTCAAAGGCGGGGGCGTAAAGGCGACGGGCGAAAGCAGCGAGACGCGCGCGAAAAACGGCGGGCGTTAAAACTCGAAGTGGGCGCGGAACGTTGGGACGACGACGGGGCCGCGGGCCTGGTTGTAGCCGGGGTTGTTGATGTGTTGGAGGCCGGGGGCGAGGTAGATGCCGCGCCAGACGTGCAGGGTGTAGTAGAACTCCTCGATCGTTTCGCGGCCGTAGGTGAGGCCGCCATCGCCGAGCAGGAAGCCGAGTCCACCATCGGCGAGATAGTTCTGGTGGTCCTTCTTAATTCCATTGGAAA
>JBEKJW010000309.1:0-8692 GCA_050011035.1 Candidatus Acidiferrales bacterium
TCCAGCGCCGCCGCCAGCTTTGCGCCCGCCGCTGTGCCGCTGCGCGATTTCCACACGCGGCAGTTGCGGCCGTTCCTGCAGCATCGGCATTTACGCAACCAAGCGCTAAGCAAACGCGACGAGTCGGCGCGGATCTTCGATGCGCTGCGGACCTTATTGCCGAGCAACGCTCACGACGCCACCCGCAAGCTCGAAGAAATTTGCGAAGAGGAACGTCAATTGCGCCGCCAGGTGCGCATGCATTACTTGCTCCACGGCTGGCTGATGCTTCACGTTCCGTTGTCGCTGGCGCTGTTGCTGCTTGGATGCGCTCACGCCGTCATGGCATTGCGGTACTGAAGCAGGAATAGAAGCGAGTCATTGTGTCTCGATCCAGGCTCAAAACTAAGAACCTCGCGCAACGCATCGATTTAAGTTATTTCAAGCGCCCACACCCCTTCCGGCGCTTGCGATTCATTTTGTCCGTTGCCGTTCCGCTGGCCGCAGTTCTGTGGCTGGGTTGGTACGCCTTCGCTCGCGACAACCACGTTTATAGCGGCGGAAGAGTTTCTACTGCGCACGCCATTCTTTCCAAGGAATGTAGCGCTTGCCATTTGAAGCAGGCTGGCGTGTTCAGCGCCAGGGCAACCGATCAGGGCTGCGAATCTTGCCATGACGGTCCGATCCATCACACGAACCAGGTTTTCACGCCGAATTGCGCTTCGTGCCACGAAGAGCATCGTGGGCATCTTCGTCTGGCTGCTGTTTCGCAGCTTAGTTGCACGCAGTGCCACGCCAACCTGCAAACTAGCGGCACCGGTACGCATTTTGCGCACACCGTCACACGCTTCGACGGCGACCATCCTGAATTCGCCGCAGTGCGAGCTGGAAACAGAGACCCCGGAACAATCAAGTTCAATCATGCCGTACATTTGAAACACAGTCTTCTGGGACCGTTCGGCAGAGTGGACCTGGACTGCCAGGATTGCCATCAATCCCCGGCGAACGATCCGCAATGGAAATACGGGCTGCTCACTGACGCCGCGGCCGCGCCAGCCAGTCGGGCCGCTGCGATCGAAAAATCGCTGCCCCCGTCCATGGATTATCGACGCGCGTACATGTCGCCGATAGCCTACGCCAAACACTGCGCAGCATGCCACGGCCTGCAATTCGATCCCCGCTTTCAGGAGGGCGCGCCGCACGATACACCGCAAGTTATTCACTCTTTTCTGGTGAGGAAATTCCAGGAATACATCGCCTCGCACGCCTCAGAACTTCGAATGGCCGCTCCGGTTCCCGAACGCGACCTGCCGCAGAAGCCGCTTCCTGTTGCATTTCGAGTTCTGACCGAGCAGCAATGGGTAGAACTGAAAGTTGCCGAGTCTGAAGAGCTCCTTTGGCGCAAGACTTGCGCGCAATGTCACGCGTTGAGCTTCGGCCCGCAGTCTTCGTTGCCCGTGGTTGCGAGTTCAAATATCACTCCGCGTTGGTTTCAGCACGCGGTCTTCGACCACGACACGCACAAACTACTGGAATGCGCGCAATGTCACGTCAAGGCCCCCACCAGCCAGGAATCGTCCGACGTCTTGATTCCCGGCATACAGACCTGCCAGACGTGCCACCATGCCGGTTCAAACGCGGCGGAGTCGCGTTGTTTCGAATGTCACACCTATCACAATTGGGAGAAGGGGAAGGAAGTTCGGGGATCGTTCACCTTGGCGCGTCTCGGTCGCGGGGACTAATCCGAAATCGGGCATCGTCCAACGCGTTGGCTATTTTGTTTTCATCACGTACACTCCATCCCATTCGCCTTCCGGTGCGTTCTCCGAAAATTCGACCGCGCGGCCGAGAAACACTTGAGTAGGCCCGTCGTCGGGAAACCTGGAAAGAACCTCCGCGAATAGCTCCCCCGCTCGTTCCCAATTTTGTTTGCGATACTCCTGCATCGCACCGTCGAAGCCGTTCAGTAGGGGTTGATGCAGCGACCGGTTTTCCTCCACATCCATCAGCTCGTAGATATTCACCGGCAGAGTCTTCCCCTTCACGCGGATCTTGTCGAGTTCGCGGCAAACAAATTGGCTGGCCACGTGGCGATACGTCGCTTCACTGATAATTAACTGCACGTGATATTCCTTGGTAATCCCCTCCAGGCGCGAGGCCAGATTCACGTTGTCGCCCATGACGGTCCAAGAAAGTCGTCGCGCCGAGCCCATATTCCCAACGTTGACCAGCCCCGTGTTCAACCCGATTCCGATCCCGATCGGCGGCCGCCCCGCCAACTGCAGTTTTTCGTTCAGCTTGGCGAGTCCGCTGACCATCTGGAGCGCGCAGGAACAGCTTCGAAAAGCGTGGTCCGCTTGAGGGTAAGGTGAACCCCAAAACGCCATGATCGCGTCGCCAATGTATTTGTCCAGCGTGCCATTGGTGGCGAATACGATCTCGGTCATCTGCCCAAAATATTCATTCAGCAATTGAACCAATTCGTCCGGGGTCAGCTTCTCGGAAATGGTCGTAAAGCCGCGAATATCGCTGAAGAGAATCGTAAGCTCCTTCACTTCGCCGCCGGTGCGAATGTACTTCTCCGGGTCCTTTTCGATCAGCTCGATCACTCCCGGCGAGAGATACTGCGAGAATGTTTTACGGATTTTCCGTTTCTCATTCTCTTCGCGCACCATGCGCACGCTTGTGATTCCCGCGTAATTCGCCGCGAGGGTCGCTGCCGGAATCACAAAGCTCAGCCACTGCCCCTTCGCCGCGAAACTGAAATATACGAACCATCCAAATGCCAGCAGCGTGGCGATTACCAAAATCGTCGAATACAGAGGGCGAATGCGGCTGAATAGAAATCCAAAAAACACGCCAAACAACAGGATGAATCCCACGTCGATCGCTTCTTCATTCAAACCGCGATCGAGAAACCCTCGTCCTTTCTCTCCGCTGTGAAGCAGGTTGTCGATAATATTCGCGTGCACTTCGACTCCCATGTAAGCGGCGTCTTCGCCCTGGAAGGGCGTGGTGCGAATGTCCCCGATCCCTACTGCCGTTGCTCCCACCAGAACAATTTTGTCCTTGAAGGCATTCGCGGGCACCGCGCGAGTCATGACGTCCCACATCGAATATTGTTTGTAGGTTTTGTAGGGCCCGGTGTAGTTGATCAACGCGCTGCCGTCACGCACGTGGCGTATCGTGTGGCTTCCGAACTCGATGTGATCCAAGCCGTCCGGTGCAATGTACGCGACGATCTTTTGGTCGGGGATTTTTTCGTAGAGCCGCACGACTTCGAGTCCAAGCGAAGGGTAAAAGTCCAGATCCTGGTACCGAACCATCAGCAGTCCATGACGCAAGGTCCCGTCCGCATCCGGATGAATGTCGATAAATCCGTACGATGCTGCCGCATTCGACAGCTTCGCGATGTTCGCCTCGACGCCTTGCGCCACTGTCCCGTCGTTCCTGCGCCACGCATCTCCGATGTCAGCGGTTTTTCCTTTTTTAAAATTAACCGGAACGACCTGAGGAAACGAATGCGCCCAGATGACATCCAGATATTCCTCGGCGACTTTGGGATCCGCTGCTTTGGCGCGCTGCGCGTCTAAGAATATGTGGCCGAGTATTACGTTCCCTCCATTCTTCATCGCTAAAGCAAACTGCGAATCCTGATCGCTCGATACTTCGAGTTCGTTGACATCTTTGAGCACGGAAGGCGGTGCCGTCGAGGCTACATCGGCTTTCAGCTTCTCCAGGGCTTCGGTAGCGGAATTGCTTTCGGGTACCGGGAAGGTTGCGTCGAACGCGATAACTCGCGCGCCGTCTGCATTCAATTGATTTACGAGTGCAGCGTAATTGCGTCGCGGAAGCGGAAATGAACCTACTTTCTGAAGGGTTTTCTCATCGATGCCGACGATTACGATCCGCTGGTCGTGCGGCCGAATCCCGCGCATCTCGAATCGCAGGTCGAGCGAGCTTTCTTCGATGCTTTGAAGGAAAACGAATCCGGCGTGCGCGCTGCCTTCGAGTCCGGACGAGGCGAACAACACCAGGCCGGCCAGGGTGACCAGCACTGCCACTTCCAGATCCAGGTGACGAAGCGCGAACCGTCCCAGCCAATCCAGCCAGCGCTTGGGCTGCTGTGGTGGCGATGTCATAAAGCACGCAATTCCGACTCCGCGGCCGGAAGGTCTCTACGGCGCGGGGTTCCCCTTCGTCGGGGGCTTGCCGCCGCCGGACTGCGAGAGCCCGATACCCAATCCCAAGCCTACCGCCACGGCCGTGCCGACCAGAACCCACCGCAAAGTGTGACCATGGTGTACGCCTGCACCGTTGCCACTCGCATCCACGGCACTGTCTGACAGGCTGGCCTGCAGTACGTCTGGCGGCGTATTCGAGGTTTGAAACCCCGACGGCGGAATCTCCGACGAGATCACTACCATTTGCCCGGCGCTCACCGCTATCGAATTCGACGCCGCATTCGCCTGCCCGGAATTGTTGAGAACTTTTGCATCACCCAGCGGCGATACCGTAACCTGCCCTTTGTAACAAATTACCGTTGTTCTGTTGGCTTGGTAGCTGACGAAAAAATCGGTCCCGACCACTCCAATCACCGCATTCGGCGTCTTCACTTCGAATTTTCCGCCCGGGCGTGTGATCTTCACGACCTGGCTGCGCACTTTGCCGAAGTCCATCTCGAGCTGTGTTTGCTGCGACGCGCTGTCATGCTGCACGATCCGCAGTTCGCTGTCCGAACCAACGCTGAGAATCGAACCGTCCTTCAGCCCCGCGCGCACACGGCCGGTATGCTCGGTTTGTAGCAAGTCATTCCAATTCAGGCCTTCCTTCACCTTGGCCGTCTTGGAATTGAGAGTGGCCGCCGGAATCATGGCTGTGATCTCGCCGGCTGGCTGGGTACCCCCGGTCTGCGGCTCAGGCAGGACAGGCAAAGCTCCGAGCAGTGAACACAATACGACCACCATCGAGCGCTTGAAGATCATCATGCAGGACTCCTATACGTTCTGAGTGGGTTCGCTGTAACGTGATTCTGACAGAGGTCGTTGCACTGTCAATCGCTCCCAACACGCTGTCAGCGATTCGGTTAACCCCCAATTTGCGGAGCGCCCCGGACGAGCTGCGGAACCCGAAGGAACTAAGACGCAACACTTTCGGCCAACAGCAGAAAGAACTGATAGCGGCTCATTGACTTGCTACATAGCCCAAAATAGTATGCACCCCCAAGCGACACTCCTTGCCCATATGACCCTGCAGACGATGGTGTTCACGGACGTCGTGGAATCTAGCGCCACGAAGCGCGATACCTCCCTGGGACGCGACAGTCGCGAGCGCGATCACGCCTACCTGGAAAAAGTGCAGACGCCACATTTCGAGTTGGTTCGTGCGTGCTGCCAGGCGCATGGCGGGCGGGAAGTCAGCACGATGGGCGATGCTTTCTTCCTGGCATTTGAGGATCCAACCGAAGCGGTCCGGTGCGCCACCCAGATCCAGCAAAGGCTCGCCGAAAATCCGATCGACACTCCTCGTGGCCCGCTTCGTATCAGAATCGGAATTCACTCTGGTTTCCCGGAATTCTTCGAAGGAAGTTGGCACGGGACCGATGTCGACACCGCCGCGCGCGTCGAAGCAATGGCCACCGCGCGCCAGATCCTTCTCTCCTCGAGAACGTACGAACTGGTCCGCCAGATGACCGACGTGCGCTTCCATCCGCGCGGAGAGTTTGCGCTGAAGGGAGTGGATCGCACCGCACTGTGGGAAGCCGATTGGGACGGAAAGGGGCCGCGCGCTACTGCCACTCCTCCGCTTGGCGAACTCGAGCGAAAGCGAAACGTAACGCGAATGGCCCTCGTTGTTGCCGCTCTGATCGCGTTCACCGTCGTCGCTGGTTACTTCATCCGCCGCGATGCTACTTCGAAACAAAATGAGCCATTCACGTATTCGGAGGCTCCCCGCACATCCATCGCAGTTCTCGCGTTCAAAAACGACGGTGCTCCCGCCGAAGAGTGGATGGCTGACGCTCTTCCCGATTCGTTGAACAGCGAACTCGCCAGTGGAAACGCGCTGCGCCTCGTCTCTGGAGAGGATGTCTATCGCGCCACCACCGACTTGGGCATCCCCAAAATGACCAGCTATGCCAAGCCCACACTTGAAAAGTTGCGCGCCATTTTGAAGTCGGACTACGTTCTCGCAGGTTCGTACCGCGCATCCGGCAATTCAAAATCCGATTCGCTTCACCTCGATGTTCGTCTACAGGACCTATCCTCCGGAGACATCGTTTCCGACTTCCCGGTGGACGGAACCGTCGGCCAGCTTGCGGATCTCCTGAAACAGGTCGCTTCTAACATCCGAGGAAACCTGCACATCAAGAATCCCGAAGTGACCGGGGTCAACCAATCCAGCGCCGCTCTTTCGGAAAACCCTGAAGCCGCTCGACTCTATTCTGAAGGCCGCGACAAGCTCCGCAAATTCGATGCCCTTGGCGCGATTGATCTCCTCACTCAGGCCAGCACTGCTGATCCCGGTTGGGCTCTGCCCCATGCATCGCTCGCGGAAGCCTGGAAGTTGCGTGGTTTCGACTCCAAGGCCACGGATGAAGCGGAGAAGGCCCTCCAGCTCGCAGCAAATCTTTCGGAAGACGAAAAGCGGCTGCTCGAAGGGCGCTATCGCGAATTCAATTTCGAATGGGACCAAGCCATCGATATCTATCACTCTCTCAGAAGGGTTTCTCCGGACGTGCCGGATTATGCGCTCAATCTCGCCAGAGCGCAGAGTTCTGCCGGCAAAGGCAACGACTCCTTGGCCACACTCGATAGTCTGGAAAAAGTGCCGGGCATGTCCAACGACCCGCGGATCAATTTTGCCCGTTCCTACGCTGCGGAGTCTCTTTCCGATGTAAAACTTCAGCAGTCCTCCGCCGCCGCCGCTGCGCAAGGTGCGACCCTGCTTGGTTCGCGTTTTCTCGCTGCTCAAGCCTATTGGCGCGAATGCGCGGCCCTTGTCGACCTGGGCGAACTGGATAAGGCCAATGATGCTTGCCAGCACTCGGCAAACGCCGACCCTTCTTCCCAATTGAACGATGCGCGCGTTAAAACGATGCAAGGGAGGCTTGCCGCGGCAAAGGGGGAGATGCGGGACGCCAAGGAGCTTTTTGGGCGGGCGTTGGACCTCGCGCGCGAGATGGGATCGCAGGTCGACGTCATCGGTGCCCTCGAAAATCTGGCCAACCTTCTCTACATGCAGGGCGATACGAAAACGGCAGACGATTACCTCAGCCAGGCACTGCACCTTGCGGAAACGATCGACAACAAGCAGGGTCTGCTAAACGTCGAAAACGACTACGCGGGGGACTTCTACGGAAATGGGGATTTCGACGGTGCCGGGACGCACTACCGAAAATCCCTTGCCGTTGCCGAGGAGATTCACGACCAAAAAGGCACGGCCATGGCGTCGCAAAATTTGGGCCTGGTTCTAATGCTGCAAGGAAATCTGAAGGACGCCCAGGAGCAGATCGAACAAGCCATCAACATCCAGCGGGACACGGGCCTTCAGGGAGCCCTGGCAGACTCTCTCGGCGAGTACGGCGACCTTCTTCTAGCCCGAAACGATCTCGCCGGTGCTCGCAAAAACTACGAGGATTCCCGGAAGATTTACACGGATCAACAATCATCTGCCGGAATCGCTTCTTCGCAGGATTCTTTCGCCGAGTTGGCCATCGCCGAAGGGAAACCCGCCGACGCCGTCGACCTGGCAACGAAGGCGGCGAATTCCTTCCAGGATCAGAAGCTTGTGGATCAGGGGGCCGGCGCGCTTACGACTCTAGCGAAGGCTTATCTGGCACAGGGGAAGGTTCATGACGCGCAGGCCGCCGTCGACCGCGCGAAAAAGCTCAATTGTCAGGATCGAGTGACGCAACTCCTGCTCAGTACAGTGGCGGCGCGTGTCAGAGCCCGCGCGGGAGACGCATCGGGCGCGAAAACCGACCTCGAATCCGCGCTTGGCCAGGCCCAGAAATCAAAGTTGGTTGGAATCGCGTTGGAAATCTCGTTGGCCAAGGCCGAAGTTCTAGCCGCCTCCGACCCCAAAGCAGCCTCCGCGCTGCTCAAAACCACGGAGGCTGATGCCACGTCGAGAGGATATCTGCGGCTCGCCGCCGACGCTCAACATCTCGCGAAGGGTTCTAGTTCGGCCTAGTTCCATTAGAAGCCAACCGACGAGCCTCACTTGAGCGGACAAACCCACACGGCGCACTGAACGCCGAAGCGCGCGCGTGTAGATTCGCACATCCAGACGTTGCCTTAGCTCGGGGGTTGTGGCGGTGGTGGTGGCGAGAGATGCAAGCTGCGGCGAACCGTCCGACGTCGATTCGTCGAAGACAAACGTTGAGCCGGGGCATGATGGAGTTACTGTGAAGACAAATACGTCGGCCGAAGTAAGGTTTCCCGCCGCGTCGCATGCGGTTGCGTTAGGCGTAATGGGCGTGCAAAGGGGGTAGCCAAAGTTCTGAATCTGGGCCGCCGTGGAACAATTGAAGAGGGCCCATACGCCATCGAAGCCCGAGGGTAGGTCAATCGTGACCTGAGTGTTATTCGGCAGTGCGCTGTTCGTTAGGCCAACGATCAAAATGCTATTGTAACTTTCACCCGTGAGGCCGCTTGGGCAAGGAAAATCCCCAGACGGATCGCACGCGAATCCCACCTGCGTGAGGTCGGAG
>JBEKJW010000310.1:0-6292 GCA_050011035.1 Candidatus Acidiferrales bacterium
TAGGCTTTCAGCGCAAACGCGTCAGGCAAACTGATCAGCAATCCAATCAGTGCGCCGGAAATTGCGGGATGAATCGGTAGATTCGTGTTCGCGCCGAGAAATCCGATTGCAAAGCGGCTGAAGAACGCCTGAAGGAGCATCGTCGTGGTGCGCTCGGGATGATTGCCGAAGACCGTCATCGCGACGTCCGCCGCGCCCCACAAAATTCCACAGATTGAGCCGAGCAGGATGCGATTCATGCGCCGTACTTTTACACGTTCATCGAAACAATCGCGAGCCTAATTTTCACATCCAATCGAGTGGCGAAGTCGGATCCCTTCGCTCCGCCGCGCGTAACTGGAATTCCACGCGCCCTTGCTGTATCTTCAACAGTACAAAGATTTTGGGAGGATTTGATGGCTGACGAATACAACTCACACAACGCAGCGGCAGCGCCCGCCGTGCGCATGGTCAAGTGCGTGAAGCTGGGACGCGAGCTGCCGGGCCTGGATCGCGCGCCCTGGAAGGGCGCGATCGGTCAGCGCGTTTTTGAAAACGTCTCGAAGGAAGCCTGGAAGGGCTGGGTCGAACACTCCAAGATGCTGATGAACGAGTTCCGCCTGAACCCGCTCGATCCGAACTCGCAGAAGATCATGGAAGAGCAGATGGAGCAGTATTTCTTCGGCGAAGGCGTGAAAGCTCCGGAAGGTTACGTCCCGCCGAAGCATTAGTCTGCCCGCGCCGCGCTTCGCAACGAAACACGCCGCAGAATCGAAAGTTCGTCGAGTTGGCGGTGCGATAAAATACCCACCGCCAAACCCTTCGAGTCCAATCAGAGGAGCGTCGATTTCCGCATGAGCACCTCATCGTCCAATTCGTTCGGCACAAAATCCAAGCTTCGCGTCGGCAACGACGACGTCGAATTTTATTCGCTGAAGGCGCTGGAGAGCGCCGGCGTCGGCAACGTGGCGCGGCTTCCCTTCTCGCTGAAGGTGTTGCTCGAAAATTTGTTGCGCCATGAAGACGGACACTTCGTCCACGCGGAAGATATTCGCGCGCTGGCGGGTTGGGATCCGACGAGCGCGGAAGGCGCCACGGAAAAGGAAATTTCATTCATGCCCGCGCGTGTGCTGCTGCAGGACTTCACGGGCGTTCCAGCGGTGGTGGATCTCGCAGCCATGCGCGACGCGATGCGTCATCTGGGCGGCGATCCGAAGAAAATCAATCCGCTGCTGCCCGCCGAGCTTGTCATCGACCACTCGGTGCAGGTCGATAAATTCGGCACCGCGAACGCGTTTTCGTTCAACGCCGATCTGGAAATGCAGCGCAATATCGAGCGCTACGCATTTTTGCGCTGGGGACAGAAAGGATTTCAGAATTTCAAAGTAGTGCCGCCGGATACGGGCATTTGCCACCAGGTAAATCTGGAGTATCTGGCTCGCGTAGTGTTCCGCACGAGACAGGGCAATGCGTGGATCGCGTTCCCCGATTCGCTCGTCGGGACGGATTCGCATACAACGATGGTGAACGGCCTCGGCGTTTTCGGCTGGGGCGTCGGCGGCATTGAAGCAGAAGCAGCCATGCTGGGCCAACCGCTCTCGATGCTGATTCCGCCCGTTGTCGGTTTTAGACTTTTCGGCCGGTTGCCGGAAGGCGCGACGGCGACGGACCTCGTTCTCACCGTCACGCAGATGCTGCGCAAAAAGGGCGTCGTCGGAAAATTTGTCGAATTCTATGGCACAGGGCTAACGAACCTCACGCTACCCGACCGCGCGACGATCGCCAACATGGCCCCGGAATACGGCGCAACGATGGGTTTTTTCCCTGTCGATGCCGAAGCGCTCGCGTACTTGCGCTTCACGGCGCGCAGCGACGACCAAGTCAAGCTCGTCGAAGCCTACTCGAAGGAACAGGGCCTCTTCCGCACCGACCAGACGCCCGATCCGGTTTTCTCCGAAAAACTCGAACTCGATCTCGCGACCGTAGTGCCCACGATGGCGGGACCGAAGCGGCCGCAGGACAGCGTGCCGCTCACGCAGGCCAAGCAGTCGTTCGAAAAAACGCTCACAGCGCCGGTGAAGCACGCGAGCGTGCAGCAGAACGGCGACAAGTTCGATCTCGCGGATGGCTCGGTGGTGATTGCCGCCATCACGAGCTGCACGAACACGTCGAACCCGTCGCTGATGCTCGGCGCGGGCTTGCTCGCGAAGAAAGCCGTCGATCGCGGACTGCAAACCAAGCCGTGGGTGAAAACCAGCTTTGCGCCCGGCTCGAAAGTCGTGACCGACTACATCGAAAAAGCGGGCCTCTGGCCCGCGCTCAACGCGCTGCGTTTCAATCTTGTCGGATATGGCTGCACCACTTGCATCGGCAACAGCGGCCCGTTGCCCGAAGCCATCGGCAAAGCGGTGAAGGACAACAACCTCGTCGCCGTCTCGGTGCTAAGCGGCAATCGCAACTTCGAAGGGCGCATCAATCCACTGTGCCGCGCGAACTATCTTGCTTCGCCTCCGCTCGTCGTGGCGTACGCGCTCGTCGGCCGCATGGACATTGACATCGTCAACGAGTCGCTCGGCAGCGACAAAGCGGGGAACCCTGTCTACCTGCGCGATATTTGGCCGACGCCGGCCGAAGTGGGAGAGACGATGCGCAGCGCCGTGACGAGCGAACAGTTCCGCACGCAATATTCGGACGTGTTCGCGGGCGACAAGCATTGGCAGGCGTTGCCGATTCCCGAAGGCGATTTGTACGCCTGGGACGACAAATCCACGTACATCAAGAATCCGCCGTACTTCGAGAATCTCCCGCTCAAGCCCGGCCAAATTCAGGACCTTCACGGCCTGCGCACGTTGGCGGTACTCGGCGACAGCATCACGACCGATCACATTTCACCCGCGGGCTCCATCGGCGCGGACACGCCAGCTGGAAAATATTTGATCGCGCATGGCGTGCAGCCGAAGGACTTCAACTCCTACGGCGCTCGCCGCGGCAATCACGAAGTGATGATGCGCGGTACGTTCGCCAACATCCGCCTGAAGAACCAACTCGCTCCCGGAACCGAAGGCGGATGGACGATCCATCAGCCGAGCGGCGAAAAAATGTCGATCTACGATGCTGCGATGAAGTACCGCGACGAAAAAGTGCCGCTGATCATTCTCGCGGGCAAGGAATACGGCTCGGGGTCATCGCGCGACTGGGCAGCGAAAGGCACGATACTGCTCGGTGTGCGCGCGGTGCTTGCCGAAAGTTTCGAACGCATCCACCGGAGCAACCTGGTGGGAATGGGTGTACTTCCGCTCGAATTTCTACCGGGTGAAAACGCCGCGTCACATGGCCTCAACGGTCTTGAGACTTTCGAGATCGATGGTCTGGCGCACCACTTCGAGCCACGCAAGAAAGTTACGGTGAAGGCGCGCGCGACTGACGGGAACGAAAAGAAATTCACCGCAATCGCGCGAATCGATACTCCATTTGAAGTGGCGTACTACCAGCACGGCGGGATTCTGCAATACGTGCTGCGGCAGATGCTGTAAGCATTCGGGCCGAAGGCCGCGAAGGCTTAACCGGTTGCGACGGGATTTTCTTTGCGTTCTTTCGCTTGCAACCGAAGGAGCGCCGGCGCGGCCAGGGCAAACACGACCGCAAAAACCACGAAGAATCCCACGAAGGTGAGCCAGTAGGCCGCACCGTACTTCTTTAATGCAAGCATCGCCACTTCCCCGAGCCCGAACGAAAGCACGAATATCAGGATCGCGGATAGCGGTTTAGGCTTCAGGTGCGTCGAGCATTTTTCGCAAACGATGTTGGAGAGGCCCGACGCGGTGAAAAGCGCACCGGCCGGGACGTGTTCGTGGCAATGCGGGCAAGTCATGGGGCGGACCCCCTGTGGAACCATCGGCGACTTCAGAGCGCACTCCCCGCAGGTAGGCGCCGACGGGCGCTAATCTACCACGAGTTGGACGCTGGTTGAATGCGTCAAATTTCCCGCCGAGCCTGTGATCGGGATCGTGTAGGTGTGGCTCGTTGGAGGCGGAGGACCACCGCCCCCGCCGCAGGCCGTTAGCACACACATCACGAGAATCAGCAGGGCGAGCGCCCAGCCAGTGCGAGAGAGGCGCCACACGGACGACCTTCGGCGAGCCATCGGGGTGGCGAGCCAAACGAGCACGCCGCAGATGAACGCAAGGGCCGCGAGCCTGCGGAGATTGCGCGTAGCAAGCGAATCGAGAAGCGCCCCATCGTTGTCATGCCCTCCCGCCGCGGATAGCGTAGACGGCGCCGATACCGTCACGCTCACCGAAGCGCCAGCGGTTGTTGGCGTAACCGGATTCGGCGAAAACGAGCAAGTGATTCCTGCCGGCGCGTTGGGACATGTCAGCTGGACAGGCGCGGCCGAATTGCCCTGTAGCTGCACCGAAAATTGATAAGACGCCGAGCCGCCGGCGGACGTCGTTGCGCTGGCCGGTGCGGGCGTGCTCAGGGAAAAATCACACGAACCTACAACGCCCAACGGCAACGCGTTCGTCGTTCCGGCGGTCGGGTCGGTGACGTTCAGCGAAAGTGTTCCACCGCATAGCGTCGCCGCCGCGGGAACATCGGCAGTCAGCGTCGTCGCACTGACGTACGTTGTGGTCAGCGCCGTACCCGCGACGTTCACGACGGACTGCTGTGTGAACCCGTTCCCGGTCGCGCTGACCTGCGTGTCGCCGGAACCCGCGTTTGCGCTGACCGGATTGAGCGCGGTCAACACGAACGCGGGAAGTCCAGGCAGCTGAATATTCCACGCTCCGCGCCCGTGCGTTCCCGCAACAAGCGTCCGCGAAACATTTCGCAGCTTCAGCGACAGCACTTGCGCGTTGGGCAGCCCCGCCTCCAACACATTCCACGTAGTTCCCGCCCCTACCGTCGCGTTCGTGCTCGCGTACACACCCGCGTCCGTCGCGATGTAAATCGTGTTGTCGGTCGAATCCGTGGGATCGATCACCAGGTCGTTCACGGGAACGTCCGGCAAATTTCCATCGACCTTCACCCAGGACGATCCCGAGTTGCTCGAATAGAAAATGTGGCCGAGTCCGTCGCAACCGGTGACGCCAGCCAGGACACGAAAATCCCGAGTACGCGGCGAACACGAACTGCGGATTTGTGGAATCGACCGAGATCACGCTGACCTGCCGCGCTGGCTGGCCGTTCTGATTGACCTTGTGAATGTCCGTCGCGCCCGAGAGCGCCTTGGTCGATTGCCACAACAATCCGTCCGACGTGCCGGCATAAATCACGTTTGAATTTGATGGTGCCACGCTGATCGCGGTTACGTACTCGCTCAATCCATCGGTCGTCAGGTCGCTCGAAATGGCGGTCCAGGTCATTCCGGCATTCGTGCTTTGGAAAAGCCGGTACGTCCCGAAATAAAGGTTCGAGCTGGCGTTCGAATCGAGCACGAACGGCGGAATGAAATCCGCGTTATCGCTGAAATCGATTCCGTTGTTGAAATCGATCGCGCCCCAATTCACGCCATCGTTGCCCGGAATTCCGTTCTGGGTGTTTTTCGTGATCGTACCCGGGCCACTCAGATAGTTGCAGGCGGCGTAGATCGTCGTCGGCGTTTCCGGATCGATCGCGGTGTAACCACCGTCCCACGGGCACGCCAGCGTATCGCTCCACGGCAGCGATCCGATGTACTGCTGCGCGTCGTTGCCCTGCGTGCCACCGAAAAGAATCTGGTCGGACGACGGATGCACCGACATACCCGGATAAAACTGCGTGATATTGAGCGATGTATTCGCATTCCCCGTGTTCGTATTCAGGTCGGCCCAATGCTGGCTGCCGCTCGATGTGGCGGCTTTGAAAACGTCGGTCGAGACCCACACGCCGCCATCGTTGCCAATGTAGAGCGCGACGGCCGAACCGTTCGCTGCGTTCGCGAAACTGAATGTGTGCACGTGTGAGTGCGTCGACGTACCGTTACCGCTTCCGTCGGCTGACACGTCGGCCCACGTGTTACCACCGTCGAGCGACCGGTAAACCGACGAAGTACCGAAGGCGTTCGGCCCGAGTTGCGGTTGTGCGGAACCGCCCGCAAATAGAGCGCCGCCGGCGGACTGCGGCATCGCCGCGAGCTTCATCGAGTAAAAACACAAGGGTGCGCAGAAATCGGGCAGCGGCGAATTGTTGGGGTATATCGCCGTGAAATTTCCTCCCGAACCGTTCGACGCGATGCCGCTCCCGTGTAGCACGCTCAGCAGATTGTCTGAGTCCGTGGTCGAGTCCGCGATCGACGCCCACACGACCGAATTTGCCGGCGACGTGCCGGTTG
>JBEKJW010000311.1:0-5335 GCA_050011035.1 Candidatus Acidiferrales bacterium
CTCGGCTTCGGTCTCAAACACGGCGTTCAGTTTCCCGAGGGATTCAATTCGGGCCAGGCCGTTGGTCTGATTTTCGATCAGCTCGCGCTGCCATACTCCGAAATCAAAAATTTCAACGATCTTCCCATTCCGTTCGGTTGCGTCTCCACCGACCTCGTCACCGGCAAGGAAGAAATCTTTCGGTCCGGCTCCCTCTCGCTCGCGCTGCGTTCCACCATGTCCCTCCCCGGAATTTTCACGCCCGTACGTGAACAAGATCACATCTTCGCCGACGGCGCGCTCCTCGATAACCTGCCAGTCGACGTCGCGCAGGACATGGGCGCCGACATCACCGTCGCGGTTCACCTGCAGGTAAAAGGCCTCGACCCAAAGGAATCGCTATCGACGTTCACCGTACTAGGCCGCTCGCTCAGCGTGGTAATCGCCGCAAACGAACTCCGCAGCATGGAAAAAGCCGACGTGCTCATCTCCGTCCCGCTCGAAGACTACAGCTCGCTCGACTACAGCAAGGCCGACGAAATTCTTGCTCTCCTTCGCCGTCGACGACGATTCCTGGAACAAGTACACCGAGCATCGCGATTCCCGCAAGCGCAGCACCACGCCGACGCCTCAGTTTGTGATGGTGCAGGGAACCAGCGGCGAACTCGCCACCATCATCAAGAACCGTCTCAACGTCCTGATCGGCAAGCCCATCGATCCCGTCGTGATGAATACTCAGCTCAACATGATTCTGGGCAATGGCCGATTCGATAGTCTCGGCTACAAAGTCGTCGAGCAGGACGGCAAGCAGGGCCTGCTCATCACCGCCGTGGAAAAGCCCTACGCGCCGCCCACTGTTAATCCGCTCCTTGTCATCGACGGCTCCGACTATCTGAATCCCGTCTTCGCCATCGGAGGACGCATCACGCTCTACGACGTCGGCGGATTCGGCCGCGAACTCCGCAACGACATTATTCTCGGCGCCGAATACGGCGTCAGCTCCGAGTATTACGTTCCATTGCATCTTGGCAGCAACTGGTTTATCGCTCCGCGCGCGTTCGCGCAGAACTCGCCATTCTACGAATACAACCAGGACAAGCTCGAAGGCGAATATCGCAACCGCCAGTTCGGCGGCGAGTTCGACTTCGGCTATGAGTTCGGCCGCGACGCCGAGCTGCGCGTCGGCTATCAAGCCGCCGATCTCAGCCAGTCGCTCCGCATCGGTTTCCCCACGCTGCCTCCCGAGAGCGGCCGCGTCGGCTTCACCAAAGTCAGCTTCGAAATGAATCGCCTCGACAACGCCGTCATCCCGCGCGCCGGCACCGCGCTGTATACCGAGTGGCGCTGGAACGACGCCAACCCGGGCGCGAAGCAGCAGTTTCCCACCGCGCGCGTGAACTTCCGCTACTTCCAACGCGTCGGCAAGCCGGACAGTATTTTCTTCACGGCGCAGGGAGGCACAACGTTCGGTGTGCAACAGGTGGGATTGCCGATCTTCGGCCTAGGCGGCAGCAACGATCTGCACGCGTACGGCACAAACGAACTTCTCACCAACCAGTACTATTATTTCCAGGGAGGCTATCTGCGGGAGCTGTTTCCCTTGCCGCCGTTCTTCGGCGACAAAGTTTACGTCGTGGGCGCCTACGAAATCGCCAAGCCGTTCGCGTTACCCTCGTCGTACAACCTGGCGCTTTCATCGCGCTTGCCGACCGACGCGTACGGCGGCTTCATCGCCAACACTCTGATCGGTCCCATTCTGTTCGGCGGCTCCGTCGGAGACACCGACCACCACCGCTTCTTCTTCCAGGTCGGCCGCGTCTTCTAGCGCTCACCGCGAAAGCGCGCCCACTTTAGAGTGCGGCGGCCAGCCGCAGCTTTTGCCACACCGCGATCCGTACTCGAATCGCAAACCCGCAATTCGTAACTCGCAAGATAGACTGCCATGCAGGTCGTCTTTCGGGGGGCCGCGCGCTACGTCACCACGTTGTCTTTCAACCCCTTCTCACTCTTGTCCCACAAACGAAAGCCACCAACGAACGCATTATTGTTGTCGCCTTCGCGCGCCCCTGGCGGCAACTCCTTCATTTTTTTTACGTTCCCGCCGCCCAGCACAATGTAGTCCGCCTCGAGCGCCGCCTTCAGCGTCTTGCAAATCTTGAACACATGCTCGCGCCACTTTTTCTTTCCCAGCCGCTTGAGCCCGCGAATGCCGAGGTAGTCCTCGTAGGTTTTCCCTTTGCGATAAATCAGGTGCGCCAGCTCCATCGGCTCGAGCACGCCATCGACGATCATCGCCGACCCCAACCCCGTCCCCAGCCCAAGGAACAGCATCCGGCCGCCCTTGTAGCTCCCGATCGCTTGCATGCTCGCATCGTTCACTAGTTTCACCGGGTGTCCAAACGCCTTCGCGAAATTGAACCCCATCCAGCCGCCGCCAAGGTTGTGCGGCTCCCGCAGCGGATGCCCGTTGATCACCGGCCCGGGATATCCCACTGACACGCAGTTGTACTTCCAATCCTTTGTCGCCGCCTTCACGCCTTTCACCATCTTCTCGGCCGTCATCTTCGGCCCAGAGACGAATTTGCGCGGCTCCTTCTCGCCGGCGATCAACATTTTCACGTGCGTGCCGCCGATGTCGATCACCAGCACGTGGCGCGCTTCGGCCTTCGCAGTTGCAGCGGTCATGGGGAATCCTCCAGAGTCGAGAGAAGAAAGGCGCGATGAAGGTATCGTGTCGCGCGCGCACAGTCAATTTTTACCCACCACTAAAACGCACGATTCCGGTGCGAAGTAACAGTACCAGCGCCAATTTCCGCAGTTCCGATTCGGGAAATTCCACGTTGTATTCCCGCGCCGCACGGCAGTACAATCGCCCCGATTTCCGGCCTCCGAACGCTGCTTCACACTGTGTCACCCCTGCCCCAGTGTGCGCGGCCAACGTGGAATCGGCGGCCAGCTGAACGTCTTAGCGGCATTCTTGCGAACGGGCCCCGGTTACCTCAAATTGTTCCGTATTCAAAGGAGAACTCAGCATGAACGAACTCGTCCAGGTGATTATGCAAAAGACCGGCCTGCCGCAAGACAAGGCGCAGGAAGTCGTCGACACGGTCGTAAACCACTTCAAGGCCAATCTGCCCACGGCGTTGAGCGGCCACTTCGATAGCTGCGTCGCGGCTCTCGAATCGCCCGCGGCGCAGGGTCTGTTCGAAAAGGCCAAGGCCTACGCCGCCGGCCTCACCAACAAGGGGAACGCGTAATCCATACTTCGTAATTGGCACTTCGCATCGTTACTAACTGGGGGAACGATCATGAAGACGCTTTGGCAGAAGATGTTGACCGCGCTCGCCTGCGCGGTCTTGGTTCTCGGAGCGGCGTCGATCGCCGCGAAATCGGCGAAGGCGCAGTCCAGCTCGTCGGCCAGTGGCTCGTCGAGCGATGCCAGCTCGGACAGCAGCACCACAGCGAAGAAGAAAAAGAAAAAGGCCGCCGCAGACGGCAGCTCGACCGACGACTCCAGCACCAGCGGCTCGTCGACGAAGTCCACAAAGAAGAAAGCGACCGCGTCGTCGGATGATAGCTCCACAGCTTCGTCCGGCACTTCGAAGTCGAAAAAGACCAAAGCCGCGTCGGACGATTCCTCCGCTTCGACAGCTTCGGGCTCTTCAACGGGCACGACCAAGAAATCGAAGAAGGCCGCCGACTCGAGCGACGCATCCGCCGACTCCAAGTCGGCCTCAACCGCTTCGGACTCTTCGACCGGCACCACCAAGAAGTCGCGTTCGAAGAAGGCCGCAGCTGATTCATCCACCGACGCGGCATCGGATTCTTCGAAGTCTGCATCAGCTTCGAAAACCGACGCATCGAACACCGCCTCGGGCACTGCGGACTCGACCACCAAGAAGTCGCGCTCGAAGAAGTCCACCGCCGCGTCGTCGGATTCTTCCGCCGCTCCGGCCAGCTCGAGTGCACCAGCTTCATCATCGAAGTCGGCTGCTCCAGCCGCGACTCCTGCGGCAGCTCCCGCTTCGAATAGCAGCTCGGCGTCGAACTCCGCTCCTGCAGCGAAGTCCACTTCGTCGAAGACTGGAACGAACGGCGGCGGTGGTGCCTCGCCCTCCACGCAAAAAGCCCCACCGGCCGGCAGCGGCCAGGTGTGGGTGAACACTGCGTCAGGCGTGTACCACAAGGAAGGCACGCGGTACTATGGCAAGACGAAGACCGGCAAATACATGTCCGAAGCGGACGCGCAGAAAGCCGGCTACAAAGCAGCAGCGAACGATCAATAAGAAATCCAGTAGCCTTCCATAAAGGAGCTAGCTCGATATGAACCGCAATCGATCGATCGTAGTGGGAACGATTCTGGCGTGCGCTCTCGTCGTACTCGGCACGCTCGACATCGGGCAGTCGAAAGCTTCGGAGCACAGGCTTGGAATGCTCGCAACACCCGCTCCGCAGGCCATGACTTCCACCAAGGCCGAACCGCTCGACATCAACACCGCGACCAAGGACCAGCTCGATGCGCTTCCGGGCATCGGCGCTGCCTATTCGCAGAAGATCATCGACGGCCGTCCCTACAAAGCCAAGACCGACCTGGTGAAGAAGAAGGTTATTCCCCAGGCCACCTACAACAAGATCGCGAGCATGATCATTGCGAAGCAGCCGGCGAAGTAGTTTTCGCCGCTGCATCCGCGTCTGATCTCTCCCAACAAGGGGACCGGCGCCGCTCTCTCGCGCTTCACGAGAACGGGCCGGTCCTTTTCTTTTCAGTCCCATCGAAAAATTGACTCGTTGGCGATGCGCTGTTTACCGGTGCGCCGCGGGAAAGCTGCTAAGATTTCGTGATGAAAGAGATCCGCTGCCGCGCGGTGCTGTTCGATCTGGATGGTGTGCTCGTCGATTCCACTCCCGCCGTCGCGCGTGTGTGGCGCGGCTGGGCACTCGAGCACGGTTTCAATCCTGAGGAAGTCACGCACGCCGCGCACGGCCGCCCCAGCATCGACACGATCCGCGAGTACCTTCCGAACTCCGATATCAAAGCGCAGAACGCCGAAGTCGAACGCCGCGAAATTGAAGACGTCGACGGCGTTGTGCCTCTTCCCGGCGCACTGGAGCTGATGCGCGCTCTGCCGCCGCACCGCTGGACCATCGTCACCTCCTGCACCCGCACGCTGGCCTTCGTTCGCATCCGCGCCGCCGAATTGCCCGAGCCGGAGAAGATCGTGACCTCCACCGACATCGCCCACGGCAAGCCCGACCCTGAACCTTATATAAAGGGTGCCCAGATCCTCGGTATCCCGCCCGCCGAATGCATCGTGATCGAAGACGCCACCGCCGGCATCCGCGCCGGAAAGGCCGC
>JBEKJW010000312.1:0-4910 GCA_050011035.1 Candidatus Acidiferrales bacterium
TTCGGATTATGTCCGTGCCCGCAACTCGTACCGTCCGTCGCCGGACAGCTAACCGAGGAAAAACCTGGAACATTTCACAGAGAACACCGAGAAAACCAGAGTTGACGGAGAGTTCTTGGGCAGGGACGATACCTCCGTGCCGTCATCCTTGCCCTCTGTGCCCACCGTGAAATGTCCCACGCCTGTCTCGCGCTTTTTCCCCCGCCTTTCGACTGTCGTTCGGCACCGGCCCAGTCTCGTCACAGGCGGCTAGCCATCGCGCCGATTCGCTGTACAATCGCCCCATATCGCCATCGAAACGGGAGCCTCCGATGACCCGCCGCGGCCACCTCTATTTCGAAATTCAGGCGGACGATCCCGCCCGCGCCATCCGCTTCTACACCGCCGTCTTCGCCTGGGAATTCACCGAAGTCAAAGGCCTGCCCATCCCGTATTGGTCGATCGAAACCGGCGGCTCTCGCGGTGGCCTGCTCCAATCGCCCGCGGCCAAGCCGCCCATGCGATCTGCCACCAACGCGTTCGTCTGCTCCGTTGAGGTAGAAAACTTCGACGCCACCGCCGCAAAAATCATGTCCGGCGGTGGCACAATCGCCCTCGGAAAATTCGCCGTCCCCGGTACATGTTGGCAGGGCTATTTCATCGACCTCGACGGCAACACCTTCGGCATTTTCCAAGTCGATCCAAACGCCGGCAAATAAGTGTTTTATAACTCGACATCATATTGAACGCATAACCAAACAGGATTAGGATTCAGGTATGCCGTGCCGCACTCTACTGCGCGCGTCGTGTTTTATCGCCACGGCTGTAGTTCTGTTTGCGACTCCTTCCCGTGCGCAACTCACAGAGCGCTTCACGCGATGCCTCCCCTACCCCACTTATTCCCAAGAAGTCCGCGCCATGCACGCTGAACTTGAAGCCAAGACCGCAGCCGCCTATCCCGCACCTGGATTCACCGAGGATTTTCCACACATTGTGTTCGATAAGATCACGATTGATCCGTCGCCGAACCTCGCGCCCCGGGATCGGGCTGCCTTAGTGCAGGTGATACGAAGCATTTCGGAGACGGCCGGACCCGGCTGGCTCGACGAACTTCAAGGGGTATACATTAACGGCTACTTTAAAGACCATGGATTTTTCCGCGCGGACCCATCAGTCACTTCAGAAACGCTGAAGACCGATGCCGACGGCCTTCACGTATCAATAACGGTTGTACCGAACGAAGGCTGGCAATACCAAATGGGCAAACTGTCGTTCCGCTCCGCCATACCGGATCAGCCTCTAGCTTTCTCGCAACAACAGCTCGAACGGCTGTTTTACCTTGCTGAAGGCGACATCTTCGCGGCTTCGTCAATTCGCCGGACGCTCGACGATCTCCGCTCGCTCTACGGCTCCAACGGCTACATCGATTTCGTGGCCACTCCAATCACGGAAATTCAGGAGTCAACTCGCAAGATCGATCTCACGATGGAAATCGACGAGCAAAAGCAATTCCGCGTCGGCAACGTCACCATCGACACTCCAAGCGACGAAGCACGAGCCGCCATCCGCGCCGCGTTCGCCCCAGGCGCGATCTTCAACGCTAAACTCATCTCGAAGGTTTTGAAGGACAACGCGGCGCTCCTGCCCTCTGACGTGTCGCTCGAAGATGTCGAAATGCATCGCCACGTCAAAGCAGGCATCGTCGACATCACATTCCATCTGAATCCTTGCCCCGCTCAGCAAGATTGACTTCGCCCTACGCGCCCGCGTTCGTGACCCCAAATCTCAGCAGTCAAAATGAGTGGCTCTCCTCGCCCGTCTGTGAAATTATTCGGGACCGGTGCGCCCTATGTTCGACCGTCGAAAATTCCTCGAGGTAGCGGCCGCTGGCGCGGTAATCGCCGCCGTGCCGCGGTTCCTGCGCACCGCTGGCCGTCCATCAAAAGTCGGCGCCACACGCCTCGTGCAAAACGCCCCCTCACAGCCTCCCGCCGGCTCATTCAATGTGCGCGCCCACGGCGCCACCGGCAATGGCACCACCATCGACTCCTCGGCAATCAATCGCGCTATCGACGCCGCGTCGTCCGCGGGCGGTGGCACCGTCTACTTCCCCGCTGGCACCTACGCCAGCTTCTCCATCCGCCTCAAGTCAAACGTCGGTCTCTACCTCGACCAGGGCGCGACGATCCTCGCCGCCAGCGTTCCTCTCGACAGCACGACCTCCGCCGGATACGATGCGGCCGAACCGCAAGGCGCATGGGAGCCCTATCAGGACTACGGCCACAACCACTGGCACAACAGCCTCATCTGGGGCGAAGGTCTTCACGACATTTCCATCACCGGCCCCGGCTTGATCTGGGGCAAAGGCCTCAGTCGCGGGCACAGTGACGACAAGACTCTGCCCGACACCACTAAGCCCGGCGTCGGCAACAAAGCCATCGCGCTAAAAAATTGCTACAACGTCCTTCTACGCGATTTCAGCATCCTGGAGGGCGGCTGGTTCGGCGTCCTCGCCACCGACGTCGACAATTTCACCGTAGATAACCTCACCATCGACACCAACCGTGACGGCATCGACATAGACTGCTGCCGTAATGTTCGAGTTTCGAACTGCACCGTGAACTCCCCCGTCGATGACGCGATCTGCCCGAAAAGTTCGTACGCTCTCGGCTACGTGCGCTCCACTGAAAACATCACCATCGCCAACTGCTTCGTCACAGCGGGCTACCAGATCGGTTCCGTTCTCGACGACACCTGGAAACCTATCCCTGACGCGCAGCGCCCTCACGCCACGGGCCGCATCAAGTTCGGCACGGAATCGAACGGCGGTTTCCGTAACATCACCGTCACTGGCTGCGTTTTTGAAAGCTCGCGCGGCTTTGCTCTCGAATCCGTGGACGGCGCACTACTCGAAGACGTGACGATCTCCAACATGACAATGAGGAACTGCTTCACCTCGCCGTTCTTTCTCCGCCTCGGCGCGCGACTCCGCGGCCCGGCCGGCGCGAAAGTCGGCACGCTCAAACGCATTCTGATCACAAATGTTACGAGTTCAGGCGCTGTGCAACTTCCCTCGAGCATTTCTGGCCTCGCTGATTTTCCTGTCGAAGACATTAAAATGAGCGACGTTTACCTCGAACAAGTGGGCGGCGGCACCGCCGAGATGGCTCAACTCATCCCGCCCGAACGCGAGAAAGACTATCCCGAGCCCAACATGTTCGGGGCACTTCCCGCCACTGGCTTTTTCATTCGCAACGCCCGCAACATCGAAATGTCTAACGTTGAAATCGCCACTCTTGCGCCCGACGCTCGTCCCGCATTCACTCTCGTCGATGTAAATGGCGCTGACTTCTTCCGCGTCCGCGTCCCTCGCGCTCAAGGCTCGGCGCAATCCGCGCGGGCCTTCTCACTCAAGAACGTCTCGAACTTCCGCGTCTTCGGCAGCCAGTTCATCCCTGATACGTCCATCGTAAACGCCGCCGACAAGTCTCTGTAAGCGTACGCAGTAGCAGTAGAAACGCCGATTGTGGGCGCCCATTCCCAGGTGTACGCTGTGCACCGGCCCCCGCGCCATCACGGTTCGCTTCTCGCCGTTGAATCCCAGGTTCGGAGTCATTCGATGCGTTATCTCGCAGCCGCTGTTTTAGCCGGCGCAATATTCGCCGTACCTGCGCACGCGCAGGACACCAAATCCGCGCCTGTTCTTCCCTACACGCCCAGCCTCGATCCGGCGTCGATGGATCGCACCGTCGATCCGTGCGTCGACTTCTACGAATACTCCTGCGGCGGCTGGCGCAAAATGAATCCCATCCCGCCCGACCAAACGCGCTGGAGCGTCTACGGCAAACTTTACGAAGACAATCTCAACTACCTTCGCGGCATCCTCGAAGCCGCTGCCACCGCCAAGGATCGCGACGCCGTCACGCAGAAAATCGGCGACTATTACGCTGCCTGCATGAACGAAGCCGAAATCGAAAAACTCGGCGCCAAGCCCCTCGATCCCGCGATGCAAGCCATCGCCAATCTCCACGACAAAAAAGCTCTCGCCGCGCTTATCGCCACTTTGCAAGTCGAGGGCACCGACGCGCTTTTTCGCGCCGGCTCGCGGCAGGATCCCGACGACTCCAATTCCGTGATCATGAGCATCGCGCAAGGCGGCATCGCGCTTCCAGACCGCGACTACTACCTGAAGGAAGACGCCAAATCGAAAGACACTCGCGAACGCTACGTCCAGCACGTTACAAAAATGTTCGAGCTCCTGGGCGATTCTCCCGACGCTGCCGCGAAAAACGCCGCCACTGTGATGCGTATCGAGACGCGCCTCGCGAAGGCCTCGCTCACTCGCGTCGAGCGCCGCGATCCCTACAAGCAAAAACACAAAATGTCCGTGCCCGACCTCTACAAAGTCGCGCCGGATTTCGACTGGAAGACCTTCTTCGCCACTGAGCCCTCACCGGCCTTCACCACGGTCAACGTCGGCTGGCCCGATTTCTTCACCGATCTCAGCGCCCACATTGAGTCCACGCCGCTTGACGACTGGAAAACCTATCTCCGCTTCCACGTCGTAAACTCGCACGCCTCCGAACTTTCCTCTGCCTTCGTCAACGAGGACTTCGCCTTCAATCGCCAATACCTGCGCGGCGCAAAAGAGATTCAGCCGCGGTGGAAGCGTTGCGTGCGCGACGTCGATTCCGACCTAGGAGAAGCGCTCGGCCAGGCTTACGTTCGCGCTACGTTCTCGCCGGAGTTGAAAGCCGCCACACTCGAAATGACGCGGCGCATCGAAGACGCTATGGCGCTTCGGATTCAGCAACTGGATTGGATGAGCCCTGAAACCAAGCAACAAGCTCTCGCCAAGCTTCACACCATTCGCAACAAGATCGGCTACCCCGATACGTGGCGCGACTACAGCAGCGTAAACATTCTTCCCG
>JBEKJW010000313.1:0-7018 GCA_050011035.1 Candidatus Acidiferrales bacterium
GCAAACGTAGGTCCCGTCAGCGTTCTCCCGCCCGACTCGCGTTCCGCCGCGACTCTCATCGCTGGGCTTCTGGTCGCCGTCGTCCTCCTCGTTCTTCTCATCGCCTGTGCCAACGTAGCGAATCTGCTTCTCGGCCTCGGTACCGGCCGCAAACGCGAAATCCTGGTGCGCACCGCGCTCGGCGCCACGCGCGCACGGTTGATTCGGCAACTCCTCACCGAAAGCGTCATTCTTTGCGCCGCCGGCGGCATTCTCGGATTCGTTATTGCAGCCGCGGTTCTCGCTCGCTTCGCGCGCTTTCAGACTGCCGTGCCGGTCATTGGATCGTTCGACATCGCCCTGAATTTCCGCGTCGACGCATCGGTCGCATTCCTCACTCTTGTGCTGATACTTCTTGCGAGCCTCGCCGCTGGACTTGCTCCCGCTCTGCACGCATCGGTTCCGAATCTTGCCGGAGCGCTCGGCGGCGAAGGTTCCGTCGGCGGCAGAGGGAAGGGCATCCTCCGCGGTGCGCTGGTCGCACTCGAGGTCGCCGTCTGCACTCTCGTCATGATTGGCGTCGGTCTCTGTTTCCGTAGCGTCCGCAATCTTGAAAATGTTCGAACGGGCTTCGACACGCATCGCCTTGCGGGCGTGGGGGCGGATCTCGCCGACAACGGGTTCAAAGAGCCCCAGTGGCCGGCTGCTTACGAACAAATCCGAGCCGCTGCCCGCGAAGTGCCCGGTGTACGCTCCGTTTCGCTTTCGACCGATTTTCCGTTGATGAACGACAGCTGGTACGGCGACGACGTTGAAATCCCCTCCGCCACTAGCGCGAGCGCGGGAGCGAGCAAGCCTCATATCGCCCGCACGATCGTGGACGAAAATTATTTCGCCACGCTTGGTATTCCGCTCGTCTCTGGCCGCGCCTTTCTGAGTTCGGACACCAAGTCCGGTCCCGCCGTTGCTATCGTAAATCGCACTATGGCTGAAACTTTTTGGCCAGGCGTTTCAGCCGTCGGCAAACAGTTTTTTCTCCCCGCTTCCGGCGACGCCCCGAAAAAGTTTGTCACCATCGTTGGGATCGCCGCCGATTCGATTTACAACACGCTCGACGAACAACCCCATCCGGTTATTTATTTTTCGCTCGCGCAGAACAATCAAGGTTTCGTGATCGCCACTGTCCGGGCGGACGGGAATCCGCGCCCGCTGCTGGCTCCGCTCTCGCAGAAGCTCAGCGCGATCGGCATCAAGACGGATTTGCTTCCGTTTACCGGACGCGACGTTCTCGATATGGCTCTACTTATCCCGTCGATCACCCTTTACGTAATTCTGGCGCTCGGGCTTCTCGCGCTGATGCTCGCGGTCATGGGCCTCTACGGCGCCATCTTTTATTCGGTGAACGAACGCCGCCAGGAAATCGGGATTCGCGTCGCTTTAGGTGCTGGGCCGCGCAATGTGCTCGCACTGTTTCTCCGGCAGAGCGCCGTTGTCGCAGGGCTTGGCGTCGTTATCGGCCTGGGCCTCGGGGTCGTCGCCACCATCGCCCTGCGCTCGCAACTCTTCGGCATCGCCTCGTTCGAGGTTTCGGTCCTTTCATCCGTGGCAATCGTGATGATGGCGATTGCGCTCAGCATTACGTACCTCGCCGCGCGCCCGTGGATCGCTGTCAACCCCATGGACGCCGTCCGACACTCCTGATTCGCTGAAAACCTACGCCGCGGTCCGATCCAGTTTCCTCCGCACAAAAAAGGACCAGCATGTACTAGCACTGTCCCAAATCCCGACTAAACCTGTCCCTTTCCCGAGAGCCCATCCTGATACGATGCGGCCATGAATCGCGAACGGGACGCCCGCGCAGTGACGCGGCACCCTCGCGCTTCCATATTGATCGAGACCCTCGCCCCTCTCCGCTTCTCGCACGTCGGCAAATGCAGAGCTCCGAATCTCAACACGGTTCGGCGCAGTTCCTCGTCCCGGCAGCCTTTGTTTCCGTCGATTTCTAATCGCAACTTTCAACAATTAGAATTCGCGCTAACTCCAACAAAACACTCACCCGACACCAAGTCTAATCGCAAGTTTCGCAGCACATTTCCGCAGCCACCCACACCGCCATTCACGTTCGCAATCTCAGCGAACCAAACGCGAACCCACATCACGATTTCATCGCGACTCGATTTGTAAATTCAATGGTGAGCCAAACGGAATTTCACACTTGTGTTGTGCGCAAAGTGCTACCATCCGCCGCCTGCGGCGGGGAAGTCGTTTTGGGGGCCTGTTCGCGATCGGATTGTGGTGGGTCACTTCCGGTCCGTTCGCTCTTCGCTTCTTTTCCTGCCGTCCACGCTTTGGGGCATCCCTGTGCAGAGGAACTACCTCGTTCTGGCGTCCGTTCGCAGATCTTCCCCGCGGATCAGGCGCACGTTCGCGGTCGGGCCGGGGTCCCGCAGAAATTCAAAGGAGAGAGCATGAGACTGCAGCAATCATTGAAGAAGTCCATAAACGCAGTAGCGCTTCCGTTGGCCTTTATGGCAGTAGCGGCGGTGCCCGCCCACGCCGGCGGCACGGACGCGCAGCAGAAAGTAGCCCCAACGCGGCAGAACGTCAACGATCTCGGTCTAGTGAGCCCCTCGGACGAGATGAACGTCACCGTTTTCCTGAACATGCACAATAAACCCGAGTTTGACGCCGCGGTCGAAGCTCTCTATGAACCGTCTTCTCCGACCTACCGCAAATGGATGTCCGGCGTGGCGCTGGCGAAATACGCTCCCACCCCTGCCGAAGTCGAAACCGTCAAGAAGGAACTCCAAATCCACGGCTTGACCATCGTTTCCGTCGATCCGGAGAATTTTTCGGTTCGCGCGCATGGGACAACGGGAAACATCGAATCAGCTTTCCAGACGCACATTCACCAGTACTCGCTCAACGGCAAGACGTTCCGCGCGAATCTCGAACCGGCGCGCCTGACCGGCGCTGCGGGCTCGCTGGTTTCGCACGTTTCTGGCCTCGAAGTTCACACGGCGCACCCGATGATCAAATACGCGATCAATCCGAAAACCGGCCAGCCGTTTCCGAAGGTTCCGCTCGCGAAGATACAGCAGTCGTCCAACGGGCTTTCCGGATTCATTACAGACAACTGCCTGCAACCTCCGGCGACGTACACGTACACAACGCCCGGGGCGTCCTTGCCGGTGGGCGTTTACTACGGCAATGGCTACATGTCGCCGTCGCAAGTTGCCAATGGCATCGTCTGCAGCTTCACGGCGAGCCAACTTCAGACCCATTACGGGCTCAACGCCGCGTACGCCGCAGGCCTGAAGGGACAAGGCAAGGCCATTGTTCTTCTCGAAGGGTACGGCTATCCGACAATGCTGCAGGACGCCAACGCGTTCTCGAAGCTGATGGGCTTGCCGGCTCTTACCAGTGCGAACTTCTCCGTGGTCTATCCGCAAGGGCCGCCTGCGGATCCGGACGCTGGCATACTCACGGGTTGGGACGGCGAAATCGCGCTCGACATTCAGTGGGCGCATTCGATGGCGCCTGACGCGAGAATTGTAGTCGTCGCATCGTCGGGCCAGGACAACGAAGACTTCCAGGACTGCATTCGCTACATCACAACGCACACGCTGGGTCACGTTGTCTCTAACAGCTGGGAACTCGATACCGATATCATCGCGGGCGCGGACGAAGAGAACTCTTACAGCCAGGTTCTCGAACTCGCCGCTGCCGCGGGAATTTCGGTGGATTTCTCAAGCGGTGACGGTGGCGACGAAGGCCTCGGCACTCCAGTAGGCGCTCCTGGCGTTCCGTCAAACAATCCTTGGGCGACCGCGGTGGGCGGCACGACCGTGATCAATCAGAACACCGGCGCAAGCGGCCGCGTGGAACTCGGCTGGGGCAACAACGGCGTGTTTCTGAACATCGGCGGCGTGCTCGATCCTCCGGAGCAACTCGGCTTACTTGGCGGCGCGGGCGGTGGAGAAAGCATTTTCTTCGCGAAGCCGTCGTGGCAGTCCGCGCTAAAGGGAACTGGTCGTCAAGTGCCGGACGTTGCGGCGCTGACCGATCCGTACACCGGCGTTGCTATCGTGCTCACCGAAAACGGCGAGCAATTCCTGGAGCCAGGCATCGGCGGCACCAGTCTCGCTTCCCCTATCTTTTCGGCGATCTGGTCGCTGGCGATTCAGGATGCGAACGTGGGCCTCGGGCAGGCGGCTCGCGTGATTTCAAAGCTGCCTGCCGGCACAGTGACCGACGTTGTTCCGCAGGGGAGCTCGACCAATCTTGCAGGAACGATCTTCGACGCGAGCGGCAGCACTGCGTACTCGTCCAACGACCTGTTCTCGGGGCTACTCTTCAGCCAGCAGACGTATCTCGATGCGAACTGGACGGTTGTTGCCGGTGAGAACATCGCGATCAGCTTCGGCACCGATTCGTCGCTGACCGTGACGCCAGGCTGGGACAATGTAACCGGATGGGGCTCGCCGATCGGCCTTTCGTTTATCAAGGCCGCCGCGGGCACCGCGTCCAAATAACAACTACCCCCAACCAGCATTGCAGCAACCACGGGCCGGAGACCTCAAATCTCCGGCCCGTTGCTTTATAGGGGAGTGAATATGCAAAAAAGGCGGAACTCATCCCCACCCGGTAGGTGAATTAGTGGAAGCAGGTGGGATTTTTTCCTGGGATGAGGGTTACATCAACGAACGCACGGGGGATAATTTCGTTGCGGACCCAATTTGCCGGTTTTATAGTTTTTGCGTTCGTAAAATATTTTTGCGCACGAATCCCGCAGTTCAATCAAACCTTTACCCGCAGACTTTCGAAGTCTTCAGAGGAGCTACCGTGACAGCGATTCGTCCCCTACTTTGTCTTCTTGCCGTCAGCTTGCTTTCCATTCTCACCGCCTGTGGAGGCGGAGGACACCATCGCGCCAAACGGGTCCTTTTCCCTGTCGGCATCGGTCACTGGAGATTCGACCAACTCCGGCGTGACTTGGACGATCAACCCTGCGAGCGGAAGCGGTACGCTTACAAACTCGACTCCGACCAGCGTGACCTACACTGCGCCGGGAACCGTGCCCACGAACCCAAACGTCACCATCACCGCAACGTCCATTGCGAACTCGCAAGGCGCGCAGTCAGTGTCATTCATCATCCAGCAGCCGGCCGTTCAGGTTCCGGGGGACTTCAAGGGACAGTATGCGTTCGTCATGAGTGGCTTCGATTCATCTGGTAACCCGCTCACGGTGGGCGGCAGCATCAAGGCGGACGGCAATGGAAACATCACCACAGGCGTCATCGACGTCAATGACAACGGAAGCAATGCCAGCGTGACCAGCATTAACGGAACCTATACGCTGGATACGAATGGGCGCGGCACCATCAAGATCAACAACGCGCTGCAGGCGTTCAGCTCGACACCAACGTTCTCGTACACCATCGACACAGGAACAAACACCGGTGCGATGATCTCGCTCGATTCGTCCCTCGCCGCGGTATCCGGCACGATCGATCAACAGTTCAACACCGTGTTCGGGGAGATTCCTTCAGGATCCTTCATCTTCCGCGGCTTCAGCGACAATCCGCAACGCGCGAGCGAAGTCGGGCGTGTCTCGATCGTCGGCGGCGGTGCAATCAGCAACGGCGTGATCGACATTTCCGACATCCTTAACGGAAACGATTTCACGGACACCACGCTCACCGGCGGCGGTGTCGGCAATTTCACGGCTGCCGACTCCAACGGCAGAGGCACATTCGGCTGGGTTCCTGCAGGCGGTACGGCAGCGAACCACGTCTATTACGCCGTCAGCGCAACGAAGATATACTTCCTTGAAAACGACAACATTACGCCCACGGTAAATACCCAGTTCGTCGGCCAACTTCGGACGCAGAGCCTGGCGTCGCTTTCTGCGTCGTCGCCGAACGGATCGGGCATCTTTGGGACGATCGGGGGCGATTTAGTGGACGACGACGGCGTGTCAGAACAGTTTTCCAGCGTTGGGGTCGGGAATCTGAACATCAGCGGGACCGGCGTCTCGGCGAACTGGGACTTGAACGACGCGTCTTATGTTACTTCGTCGACCGGCAGCGGTACGGGGCCGGTCAGCGGCACGGTGGCGTTTGATGCGACGACCGGCCGCGGAACACTAACGTTCTCAAACGGGTTCGCCAATGGATTCATCGATTCGGCCGTGTTCTACCTCCAGTCCAATGGGACCGGCGTCGTGATGGACACAACGTCAAGCACCAGTGGCGGCAGTTACCCCGAATCATTGGTCGGCGATCTCACGCCACAGTCCAACGTGAGCGCGCTCGCAGGTAATATTCAAGGTGTCGAACTGATTTCCGAGTGCGACATTCCAGTATTCGACACGGCGGGCGTGATCAACTCGGGCAACCTGACGGCGCTGCAGGACGGCGCCGTTTCGAACTGCAACGAGGGCGGTGGGACGGTTTCCAGCCAGGCGCTCACAGGAACCTTCGGAAGCGTCGGCTCGACCGGACGGTCTGTGGTCGAGATTAACAGCGCCTCGCTGCCGTTCGATCAGTTCCCGGGAGTCGCTTACGCGATTGATGCGACGCATTTCTACGTGATCCAGGCGTACGGGTCGACGTCCAGCATCAACGGGTTGACGTCCAGCCTCGCGGTTTATTGGACGCAGACGCTGCCTGTAGCTCCCGCTTCGGCGAACTTTGTGCCAACCAAAAATGCGTCGCCGACGGTAGCGCACAGGATGCGGCCTCAGGCGAGAAAGAGCCGGACGAACGCAGGAATGCCCCGGCCGTCGAACGAAAACCGGCAGATCAAGTAACTTCCACTTACAAAAAACAAGCGGCTCCGGCGGCCTCGCGCTGCCGGAGCCGTTATGTTTTTCCATGCGGGTCGTGGATCCCAGCGGTCGCTATCGGGCACGCTGCGGCGATGTAAATTCTTTCGTTAACGATTGCCTGTGCGCCGTGCTGGTGTACAATCGCCGCACTCTTGAGCAGGCCTTCCGCCCCGATGCCGGCGCCTGAGCTTGCCAACAGCGCCGCGT
>JBEKJW010000314.1:0-4900 GCA_050011035.1 Candidatus Acidiferrales bacterium
AACTCGACGAGGACACTGACAAAGAAGCGAGAAAGCTGATCGAATCGGGCGTGGCGAAATCGATGCACGACATCATCGTGTCCGGCGTTCTCGCTATGGTGATTCAAGCCGAGGAAAATAAGAACGGCTAAGGAACGGCCCGAGGGATCAGCGAACAACCCCGCATGCGCGAAGGAACTTGCGGTCGTCGTGTGTCAGCACCATTCTCGTCCCATTTCTGCACGGCGCGCACCGCAAGTGGTTCCGGTTCCGCGTCGATTTCCCACACTTGTCACAGACCGGAAATCCTGCAACGGTCGAATAGCTAGGCTCACCGCAGTCTCCGGCAGTCGGACTTTCGATCTCGTCGTGAATCACAGAGCACCTCTTTTCGCCGCCCGTTCTGCTGCGTGCTCGCGTCCCCGCTCCGCATCCTGCAGATAGACCGAAATCAGTTCCACGTCGGTAAGCCGAGACAACATTTCAACGATCGCGCCACTGTTATTGCGCTGGAGAATCCGGCGACGGAGCATCTGCGCGACATGCGGATTGTTTCGTAGTTTTTCCATTCTCAATTCCCTCCGTTCGATTTCTTGCCGAAGACTGCGTTGACGATCGCGCGCACGATTCGCTCGCCGCGTTCGCGTGGAAGCTGCAGGAGTGCGAGTAGCGCGAGCAGCGTGACGTCGAGGAACAGTTCACCGGCAGCAACGAGCCAATCCGGGATCACGCGGACACCAACGTTTCGTGCGGATTAGATTTCGTTGGCGGCAGAATCCACGTGACGCCGGGGAACGGCGCGCACGTCTGACCAGTGATCGTTGCCACCGGCAGGTCAAGGCGTCGCCCGTTGCGCGCCTGTACGCTTGCGATCCACGAACCGGACGGAAACGGCGCGCGCGACAACGTGCGGTTGAAGTAGTCGGAGTTTCCGCCGGAGCCCGTCGCCCGGTATCGTTTCCCGCCGATGATGAATCCCACGGCATCGCGGAATTCGAGTGGACGATTTCCTAGCCAAGCCTGCGTGCTGAGGCTCGATGTCTTTGGCAGTAGGCCGTGATACCAAGCGTAGTGACTGCAGCGTTCGAGTTCGAGGCCGCACTCCGCTGTGGTCCAGTCTGGCGAATCGTCGGCGAGTTCGATGATCGCCTCCGCGTCGTGCCGGATGTCGCGCACATAGAGACGGTTTTGCTCTTCGTCGAAGATGTAGGCGAACTCCAAATCCGTTTCGCCGCGTTTCACATCCTGGTCCGTGAAGGCATTTGCGGGCTCCGCTTTGCGCGTTCGGAATTCGGGCCGCGACGATTTCCGAGGGTGGCAGTAGCAGGAGCCGGACGGCAGGTCAGACCATCCGGCGGGATGTTGGTCGATTAAGTGCGCGAGAGCCGCGCGCAAATCACCGTGGAAGTTTTCACGGATGGTCTTCCAAAGCTCGGGACCGCGTTCCGAAGGCGAACCGCCCCAGTGGATGTACACGCCAACGAAAGTGCCTTCAGCCTTGCCCGCTCGGGCGATTACGGAGCGTGTGCTCATGCGCGCACCGCCAATCCTGCGGATATCGCGCCCTCAATGATTGGCTGGCAATAGCGAGGCTCCGCCACGACGGCGTTTCCGAAATACTGCGTTTCGTCGTTCCCGACGTGCTCATCGAGCCACGTCTGCCCTGCGTCGGACAGACCTCGAATCAGAACGATGGAACCGTGATTTTCAAATGCGATGTCGATTACTTCTGGGAGGGACAGCGATCGAGACATAGGTGGCTCCGTTAAGAGCCCCCGTCTCAGATCAATCTGCCGTGGGGTTCTGCGAGTGGACTTCGAGCTTACAACGTCATTCTATCTCGTCTTCGCGCGCAGGCCGAATAGTACGAAAGTACCGCCATACCGGCTGGCACGTTAGCTAGCGGCGCTTTGGGCGAGAGGAGTGGAACCAATTAGTACGCTGAATTGGTTTCTAAATTCTAGGTACGAGCGAATTTTCACATCGATCCCCGCCACCTGCACGATCTCTTTAAAGCACGCGAGTTGCCCATCGTCATTCGTAACGAACTCATCGGTGTAGGGCAGGCAGATCGCCATGAACGTATCATTGCGTCCCATTTTGAGCGATGGAGAGTCTGCAGGCTTCACGCAGCGATCAAACTGGACGGCGTAGAGTGCGATCATGATCGTGCGGAACGCTTCACATTCATCGTAGAAGCGGCGGATGTCGGAGTCCGTCGCTGTCTTCGTCGCTGCGCCCTCGTAAAGGTTTCGCGCAAGAGCCCAAAATGCGCCTCCCAGTTGAAGCATCGACACGAGTTCGCCAACTGACTTCGGCATGTCCGCATGTTGGGCGGCGAGTCCGTCAAACGCGGGCTTTGCGCTCGCGTATGTGTCCAAGAAAGTCTGATTGTGTGCCCGGTTCTCCTCGCGCTCCTGAGCAGAGAGTTCGTTGTCTTCGAACATCTCCATCCTCAGAATCTCTTGCTCGGCCTCGCGCATTCGTAGGTCAACATCGCCGACGCCGACTGACTGTGAATTCTCAAACCGTTTCACCAGAGTGGAGAGAATTTCGTTCTGCGGTTCGATACAGTCTCCTCCACGACCGATGAATGTCTTGCAGACTTCGAGTAGCGCGCTGCGCCGCGTGCCGGAAGAGGTGGCGATGATCTCCGAGGCCGACGTGAAAGGGATGCGGACCGAGTATCCAGCGTGAAGACCCGCAAGCAAAAGCGGGCGGTCGGGATCGTCGGCCAGCGCGTTGATAGCGCTCGTGTCCGGCATCCAGATTGGTCGATTGCTCATTTCACTCACCACTGGAAGCCAGCGTAGCAAAGCATGCGGTACGTTTCCAGTCAACGTCACGAGCGATCGCATCCACTCTGTACCCGAGTCTCTAAGACGTGGACGTGAGCTTTACCAAGTCCAGCCTGTGAGGCTCGACACTCCTATCCCCGTACGGCATTTCATCGGCATTGAAACCAAACCAAGCGTACACTTCAGCCAAAAGACGGTATGCCACTACCGCTGCGGGGTCAGTCGCATCCGCCTCGACATAAAAATGCCTACCTGCCGGTCCTGGCGCGAGCCGACCAGCATATCGGAAGGTCGCGCGAGTTAGAGGCTGATTGTTCAGTGCGAACGATGTACCCCTGCAATTCATGTCCGAGAGCAAGATTCGGAACTGGATTTTTGTCGGGTTAGGCTCTGCGTGCTGAAAGGTTTTCAAGGCCCAATCGCAAAATGTGTAGCACGTTTCAGCAAGCGCTATGCTGTTGATCTGCATTTCGGGCACCTTCATCTGACTCGTGGCCCAACACAAATGCCCTTCGTCTCCTTCCACAACGGCAATCAGCGTCCCGTCTCGCCAAACTTCGAGCAGGCGAAAGTCAGGTCGCAAGCATCGGCGTAGGTTGCCCGCGATAATGTTAGGCGGTGCTTCTGTCGCAATGCTAAATCCGTGGGCGCGCAGCTGAGGCGGATTGGCCAAGAGTCGGACAACCGGATTCGAATTGGACTCGAACAAGCCGGGGAAGGAAACGTGGTTTAGCGGCCAAGCAACGAGCGAGAAAGTTGCGACCGTTTCCGCGCTGAAAGCGCGCAGGGCGTTCCTCACACGTTCGAATATGGGCCTAAACCTTCCCTCTAGCTCGGCCTCCGAGAGCACGTTGGTGGTGGGTTCGGGATTCTCGGGATCGACAAAGGTGGGCTCTGCCTTTATGGACAGTGAACTCAAATTCGCAATCATCTGCTCGATGTTCGCAATGCGAGGACTCATCTCGGAAAAGCGAAGGCCGTCCTTCAGTCTCTCCCTAATTTCTGCGCCTCTCATCGGAGGCGCACTGTCTCTTGTCCGCTCGAAGTAGCCCACGAAAGAACCGGCAACTTTTCCGCTAACAAGCAGTGCTTTACAAACGATGTAAGGGCGGTCAATGTTCGCGTCAGGTGGGACCGTAATCGACACGATGCCCTTCGCTGGGTTTTCCGCCTGTGGGTACCAGTGGAACTTCAGGTTCCGAACGGGAGGAATAATCCACTCCGCCGCGATTTTCTCGCACTGCTCGAAACTGAGCGTTTGTTGTTTGAAACACCCGAACGAACGAATGGCATCTGCACGAAGCGTCAAATCTCTTTCCGTTGTGACGCCAAGCAGGAGAACTCCACCGGCAGCATTCGCCAGCGCCGAGATGTCTTTGGCAATTTCCATTTTCTCGGCGTCCTCGGACAGGCGATACGGAGCGCCCTTGCACTCCAGATACTCGTCCTCCAGTCCGCCAATCAGCGGCAGAAAGTTACCCGACTGCAGGATAGCGAAGACTTCTTCGAGTGGAATGTTTCGCGGCATCTTTTGGTGACTCGCGTCTACGAAACGCCGAGGTGTTTCTTGAAATCCTTCAGTACGTCGTTCGCGCTATCTCCCGCCTTAAATCTCTTCTCGATCCAGCTGAGGTTGACCGCAAGCAATTTCCAGTAACCAATGTGCTTGGCGATGATCGGAGCCCACTTCGCTCTATTCTTCGAAACGTCGATCACGGTCACGACCGCGCCGAACGATGCGTGAGCGCCGCTGTTCAGTGTGTCCATCGGTGTGAACACTTCACCCGCCAATCCAGTTAGCTTCCTATTGAGGGTGCCTTTGCCCGCGTAAATCGTGTTGTTCACCGCGCCCCACATCGCCGAAAAACTATTCGGCATTTCGTTCGACATGATGTGGGGAATTTCCGATGGCTTCGCAACGAACAGAACGTAAAGAGCACGGTGATACATCTCTTCGGGTTGCCGAAAGCGCGTAACATACGCGAAATACCTATGAGCCTTTACGTCGTCCTCAACCGACTGGACGATTTCAACGATGCACATCCTTACCCAAGCGGCGAGTTGCTCTGGATTCGAGAATGCGGCGCTAATCCCAGCTGTCGTCGCACTGGAGAGGTGCGGCT
>JBEKJW010000315.1:0-4891 GCA_050011035.1 Candidatus Acidiferrales bacterium
GCCCTCGCAGGCCTCCACAAAAAAGTGCAGGAGATGAACGACCACATCCTGCCGGCCGGCGTGAAGCTGATCCCGTTCATCGATCGCAGCGACCTGGTGCACTTCACCACGCACACCGTGCTGCACAACCTCACCGAAGGCATCGTGCTGGTGGTGGTGATTCTGTTTCTTTTCCTCGGCAATACGCGCGCGGCGATCATCGTGGCGCTCACCGTTCCGTTCTCGCTGCTCTTCGCGGCGAACTGCCTCAACCTTTATGGCATTCCCGCGAACCTGCTATCACTCGGCGCGCTGGACTTCGGCATGGTGGTCGATGGTTCGGTGGTGATGGTGGAAAACATCGTCCGCCACATGATGCGGCGGCGCGACGGCGGCGACACCAAGTCCACAATGGAAGTGATTCGCGAGGCGACGCACGAAGTGCAGCGGCCGGTGTTCTACGCGATCGCCATCATCATCACTGCGTACATGCCGATTTTCACGCTGCAACGCGTGGAAGGGCGCCTTTTCAAACCGATGGCGTGGACGGTGGCATTCGCGCTGCTCGGCGCACTGCTGTACTCGCTACTGATCGCGCCGGTGCTTTCCAGTTTCATGCTGTCGCGGAACATGACCGAGTGGCGCAACCCGGTGATGGAGTTTCTGAACCAGAAGTACCGCATCGGCGTGAAGTGGGCGATCGAACATCGCAAGGTTACGCTGGGCGGCGCGGGTTTTGCGCTGTGCTTGTCGATGTTTTTGATGTTCAGCGGCGTGATCGGTTCTGAATTTTTGCCCCATCTCGATGAAGGCGCGTTGTGGGTGCGCGGCACTCTTGCACCGAGCACCGGTCCGACCGAAGGCATTCGCGTGATGAACGCGGGGCGCGTGGCGCTGTGCGCGTTTCCCGAAGTGCCGGATTGCTGGAGCCAGGTAGGCCGCCCGGACGACGGCACGGATACGACGGGATTCTTCAACGTCGAGTACTTCGTGAACCTCAAGCCCAAAGAGCAGTGGCGCCCGGTGTTCCACGAGAACAAGGACGCGCTGATCGCAGCGATGAGCCACGAGCTGGAGAAGATTCCCGGCGCGGCGTGGGGCTTCTCGCAGCCGATCGAAGACAACATGGAAGAAGCCGTCAGCGGCGTTAAGGGCGAGCTGGCCACGAAAATTTACGGCGACGACCTGCACGTGCTCGAAGACAAGGCCGACCAGATCGTGAAAGTGCTGCAGTCCGTGAAGGGAATTGAAGACCTCGGTGTATTCCGTGCGCTTGGCCAGCCGAATATCAATTTCACGGTCGATCGCGACAAGGCCGCGCGTTACCAGATCAACGTGGCCGACGTGCAGGACGCCATTCAGACCGCCGTTGGCGGCAACGCGCTGACGCAGGTGCTAAAGGGCGAGGAGCGTTACGACCTGGTGCTGCGGTACCAGCCGCAATTCCGTTCGACTAAGGACGCCATCGAAAACATCCGGCTTTCCGCGCCGTCGGGCGAAAAAGTTTCGCTCGCACAGCTCTGCAATATCGAGGAGAAGGACGGCGCGTCTGAAATTTACCGGGAAGGGAACGAGCGCTACGTCGCGATCAAGTACAGCGTGCGCGGGCGCGACCTGGGCGGCGCGGTGGAAGAAGCGATCAAGAAAGTTGATCAGCAGGTGCAGATCCCGCGCGGGTATCACTTGCTGTGGGAGGGCGAGTACGAATCGCAGAAACGCGCTGCGGCACGGTTGGCGATCATCGTCCCGCTCACGGTCGTGGTGATTTTCGGAATTCTCTACATGATGTTCCGCTCGCCGAAGTGGGGCGCGCTGATTCTGGCCACAGTCGCGGCGGGAAGCGTGGGCGGCTTGCTGGCGCTGCTGGTGACGGGCACGCACTTCAGCGTGTCGTCGGGAGTTGGATTTTTGGCGCTGTTCGGCGTGTCGGTGCAGACGGGCGTGATCATGCTGGAGTACATCAACCAGCTTCGCGCGCGCGGGCACGCGGTGGAGGACTCGGCGATCGAAGGCGCGGTGCTTCGGTTGCGGCCGATCATGATGACGATGCTGGTCGCGACGTTTGGTTTGTTGCCGGCGGCGCTGTCGCACGCGATCGGAAGCGATTCGCAACGGCCGTTCGCGATTGTGATCGTTGGCGGGCTCGTCGTGAATCTGGCGACGAGCATTTTTCTGCTGCCGACGCTGTATGTGTGGCTGGCGCGGCCGGGTGACAAGTTGCCCGATCCGGAGACGGATTTCGAAGCATAGATTTGCGCGGAGTCGTGCGCGGGCGGCGTCGGGGGACGCGGCGCTCGCGCAGGACGGTCCGGGCAGGGGCGTGCGGCGGTGCAGTACGCTGCGCGCCCCTGGCCCGGAATGAAGCAGGGGCGAACGGCTGACGCATATGCCCGCGGTGGGATGCGCGCGCCAGCCGTTTTCGCACGTGCGGGCGACGTTGGTTGTAGTGAGGCCAGCGATCCGTGCGCTTCAGCGTTTAACGAGATCCGGTTGTCCCTCTCGTGTCCACACTACAAAAGGCCCACAGAAAATATTTCTATGCCACACGGTTCACCATAACGATTGCCGCGTCATTCGTGTGAAATGAGTGGCCTTGGTTCGTTCGAGGGATCGCTCCAAAGCCACGGAAGATCACACGAACCGAGTGCGCATGTTAGGGAGCCGTTCGTGGCATAGAAATATTTTCTGTGTGCTTTTATAGCGGCAGTAGGTAGCACAGGCAATCATGCCCGTGGGCGAGCGGCGCGGGGCATCCCCCGCGTTGCTCGCCGGTTCTGCGTATGAACATGGTGAAGCGAAAGCAACGGCCGTGCCCGCGCGAGCGGGCACACAGGCAGAATTGCCTGTGCTACTTAGGGACTCGCGCTACGCCTTCGAGCTGTCAGTTTCGATCGAAGCAGTGCGCGTCGCGCCGCCGGTCATTTGGACTTCGCGGAGGCGGCCGGTGGTGACGTCGTAGACGAAGCCGCGAACGATCATAGCCTTCGGAATCCACGGGTGATTGCGCAGCTTTTCGAGCTGGTGGCGGACGTTCTCCTCAATATTCTGAAACGCGTAAAAAAATGCAGGCGAGACGGCGGCGGTTCCGGCGCGATTCTGGATGCGGCGGCGCAGGTCTTCCTCAGACGTGTGCGTCAGGCCGCAATCCGTGTGATTGATCACCATGATTTCTTCGGTGCCGAGCAGGTAGTGCGAGACGATCAGGGAGCGCAGCGCGTCTTCGGTGACGATGCCGCCCGCGTTCCGAATGATGTGCGCGTCGGCGGCTTTCAGGCCGAGCGTGATGATCGAAAGGCGCGTGTCCATGCAGGTGAGCACGGCGAGCTTGCGCTCCGGGCGCGGCGTGAGGCTGCGCAGTTCGTGCGTGCGCGCATACTTTTCGTTAGCGGCGAGGACTTCGTCGATGACACTCATGGGCGAATAGTATAGCGAAGCAAGCGGCGAATCAGTGTGACGACGTGGCTGCTGTCTGCGCGGGCGCCGCGGTGGCGGCCGGTGCGATCGGGTCGGTGACTTTCGACACGAGGCCTTCGGGCGACCACGCATCGACGATGGCTTCGGCGAGGCGGCCGATGTTGCGCTCGCCTTCGTTGTCAGGCGTCCACTCGGTGTCGGCATTGTCGTAGGTGAAAATCGAAATCACCACGGGGCCCCGCACGGTGTAAACGAGGGCAACGTCGGCGCGCACGGCGTCGAGCGCGCCGATTTTATCGGCGGTGGCGTAGCCGCCATCGATCGAGTCGTTGCGGAAGTAGCGCGGAGCCATGTCGCGGTCCTGCTGGTTGCGCATGATGAACATCATTTGCGTGCAGAGGTCCCGGTCGCCCAGTTCGCAACGGTAGATCGACTCCATCACGCGCGCCATTTCTTCGGCGGTGGTTTTCCCCAAGCCAAACTTTTTCTGATCGGCCGGCATCGGACCGTCGGCGGGCTTGAACACTTTTTTGTAGAAGTAGGTGTTCGCGAGGCCCATGCGCGCGAGCATCGCGTTGGTGGGCACGAGGCCGACCGTATCGATCAACATATTGGTGGCGGTGTTGTCGCTGAGAGTTATCATCAGCGCGATCACGTCTTTCAGCGTGAGGGTGAGGCCGGGATCCATCAGGTAGAGGATGCCGGAGCCTCCGACCTGATTTTCTTTGGTAAGCACGACGGGCTGCGAGAGCTTCAGCTTGCCGGCTTTGACTTGCTCGAAGGCTTGGAGCATCAGCGTCATTTTGATGACGGACGCGGTTTGGACGGGCGTTTGCGCGTCAATCGCGACGGTGTCGCCGGTGGTGAGATTCTTCGCGTAGAGCGCGACGTGGCCGTGGTGTGCCGCGGCGATGGCGTCGAGCTTCTTTTGTAAGTCGGCGGTGGATACGGCCGCGCCGCGCGCTTGCTCTTGCGGAGCCACTTGGGCGTGCCCGCGTGGAACGACGAGCAGGGAAGCCGCGGCTGCGGCGAGACATGTCGAGTAACAGGCCATTCGCTTGAGAAGTGATCGTTGCATCAGCACTATCCCGGATAGCGACCGCGTATTAGTGAATTTTCGGTCGACGTAAGGTCGGCACTCTTTCAATTCCCACGGAACCAATCGTTACGAAGGTGTTCGTGGCATAGACAGTTGTCTATGCCTCACAACCCGCCTAACGTGGGCGGTCCCTTTCGCAGCTTTGCGCGCCGCCGTAGTGTGGCGAACAGTGGCGCACTACTTTGAGTCGTCCTCGCACTTAGCGCATCGTAACTCGCGGCCGATGTGTTCGCGGCGGCCGTCTTCGCGCGTGACCCACTCGCGATTCTGCCACGGCGGATTGTGGCGCACATGTTGGGTGTGGCCGCAGTCGAGGTCGGCTACCCAGTCGCCGCCGTCGTCCCGATGAAACGCGACAATTTTGCGCGCGACAGCCACTGATTCCTCCACCGGCGCGCG
>JBEKJW010000316.1:0-4890 GCA_050011035.1 Candidatus Acidiferrales bacterium
ATCTTTGCGCTGCTGTTCGTCATGACGGGCAATCTCGCGCTGCCCATGTTGTTGCACGCGCTGATCGATGCGCGCGTCCTGCTGATGGTTTCCGAAGGCATGGATCTCGCCCCGCGTGCCGGTACGTAGCGTACAGCCCTCCCAGTCGCGCCGCTTCGAATTTCGTGTTCAACTAGTGCGATGAGCACAGAATTGATCCACGAAATCATTCCGGTGGGGATGCTGCAGTGTAATTGTTCAATTCTGGGCGACCCGGTGACGCGCGAGGCGTTGGTGGTCGATCCGGGCGACGAGGTCGACCAGATCCTGGCGATCTTGCAGAAGCATAGGCTTACGGTGCGGGCGATCATCAGCACGCACACGCATATCGACCACGTGGGCGGGCTCGCGCAGCTTCACGCCGTGACGGGCGCGCCCGTACTGATTCACGAGGCGGACATGCCGCTCTACGAAAATCTCGATGAGCAGGCGAGGTTTCTGGGTACTGTGCGGCCGCCGACAACGAAGATCGACGAATACGTGAAGGATGGCGATACGCTGCGATGGGGACGCTACACCGCGCGCGTGATTCATACGCCGGGGCACACGCCGGGGAGCATCTCGCTTTTTTCGGATGCGGCGCGGACCACGGAGCGTTCTGAGCGTGAAAGCGGAGGGCCGTTCACGCGCGCGCACGCTGCGAAGGGCGAAAAGATCGCGCAGCCTGCGTCGCCACTGTTGATTGCCGGCGATACGTTATTTCAGGGGAGCGTTGGGCGCACCGATTTGTGGGGCGGGTCGATGCGAGACCTTTTGCGGTCGATACACGAGAAGCTGCTGGTGTTGCCGGAGGCTACGCGCGTGATTGCAGGGCACGGTGACGAGACTACGATTGGCGCAGAGCGGGAAGAGAATCCGTTTTTGACGCAGCGGTAGTATCAAGAGATCGAGGTCCGTCGGCGAGCTTGCTCTTGCAGCAAGACCTCTTCGCCGGATGACAGCCGGGTCGGCTATCCCACCAAAGTTCAACTGATGACTGGCTAGAAGCGCACGTCGCGGATGTGCGTGGCAAGCGACCACAAGTTGCCGTACGGATCGGCGACGGACGCGGTGCGGTCGCCGTAGGGCGCGTCTTCCAGGTCGCGCACGGTGGTCGCACCTGCGGCCAGCGCGTTCGCGTAGACAGCGTCCACATCAGGCACGTATACGTGCATCAAGAAAGGAACCTCCTTGCGTTCGTGCGGACCTCCCGATACCAGTTCGCCGCCTCCGAGAACGGAATTGCCGATACGAACGCGGCTGTGAATCACCGTTCCGTCCGGCGCCTTATGCGAGAACATTTCCTCGGCGCCGAAGGCGCGCTTCATGAACTCAATGTATCCACCTGCGTCTTTCACAATGAATCCCGGCACGAGCGACGGAGTATCCGCCGAAATGTGATCGCCCTTGCCGCGGTTGCTGAGGCACCAGATCACGCCGCCCGGGCTCACGACCACACCATCGCGGTCGCCCCACGGCTTCGTGCTAACCGGATACATACTGGTTCCGCCGCCAGCCAGTGCGCGCGCGTACGCGGCATCGGGATCGGGGACGTAGAGGATGTTCATCATGGCGCGAGCGGGGAACTGGGCATTCGCGTCGGCGAGTTCGACCACGGCGTCGCCGATCTGCACTTGGGCGTGCATGATGCGTTCGCCGGCGGGTACGCGGAATTTTTCCGTCGCGCCGAGGCCGTTCTTCAGGAATTCGATCTCACGCGCTGCGCCGTCGACCAGCAGGTAAGGCGTGAGGGTGCGGAAGCCCGGGCGGATGTAACTCGCCTTCGACGGTTCGGCGGGGGATGACGCGACGGGTGCGCTGGGCTGCTGCGTTGCGCGCTCCGGGCGTTGCGCGCGGGTGGGAGAGGCCATGTACCAACGGTTGCCGAAGGGATCGGCAACGCTTCCGACATAATCTCCGTAAGGCATCGCGGCCGGCGCGTCGACGGATGTTGCACCCGCGCCGACCGCTCGATCGTACGCCGCGTCCACATCGGACACGTAGAGGTAGAACATGGTCGGCATCGGATCGTGATCGCCGTGGGCGTCGCCCATCTCGAGCACGGAGTCGCCGACACGAATCTTGGCGTGGTGCACGATGCCGCCGCCGGCGTGGCGCTCGATTTCTTCCGCGCCGAACGCGCGCTTTGCAAAGTCGAACAGCGCATCCGAGCTGCGCGGGTGCAGATAAATGGTGACGTCGGACATTTCCGGCAGCCAGTGCGTCTTGGCGTTCGGCGTTGCGAGGTACCAGTTATTGCCGCTCGCGTCGACCACGGTCGCGGCGCGCTCGCCGTATTCCATTTCCTGCGGGCCATGAACCGACTTCGCGCCAGCCGCGACCGCGCGCTCGTACACTTCGTCCACTTTATGGACGCGGACGTGGAGGGACGTGGGGAACCAAGGACCGGAGGGCGAGCTGCCCATCATGAGAGGCGAATCGCCGATGCGGACTTCGGCGTGGAGGCGGCCTGCGGGACCTTTCACTTCTTCGAGGACCGTTGGGTTGAAGGTCTTCTTCACAAATTCCAGAAGTTGCTCGGCATTCTTCACGGTGAGGTACGGCGTAATCGTGCGGTAGCCTTCGGGGCGCGGGAGGGACTCGCGTCTTGGACGCTGTGTTGCGGAGGTCGAAGCGTGTGTCGCGGGAGTCGCCATTTTTGTGCTCCCTTCCAGATCGGCTTTCAATCGAGTCTTGAAATCTTCGCGCGGCAGCGCTCGGAGATCTTCCGTAAGCGGAATCAGCGCCGCCACTTCTGTGTCGGGCGCCGCACCATCGCCCCGCAACTGCAGTGAGTCGGCCGCGAGTAGGGCGTCGATCGCCCGGTCGAGTTGTTCGAAAAGTCTGGGGTTATCCATGGGCCTCACCTGACTTCCTCGGCGTCTGCTTCGACACCTCGGCCCGCAACGCTGCGATCCCGCGAAACTGCAACTGTTTTACCGCGCCTTCCGTCTTGCCCAACTCTTGCGCGATTTCGCGGACGCTCTTTTCATGCGCGAAGCGGAGCTGCACCACGCGCCGTTGGTCCTCCGGCAGCGATTCGACCAGACGGAAAAGCTGCGCGCGCACTTCTATTTCTTCCGGATTTGGTTCCGGGCTCGCGCACTCGCCTGACTCCGTTCCGTGCTCGCGTGCGAGGCGGCGCCAGCGGTCGGCCAGGGCATTGGCGGCGATGCGCATCAGCCACGCGCCGAACGGAGCGCCGCGCCATTCGAATTTCGATAGGTTCGCCAAAGCGTGATGAAACACCTCAGACGTAACGTCTTCGGCTGCGCCGCGTTCGCCGACGCGTTTGGAGACGTAGGCGTACACGCGCTCGAAGTGGCGCTCATAGAGCTCGCCGAAACGGCTTGGGTCCTGCTTGGCCGCGTCGATCAGCTCCCGTTCTTCGGTTTCGGTGAAAACCTTCAACGGGTACTCCGAAAACTGCGTCTTCGATAGGGTAAACCGCGCGCAACGGAAAAGGTTACGCGCGGGTTTGGGAAATTTGGGCCCCTGGGCGGAGCCTAGAGGGGTGGGAAGTTAACTGTTCGAGGCGGCGTCTCGCTCGGCGCGGATGCCTTCCATCACGATCTGAATGAGCTGCTTGGCCTTGGTGAGCTCGGCCGTGATCACGCGGATGTCCATAACGGGCACGTCCGCGTCGCGATTGGTGTGGCAGTAGATGCCGTGCTGGCCGACGAGGACCAGTGCGTTGGTCACCATATCGAGGGCGACGGCAAGCTTGCCGCGGTGGGGGCCCATCATCGTCTGGTAATGCTCAAGTTCTTCGGCGTGTTCGTCCATCGCGGACATTGGGCGGTCTCCCGTCGAGTTCAAAGTTGCGCCACAGCATATCGCAATTTTGTTGGCTCGTGGTTTCGATGCTCGGCGCGCGGGCGAGGGGCTGGCGCGGGCGGTTTGCGTGTTGCGGCGTATGGAACACAGCGCAGTTGGACCGCTTTACTCGCGGGAAAGGTGGCCGGATAATCGCGATTGTCGGCTTGCGAGGCCCCGAGCAGCCTGGCTGGACTCGAAAGTGGTTCGCCCGGACCGCGCATCCAGCCGAGGACTTGGGTGGGACCATGCGGTATGCGAGCGTCGCTCGGGGGCACGCCGCGGATTTGCGCCGTACGATCCTCAAACGCGTTTAAGGGCCGCCTTGGGAGACGCCTGAAGCTCGCGGCATTCATGGGGTGACGGATTTATGCGACGTTCAGACTTGGTACGAGACGCGGCGAAAGGGAAGACTATTCGCACGAGTCAGATCGTTTTCGGCGAGCGGCAGCATTTGCTGCGCGTGCTCGATTCGGTGGAGCGGAGCGCTCTGCCCGTGCCGCGTATGGAGCAGGAACGCCGCGTGATCGAGCAGCTGATTCATGCGCGGACGCAGGAGCTTAACCGGATTAATACGGGCTGGGACGAGAAAGTCGGCGTGGTGCTTGGCTCGGAAGTAAGGCCGGAAACGCTTGAGTCACTATCGAGGCAGGCGCCGAAGGAAGACTTCTACTTGTTGCGGCTGATCAGCGAGCATCCCAAAGTTGCCTCGAAGACGTTGGCGCGGCTTTCGCACCATCCATACTCGGCGATTCGCGAGAACATTGCGCGTCACCCGAACAGCGATGCGGCTACGCTGGCGCGGTTGAGCAAGGATCGCACGCAGCCGCTGTGGTATTTGGTGGCGTTTAATCCCAATGCGCCGGCTCCGTTGCGCAAGAAGCTGCAGGAGCGGATGCGGCGGCTGGGGGAGAAGACGGCTACGCAGTAGGATGGCTTACTGGGTCGGATACGCGTTAAACGTCCCGAAAAGAATGGCGTTGGGGTTGTCCCGCGCCTGGTCGATCAACTCATTTAGTTCCCCGTGGTTGGCATCGGGATCGATTACTTCTACCT
>JBEKJW010000317.1:0-4885 GCA_050011035.1 Candidatus Acidiferrales bacterium
TCGTCATCGCGATACTGAATCTTCAGCCACCCGGAAATCTGTTCCGGTGACCAGTCCAGAATCAGTTTACTCGCAACGATGTCCCGTAACTTGCGGTTGGCGGCAAGCAGGCACTGCTTCGGGCGCAAGGCCGAGTCCCAGGCATGGTCATCCGCTCCGTGGGCGCGATAGACAGCACGGCCACCGTGGCGAGAAATCTCCCGGCTGACCGTCGACGCCGCTCGATCCAGCCCTCGAGCGATCTCACGAAGCGGCGAGCCAGAAGCGATCCCTCGAGATATATCCTCTCGCTCAGCCAGGCTGAGCGTTAGGCGTGAGCGACGACGTGCTGCAGGAGGAATCCCTCCGCGAGGCAACAACAAACATCGAATCGAGCTATGCGGCTTGTCAAAGACGCGCCCAATCTCATGCAACGACTCTCCCGCCTTCCATCGACTCCAGATGTCGCGCTTCTCGATCGCAGAAAGTCCAAACCGTACTCCTGGTCTCATGCCACACCACCTTAGAACGCAGACTTATATCAGATGGTGTTGCATCGACCTATTGAGACCACCGCGTTTATCAGGACCTATCCGGTTCGGTCACGGACAATCTGCCGAATGCGTGCGACAGCGCCCATCTCAAGACCTTGTGCGGGAGGTGCTGAATTAGACGCCGCCAGTCTTCGTCTGGAAGGTGGCATTGCCGACGTGCCGTCAAGGTTGCACTTGGGTTTGGAACCGCTCGCCGGAAAGGATGGCTCAAGACCGGCGAATGGCGCTGGTCTCTACGGGCCTCTATCGTCGGCTTAAGGGGTCTCCGGAACTGCGTACACAGAGCGCGCGCTTGTTGGTGTAGAACGAGAGTTCATCGCCGTTGAACACCCGTCCTTCGTTGAAATCGAAGCGGGACGCGTACCCCGAAGGGTGCCCACGATCATCTACTAATCGGCTGCTGCTCCACTGATCGCCGGTCAAGAACAGATTGCCCTTTACATGCCAAGTTGAAGCCCCTTGGCCGTCGCGTCCAGAAGCATTGGCGTCCTTGTCGTAGATCCCTTCCAACTCCCCGAGCGTCGCAAGCCTCCAGTCAGAATACCCGGCCAGCCGCAGATCTCGGCAGTAGTTCATCGCCTTGTTCCAGCTCACGTCTTTACCATTGTCTTTCCCAGCCCACATCAGGCCAGTGGATGGGTCGACCCAATACCCGCGTGTCTGAGTCTCTTGGTTCAAACCGTGATCATTCGCGGGCGATTGCGCTCCGGCGGGCAGCGCCGCGACAGAAAGAAGAATCAGAAAAACCTTTGTCAGGCACTCCACGAGACGCTCCACGCGACGAGTTCCTTCTGAGCGCAGCCGACCGCTAATCGGTACGGTAACAGGATTTCCTCACACCAGCGAGTCCCCCGGCAATGTCCTCGCACCACCAGCAAGGTGTGCCTAGGTTTTTGCTACGACCGCACTTCCCGAACTCAAGTCCTGATAAGTCGCGTTACCGGACAAGTGATTTTGCCCCGATTTCATTTGTCCGGTTACGGCGTTTATCAGGACCTTCGCAGCGGCCATGGGTATAATCCCACTCCATGGCGAATGTTTCGGTGGATAGCGGTTTTCGCGAGAACTCGTGAACTCCCGAGATTTGGTGAGCGCGACGCCACTGCAAGCGATGCCGAATCAGTGAGTCGCGTTGGGCGGGTGCCGTGTACCCCGAGGCGACCATAAATCAGAGTGAGCCAGTTTTGGGGAATTTACTGGGGGGAATCATGAACAACAAATTCAACGCAATTGTGACGGTGACGTTGATCGCGGCTCTCGCGCTGATCTTCTGCGCTCCGGTGGACGCCCAGCGGCCACCGTCGAATTTCGAAGGCAACTGGACGATGTATGCCGTTAACGAGCAAGGGCAGACCGTTGAGAAGCACGTGCAAATCGCGCAGTACGGTACACAAATCACCGGCTACTTCGAAGGGCCGTTTCAGTCCGGCCCGATCTTGGGTGAAGTGGTCGCCAATCGCATCCACTTCATCACGCAGACGAAAAATCCGCTGAACTTTCACGGAGAAATTTTCGGGGACAACATCACAGGCACTTGCATCTATCACGGCAACACAACCACATGGTCAGCGGTGCGCACCACCGGCATCGGAGCGCCACAATCTATCGTGACCTACGCGCAGCCACAAGTGGCGGTGCCCACGCCGGTCCAAAATCAGATACCAAACCCGGTGCCGACCTACAGCTGGCAAACACCGCAGCAACAACAGCAGTCGGCGCAGCCAACGTACTCGCAGCCGCAACAGAACACCTACAACCAGCAGCCGCAGCAGCAACAACAGCAGTATTCGGATAACTCGCAGCAGTCCAACAACAACAACGCGCCTCAGGAGCAGTCGCAGCAACAGCAGTCGAACAATTCAGCGCCAGCTCCCGCGCCAATGACTTCGGAGCAGCTCAATTCGCTGGTTGCGCCGATCGCCCTGTATCCCGATTCGCTGGTCGCTCAGATTCTTGCGGCGGCACAGAACCCGGATGAAATCACCGACGCGAACTCGTGGCTCGGCCAGAACTCGAATCTCACCGGCCAAGATCTCGCGAACGCGGTGAATCAACAATCGTGGGATCCCAGCGTGAAGGCGCTGACGCAATTCCCGACTGTGCTCGCGAACCTTGCGAATAACCTGCAGTGGACGTCGAGCCTGGGACAGGCGTTTTACTACCAGCAGTCGGACGTGATGGCGGCGGTGCAAGTTATGCGCGCGAAGGCGCAGGCCGCGGGCACGCTGCAATCGAACTCGCAGGTCACCGTAACGCAGCCCTCGACGAACACCATCGTGATTCAGCCTGCGAATCCGCAGGTGGTTTACGTTCCGCAATACAACCCGACGATCGTTTACGGCGCGCCGATCGCGGTGCCACTGTACACGCCGCCGGTTGTCGTCGCGACTCCGACGATTGGATGGAGCGCCGGCATTTCGATCGGCGCGTGGTTCGGTGGCGGCGGTGGCACCGTCGCCGTCGGCGGTGGTTTCAACTGGGGATGGGGCGCCTGGGGTTGCAACTGGGGTGGAGGCGGCGGTGGCGGCAACACAATCATCTTTAACAACAACACCTACATTCATAACAACACGTGGCACACAAACAATTACAACGGCTATCACAATTGGGGTCCGGGCGGCACGCGGCCCGGCGGCTACGTCGGCCCGAACGGCTACTACCATCCCGATCCCGGTTATCGCCCGGGCACCGACACGCACTACGGTCCGAACGGCGCGTATCACCCGAACGGCTACTACGGTCCGGACGGCGGCTGGCATCAGGATCCGAGCAGCCGAAACGGAGGAGACAACGGCAACCATGGGCTGATTGGGGGCAACGGCGGCGTGCAGCATCCAGTCAACGGGCCCGGCGACCAGCCGAACGGCGGCCACAACGGCGATCACGGCCTGGTCGGCGGCAACGGTGGTGTGCAACACCAACCCGACGGTGGGCGCAACGGCGACCACGGGATGATCGGTGGAAACGGCGGTGTGCAGCATGACGCTGATCGAGGTCAGCAGAATCGCCAATTGGCGCAGTCGCGCATGAGTGGCGACGGCCGAATGAACCGCACCGAGAGCAACCGAGGCCAGCGCAGCATGTCGCACCCGCGCCCTGTGCACGAATCGCACCCGGTTCACACGCATGCCCCGGCCTCGCACCCGTCCGGAGGCGAGCACCGCCACTAAGTGCGGCGCCTGTTTGAGCGCTACCGGCACAACCTTAACCGAGACGAAGAGGAGAACGAAAATGAACGCGATTGAGACGAGTCAAAAAAAATCGAAGAAGTGGAATGTGGCAGTGCTCGCGGTTGTGCTGACGCTCGGCGTCGCCGGCATCACGGCGCAGTTGCACGACTCGAAGACCGTTCTCGCCGGCGGCCACGCGAGAGCCGCGGCGGTCGCCGAAATGACCTTCACGTCGCCGGACACGGCAGGCGCGGCGCTTTCGCAGGCGATGGCCAGCGGCGACCTCGGCGAGTTGACGAAGGTGATCGGCAATGACGCGACGGCTCTCGTCACGACCAACAATGCTGTGTCCGACCAGGCGGCGATGCACCAGTTCTTCACGAAGTACCAGCAGATGAACCGCTGGATTGCGATGTCCGACGGCAGCCAGGTGCTCTACATCGGCGCGGACAATTTCGCTTTCCCCGTACCGCTGGCGAAGAACGCATCCGGCGGCTGGTACTTTGACGCGGTGGCGGGCGCGCAGGAAATTCGCGCTCGCGATATCGGCCGCAACGAGCTACTCGCGATCGACGCTCTCGGTTCGATTGCAGCGGCGCAAGAGGTCTACCGCGAGTACAACCTGTCGCACGCTTTCGCGCAGCGTATCGTCAGCACCGAGGGCAAACAGGACGGTCTCTATTGGCCCGCGGATGCTCGCGGCATCAGCCCGATCGGCTACGTGAATGAATTTTCAGCGGAGTCGCTTACAGTGACGTCAGCCGGTCAACCGTTTACGGTGGATGGCTACCAAATCCGCATCTTGACCTCGCAGAGCGCCAACGCTCGCGGCGGCGCGAAGAACTATATCGTGGACGGGAAAATGACCGGCGGATTTGCGCTGCTCGCCACGCCGGTGAAGTACGGTGAGACTGGCATCATGAGCTTCATCGTGGATCGCAGCGGCAAAGTTCGCGAGGCCGATCTGGGGCCGGATACCGCCAAGCTCGCTGCGTCGATCACGGTCTACAATCCAGACAAGAACTGGTCGCGCATCGAATAGCCAGCACGGCCAGATTCGGATCGACAAGTGCACTGCCCGACGAATAGAAAATTTGCGCGGACTAGTCCATTTTGTCGCTGACAGTGGCGTCGATTACGAAAACAATAGCGCGAAGAGACGGGGTGCCCGGACAGCCCGTC
>JBEKJW010000318.1:0-4879 GCA_050011035.1 Candidatus Acidiferrales bacterium
AGCGTGGACCCGAAAGACGTCACCGAAGAAAAGCTAGTCACTCTCGTCTGCGCGCTGGGCGTCCGGTATTCGCGGGAGCAGACGCTCATCGTATGGCTATTCGACGACGTCCACGCGGCGAAAAACTACAACCCGCAAGGGGAAGGCAACGATCGCAGAACGATACGGGGCTATCGCGGCTCGTACGGATATTCACGCGACCCTGACAAGCCATTCGGCCAGGACTTGGACTGGTATCCTGAGCCCTTGGGCTCGAAAGTGCACGTCGATCTCGGGCCGCCGCCGGGGAGCGTGCGGATTCAAGTGAAGCAGGAAGATATGTGCTGCTTCAGCATGCATTTCGTGGCGCCCGAATATCCGCGGGAAGCGCGGCTCAAAAATATTCAAGGCGAAGCGAAGCTCGACATGTTGATCGCGCCGGACAACACGGTGATCGATCTGCATGCGGTGTCGGGCGATCCGCTGCTTGTCGCGGCAGCGATGAAGGCCGCGTCGCAGTGGACGTTTCAGATGACGTTTGGCGGCTACTCCGGCGTCAGCAGCCCGCCTTCACTGGAAATTCCGCTGACTTTTACTTTCGTGATCGAGGATCCGCCGAAGCCGGCCTGGGTGCACTTCACCGACGGCAGTGCGATTCGCGCAGACGAAGTTCATGAATACGAGGATGGCTTCGAATACACGGCCGATGGCAAGACGCATCGCGTGGCGCCGCAGCGCGTGACGAACATCGATGGCTGCCGGCGAGTCGCGCTTATCCATGCCACCGTAGAGGACGGCGATTGCAGTGGCGTGATCGGTGGCGGCCCTTACTTCACGATTCGTGCGATTCCGCTGCTGCCCGCGAAGGACAAGGAAGTTCCAGCGACACACTAAGCGCCGATCGAGATGTGCGAGGCGATGGCTGGGCGTGGTCGACTTGGAAGGCAAAGCGGTAGGTCGCCGCGCTGACCTTCCGCAATCTAAATGAGTCCGTGCTTCGCGGATCGACGCGGGATCCGGCGCGACTGTGCTCGAGCTGCGGAATTCGTGGTAGAGTTCGCCCACGTTAAGCTCCCGTTGCCCTGAGGCCCGCATTTTTCCTGCCGGAGGAAAGATCACGATGAAGATGCGACTTGCCATGAGCGCGATGGCGCTGTCGTTGATTTGCGGCTGGGCCTCGGGGTTGGCGGCGCAGGAGCCGTCGAAGGACGCGAAGCCGGGAACACCGGCCGCCGCAGCGGACACGAAAACGCCGGCGGCCGAAACGCCAAAGGAAGAATCGTGGCCGAGCGATCACACGATTTCGATCGGCGGTCAGACCATCGCCTACAAAGCCACTCCTTCCACGACGCTGCTTAAAGACGACAAGGGCGAGCCGACGGCGCTGATGTTTTCCATCGCGTACACGCGGAGCGACACGAAAGGCGCAATCCAGCGTCCGATTGCTTTCGTTTATAACGGCGGCCAGGGATCGGCGTCACTGTGGCTGCATATGGGCGCATTCGGACCGCGCCGCGTGGTGACGCCAAACGCCACATCCGCAGGGGCCGCTCCCTACCCAATCGAAGACAACGCCAGCTCGTTGCTCGACAAGACCGACCTCGTCTTCATCGATCCGGTCGGGACGGGATTTAGCTGCGCGGTTGGGAAGGCGCAAGACAAGGATTTCTGGGGCATCGATCAGGACGCGCATTCGATAGCGCAGTTCATCGGCATTTATCTGAGCCGCAACGGACGTTGGAATTCGCCGAAGTTCTTGATCGGCGAGAGCTACGGCACGTTTCGCTCGGCGGTCCTCGGCAATTATTTGCAATCGCACGACGGGGTTTATCTGAACGGGATCGTGCTGATTTCGAGCGTGCTGAATTTGGAGACGATCTCATTCAACGATGGCGACGATCTTTCTTACATCGTGTACCTGCCCACGTACGCAGCGACGGCGGCGTATTACAAGATGCTGAACCCAGCGCCGGCGAACCTGAACGCGTTCCTGGTGGAGGCTCGCAAATTCGCGGAGGGCGAGTACGCCGTGGCGCTCATGAAGGGTTCGAATCTGACGGCGGACGAAAAAAAGGACATGGCGGCGAAGCTTTCGAAGTACACCGGGCTCACGCCGGATTACATCGAAAAGGCCGATTTGCGTGTGAATTTCGCGCAGTTCAGCGTGGAGCTGCAGCGCGCCGACCGCAAGCAGAGCGGGCGTTTCGATTCGCGTTACACCATGCCGACGCGCGATATTTTGAGTGAGTACATGGGGGGAGATGCATCGGATGTGGCGATAAACGGCGCGTTCGCGGCGGCGCTGAATTCGTATCTGCGCGACGAGCTGAAGGTGACCATGGACCGCACGTACAAAATCTCGGCCGATGGCGCTTTCGGTGCGTGGAATTGGAAACGCGGGGCGGGTGGCGGGTTTCCGGGTTCGCCCAACGTCTCGAGCGACCTGATCAATGCGCTGCAGACCAACGCAAACCTGCGCGTGCAAGTGGAGAACGGCTACTACGACATGGCCACGCCATTTTTCTCGACCGAATACACGATGGACCACCTTTTTCTGCCAGGGAATCTGCGAAGCCATATCGATCTGCAGTATTACGGCGCGGGACACATGATGTATTTGCGGCCGGAGGATCTAACGAAGTTGAAGAGCAATGTTGGGACGTTCATCGAGAACGCGGCGAAGGGGCAGTGAACGGCGTGTTCGCGCGGTCGTAGCTGGACATCGAGCAGAGCCCTCAGTACACTCCGTCAAATTCCCGTCCCGCTTTCCAGGAGGATTCCCATGGCCAGGCGTCAATTCTTCCGTTCACTCGCAGCATTGCCGTTTCTTGCGCTCCCACTGGCGGCGCAGGACACCAAGAAAAAACTCCACATCATGATGAAGTCTGCTTGGGGAACCGACGACGAGACGCGCGCGACGTTCGTGTTCAACCACGGCATGGCGCTCGCCGAGGCCGGGCACGAAGTGCAAATCTTCCTGCTCGGCGATGCAACGGTTCTGATGCGCAAGAGCGTCGTCGATTCGGTGGTTCCGATTGGCTGGGGGCCGCTGAAGGACACGTTCGCGAAAATCGTGGCCGCCAAGATTCCGGTGTACGCATGCGGCGCGTGCAGCCGGGCGCGCGGCGTCACCGAAGCCGACCTGGCGCAGTGGGGATTCAAGTTCGGCAATCCTACGATTTTCGTCGGCATGGTCGAGTGGGCCGACCGAATTATTGCGGAGTGAGGGGCGACAGGCGTCACGCCGGGCACGGCTGGATTATCGTCGAACGCGAGACCGGCCGCGATAAACCGGTCGCACGCGAGTAAGCGAGCCGATAGAGGAGTGCAACCGGACGAGTATCGGGACGATCAACGAGCCGTTTTCTCCACGAGTGATGCGCGGCCCTGTTCGTACCATTTGGCGACGTTCAAGCCGCGGAGGATGAGCCAACCGGTCAGCGCGACCTCGGCCAGTCCCGCGGGAAACAGCGCGTACGGAAAGATGTAACCCCGGGTCGGCGACGGAATCACCGAAATGAAAATATTCGCGACGTAGCCTGCGCCGCCGATCGCGAGCGCGACACCGAGAATTCGCGGAAGAAACGTCGATTTGAAAATCAGGTACCCTGCGATCACGCAGTGAATGCCAAAAAATACCAACGCAACGTCAAAGCCCGCGGTGCGGAGCCGGATAGACGCGAGCGCGAGAGCCTCGACTTGCGCGGGTTCCATGCCATGCGAATCGGCTGCGCCACGCATTAAAACCAGCGGCGCGAAGTGAACGATCATGTTAGACGCGGCGACCGCGACGAACACGAGCCGGAAGAAGCACGCAAGCAGCGCGAGGCCCCGGTTTACCGGTCTAAGCAGCTCGTAAAAGATCAGTGCAACGCCGGCGTCGCACGCGTACACGATCAATTGAACGATCCCGCCTAGTGCGTACAACTGCGGGGAAGCCAAAATCCGCGCCACGGCCGGCAGCGACGCACCTCCGAGCATCATTCCCGTTGGCGCCACGGCAAAAGGTCCGAACAGCCCTCCAACGATGATGACGAGGTAAAGAAATCCGCCAAGCCTGGCTAGAAACAGTGGAGACGCGGCGACGCTGCCAGGCTTCGTTGAGTGCACGGCGTCCATGTGCGGGCCTCCGATTCCGATTGTTGCGTCCGCTGTTTCGAAAGTGCTGGCCGTTGTTTTAGATTCTGGGGCAGCGTCGCGTGGTGACCATCAAGCTCACTCAGTCTGGATCAATACGGTTCAGCAAGCCCAATAGTTTCACGATCCTTGGCGCGCATGCTGGCTCACACCACCGGCCCTGAACTGTTTCTGTACACGCGGCCGAGCGTACCCTTGCGCTCTCGTCACCGTTCCGTTACAACATTGAGCGATTCGTTGGGACTTCCCGGTTAGTAAGGGCCGCGTAGAGAGCCGCGCACTCTTGCGTCCGCACGAGGCCAATTCGACCCGGAGCCCACGTGAGCCAACCCCCAGCCGCCCAGTCGCACGCGCACCAGAAACGCAGCCGCACTCACAAGCAACGCAAAACAATCTTATATATAGCGCTCGCCGCGCTGATGGTTTTGACGCTCGTGTTCGCGGTGCGCCTTTCGGCGGACACGCTGTCCGGCACGGTGAAAGACCCATCGGGCGCGGTTGTGGCTGGCGCGAAAGTGGAAATCGGTGGCACGAGCCTCCCGCAGCCACTCGCGCTCGTCACTGACGCGACCGGAAAATTCAGCGCGCCGAATCTCGCGCCGGGCACGTACACCGTGCGCGTCACGAAAGACGGTTTTGAAGCCTTCACGACCACCGTCGACGTGAAAGGCGTAGCTGACGTCGCCGTGAGCCTCACCATCGCCGCGCAGCAGACCACCGTAAACGTCACGGAAAAAAGCAGCGCGCTCGCCAATTCCAACTC
>JBEKJW010000319.1:0-4848 GCA_050011035.1 Candidatus Acidiferrales bacterium
CGGCAAGCGCGCCCAAAGCGCTTATCCCGATGGACGCAGCACCGAATGGCTGAAATTCAAGGGCGTTCAGGAGATCGACGGCGTCATCGGCGGCTGGACCTCGCCTCGCGGAACGCGCGAATTCTTCGGAAGTCTCCTTGTTGGCCTTTACGAGGGCGCCGATCTTCAATTTGTTGGTGGAGTGGGAACGGGCTATTCCCGCGAAGTTGAAAAATCCGTTTTCGACAAGCTTCAGAAAATCGCGACGCCGCGCTGCCCCTTCGCGCCCGAGCCGCGCACGAAGGAAGAAGCCCACTGGGTCAAGCCCGCCATGGTCGCGCGCGTCGGGTACGCCGAATGGACTTCCGACCGGCACCTCCGTCAGCCGCGCTTCCTCGGCCTTCAGCCTGACCGCAATCCGAAGGAGTCTACGTTCGTGAAGGAAAAGGCCCCCGCGCTTCCAGGCGCTGCACCACGGCCGGATTCGAATTCGCCTAAAAAACGACGCGGCGCGACAAAATCAGCACGCTCGTCGACGCGCGACGCCTCCGCGAAACTCCGCAAGCCAACTACAAAACCAGCCGCGCACCCGCGCGTTGGCAAAGTCAGCACCCGAAAATCCCCATCGCGCGCCTCGTCCGCCGACACCGAAAAAGTTCTCGCCGAACTTCGCAAACCCGCCAATCGCGAACTCAGCCTCAACCTTGGCGGCAAGGATCTCAAGCTCACGCATCTCGACAAAATCTATTTCCCCAAAGACGGATACAGCAAGCGCGACGTCCTCTCTCATTACGCTGCCGCGTCCGAATACTTGCTCCCGTATCTAGCCGACCGCCCGCTCGTCCTCCACCGCTACCCCAACGGCATCGCCGCCGGCGCCTTCTACCAGAAAGATTCCGGCCACTCGATCCCCGAATGGATCCGTACCGTCAAAATTTATTCCGAATCCAAGCGTGAAGAGATTGCCTACTTCCTCGCCGACGATCTCGCCTCGCTGCTCTACCTCACCAATCTCGGCTGCATCGAGCAAAATCCCTTTTCAGCGCGCCTCGACGATCTCGAAAAGCCCGACTACATGTTCATCGATCTCGATCCCACCGAAGGCACCGGCTTCCCCCGCGTCGTCCAGGCCGCCGTCCTTCTCGGCAAGGTTCTCGACGAAGCCAAGCTCGAATGGTTCGCGAAAACTTCCGGTGCCACCGGCATTCACATCTTCATTCCCGTCCAACGCAAATACCGCTTCGATCAAGTCCGCGGCCTTCTTGAAATCGTCACGCACATCGCCGTCGAGCGCGAAAAAAATCTCCTCACCCGCATTCACACCGTGCGCGACCGCCCCAAAAACACCGTCTTCGTCGACGTTCGCCAAAACGCCTACGCACAATCCCTTGCCTCTGTCTTTTCCATTCGCCCGCGCGACGGCGCCCCCGTCTCCACGCCCATCGCTCGCAACGAGCTAAAGCCCACGCTCCGCCCCGAGCAGTGGAACATCCCCACCATCGCCAAACGCCTCGCCGACCGCGCCAAAATCTGGTCGACGTTCTGGCGCAAGCCGCAATCGCTCGAGTCAGCCCTCTCCTCGCTGGAAAAAGTGGGATAGCCGACCCGGCTGTCGTCCTACGACCGCACCGCGACGCAACGTGCACACATCACCGCCGGACCACCACCCGAATTCCATTGCTTTCGTCTGTACGCTAGCGTACGCTCGCGCCAGATCGAAGAAACGGGCCCGTCGCGCCGTCAACCGCCCGTCACGACGCATCACTCTCCGCCTTACGCAGTCGCCCAACTCAACTCGGTCAACGCGCGGTCACATCAGTCCGCCGCACCACATGGGTCCCCCGCAGAGCCCATGCGACGACCAGCGCAAAAAAGCGAGTCACACCATGTCCCCACGCAAATGGCATAAAAAGTACCGGATGGCCTGCGAGGAATTTGATCCCGTGAAATGCCGCGTGCACATTGAAACCGCGGAGGAGCTGGCGTTCTTCCGCATCGCCGAATTGCGGCTCGGCGCCGGCGCGCCCATCTCCGAAATCGAAGAATTTGCCCGCGTGCTATTGGCACTCGGCGAGCTTCATCGCCTCAAAGGCCAACGCCTCGGCTGGCCCGGCTACCACTGACCGATCGTCCGCGATTCAATCCTCTCAGTGGCGCCGGCAATCCTGCCTGTGCGCAGCGGGCGACGTAACATCGACCGCTGCGCCGTAACGCGCGCATGAAAAATTACAACTCGCGCCGCGCTCCCCCGTTACCATAGGCCCGTCGGAGGGGTGCTCGCGTGTTACGACGATTCGCGTTCTTGGTGCCAGCCTGCCTGGCGTTCGCGCTCAGCCTCAGCGCGCAACAACACAACATCGACACTCAGAGGTCCGTCATCACCATTCACGTCGGCAAAACCGGCCTGTTCTCCGGCTTCGGCCACGAGCATGAAGTGAGTGCCGCAATCCGCACCGGCACCGTGGACACTGGCCCCCATCCCGCGGTCGAATTCCACGTCGACGCCCGAACACTGAAAGTGACCGATAAGGATGCGTCCGACGACGACCGCGCGAAAGTTCAACAGACCATGCTCGGCCCCGACGTGCTCGATAGCGACAAGCATCCCGACATCGTGTTCAAGTCCACGAGCGCCGAGCCTGCCGGCGAAGGCCGCTGGACGCTGCGCGGCAATCTCACGGTCCGCGACCAGTCGCACCCGGTCACGGTCAAGGTGTCGCTCAAGGATGGTCACTACACCGGCGAGGCCAACGTGAAACAGACCGACTACGGAATCACTCCGCCAGGAGTGGCCGGCATTCGCGCCAAGGACGAACTCAAAATCGAGTTCGACGTGCAGCTCGCGTCGTAACACGCCCTCGCAGATCTTCCAAACCAGGTGGGTCGCAAGTGTGAAAGTAGTGGCGGCATTTGTGTCGATTAGAACGGGTGTCGACGTTGGAGGGATGGGAGTTAGGTGCGTTTCTAATCGGCGAGCACTCCGATTAGAAATTATCAACTGAGTTGCAACTGGGATTGGGAGGCGGGCGTCAAGTAGCACAGGCAATCCTGCCTGTGTGCGAGCTACGCTCGCACTTTTGTTGGCGATCGACGACTTCGACCGAACCGGAGTGCACAGGTGCGAACGAAATCGGCGAACATCGCGGGGGCTGCCCCGCTCCGTTCGCCCACAGGCAGGATTGCCTGTGCTACCTAATCTCGTGCGGTCGCATTTGTGCGGGTGTGTCATCTAGTGCCGATTAGAACGCACCCCCTTCGTTTGCTTTCTTGAAGTTACATCGGTTTCTAATCGTACGAGATGTCGATTAGAAATTACGGTTGGTGCGAGGGGCGGGGTGATGCCGGTGGAGGTGCGTCCGGCGCCGAAGAGTGAAGCGGCGCGTCGCATATGAGAGCGTGAAGGGCTCTTTACTGAAGCCCGAACTATGATAACACACCAGTAACTAGTTGTAAAGGTAAAAGAGTTGGACGGGCACGGGGTGCGGAACGGGCATTAGTTTCAAAATGGGAATACAGGAAAGGGCCAATGAAAATCTGCCGGGTCGATGCTTCATCAGATCGACCCGCCGTTACGCGCAAAACGGAGCGTCGGAGCGCACCCTTTTGAGACGAAAAGGGTGCGGCACCCGGAAAATCACGCACCGAACGCCCTGATGGCGAAGGCATGCCCATACATTTGATCGAAACTGAGTTGAGGTTGCGCAGCCAGGACTGGGTACCCCACGAATTGCGGCTTTAGATCGAGAGCAAGCGGCCGAAGAAGGACCGATAGCGTTGAAGCGTTAGGCGCAGGTCCTCCGTGGAGATATTTTCGTTTTTCTCCCACTGGCGTTCTAGCTTTTGGCGCTCCGCACTGAAAATCTCGGCGAGGCGGCTCATCGTGGCGGAGACGAGCGCGTCGGCATCCTCGACTGCCTTACGAGGCTGGTCGACGAAGTCCACCTGTATGCGATCCCAGCGGGCGCGAAGCTCGTTCGATTCGTTCGGCACGAATAGGGCGATACGCTCGTGTTCCACGGTTCGCGCTGGGGCGGCACCTACAGCTGCGGCAGCGGGTCTAGCCCAAGGCTCGCTGGCCGGCGGAACGATCAACGGGCGCCTGTCAGGATCCGGGACGGCGCGCTCGTTCATTGGGACGACTTCGATGCGCTCGACTTCTGCACTTTCTACCTGGGCGCGGTCGACCTGGACTCGCTCGACGTTGGCACTGTCGAGTTCGATTGGCCCGGTTTCGTTCGACAACGAGGTTTCTGGCGATCCAGGAACGGGCTCAGCGTCTTTGCGGAAATAATTAGTCATCTGTCGGTCCCCTTTTTTGGCTTCCCGCCAAGCGGAAATGCCTTTGAATGGCCCCACGTTTAGAAGGCGTTAAGCGCTTTGCGTTGCGGCGCGCGCCCGGAGCGGCACCGGCTCGTCCGCCACGAGCTGGTCAAACAGCGCACGGTAGTGGACCATCCCTTGGCGAAGGTCTTCCGTGGTCGCCTTTCCACCCGATTGACGGATGGCGATGTCGTGTCCGGCGCGATAGTTCTCGCAAACGTCCGCATGATTCACGGAAATTTCCGTCGCGCGGTCCTCGAAGTCTTTAGGAGGGTAACCGCGAGCGATCATCACTTCGCCCAAGAGCCGGTCCGCATCCGAAAATGCGGCGGCAGGGCTATCCACAAATCGAGATTGAATGGCGAGCCAGGATTGCTGGAATCGAGCGCGATCCGCGGGCGTTAGAGGGCGCAGATCGTAGGACTTGACGCGTTTTTCGACCTTTTCGAGTTGGTTCTCGGCTTTGAAGCGATTCCCTGTTTCCGCGACGGCACGGTCGTATTGCGGTCCGAATTTCGCGCGGAGCCTGCGGCTGCGCGCTACCAGAAC
>JBEKJW010000320.1:0-4806 GCA_050011035.1 Candidatus Acidiferrales bacterium
CGGCCTTCGTTCATCCAACCGCGCATTGCCGGATCGAGCGAGATATATACGATCTTCACCAGGAACTCGCCGTCAGCCGGCGACGGCACTGGCGCTTCCGCGTATTTCCAGTTTTCGCGCCGAGCCATTCCCACCGGCCGCGAAGCCAGCTCGAACTTGTGATTCGTCTTCTGCTCCATCGTCGCCATGATTGCCTCTCCGAAGCTTCGGCATTTGTGAGAGTTGCTTACAGATGAAAGTGTCTCTCGCCGCCGGCATTGTATATAATCCCGCTCATCATGCCAAACACGGAGACGCTCTACCACGTCAACGGCGGCGTTGCGACTATCACGCTCAACCGCCCGGACAAATTGAACGCCTGGACCGCGGTGATGGAAAGCGAAGTTCGCGGGCATTTCACCGAGGCGGAGAATGACGGCAACGTTCGCGCGATTATTCTTACTGGCGCCGGTCGCGGCTTCTGTGCGGGCGCAGACATTTCCCTTCTCAGCGGCGTTGCGGAAAAGGGTCTCGACGAGCGCGGACGGGAACAGGCGTTGCGCAACTCCTCCGGCGGCGCGAGGCCTGGTGCTCGTCCGGACTTCAGCCGCAAGTATTCATATTTTCCTTCCATCGAGAAGCCGATCATTGGCGCTATCAACGGCGCATGCGTGGGCCTCGGCCTCGTGATTAGCCTCTATTGCGATATTCGCTTTGCGTCCGATGCTGCGAAATTCAGCACCGCCTTTTCGCGCCGCGGCTTGATCGCCGAATACGGCCTCGCTTGGATGCTTCCTCGCCTGGTAGGACACGCGAATGCGCTCGACCTGCTTTTTTCCGCGCGGATGGTGGACGCCGCCGAAGCGCAGTCCATGGGCCTGGTGAACAAAGTCTTCGCGCAGGATGTGTTCCTCGACAAAGTGAACGAGTACGCGAAAGAAATCGCCACGAGCGTAAGCCCTCGCTCCACGCGCATCATGAAGCGGCAGGTGTACGAAGCGATGTTCCAGACGCTCGAACAAGCCTTCGCAACATCGGAACAAGAAATGCTGCTCAGCTTGCAATCTGACGATTTCAAGGAAGGCGTCGCGCACTTTTTGCAGAAGCGCTCGCCCTCTTTCACTGGAAAGTAGGATTTCGATCCGATGGCGTTCGAGCCCAGCGCAAAAACCCGCGCCCTCCAAGAAAAGCTCGAAGCCTTCATACGCGAGCACGTTTATCCGAACGAGTCGCGCTGGCACGAAGAGATCGAGCGCGATCGCTGGAAACCCACGCGCATCATCGAAGAGCTGAAGCCAAAGGCGCGTGCGGCGGACCTCTGGAACCTTTTTCTCCCGAACGATGAAAATGGCGCTGGCCTTACGAACCTCGAGTACGCGCCATTGTGCGAAATCATGGGCCGCAGCCACATGGCGCCGGAAGTTTTTAACTGCTCCGCGCCCGACACCGGAAATATGGAAGTCCTCGCTCGTTACGGTACGGCGGAGCAAAAAGAAAAGTGGCTCAAGCCCTTGCTCGCCGGTGAAATCCGCTCTTGTTTCGCAATGACCGAGCCGGACGTGGCTTCGTCCGATGCCACGAATATTTCCTCGAGCATTCGGCGCGATGGCGACAACTACGTGATCAACGGCCGCAAGTGGTGGTCATCCGGCGCCGGCGATCCTCGCTGCAAAGTCGCAATCTTCATGGGCAAGACCGATCCCTCAGCTCCGACGCACAAGCAGCAGTCGATGATTCTTGTGCCGATGGACACACCTGGCGTGAAAATCGTTCGTCTGCTCAGCGTCTATGGCTATGACCACGCGCCGCACGGCCACGCCGAAATCGTCTTCGACAATGTGCGTGTGCCCGCGACGAATATGCTGCTCGGCGAAGGCCGGGGCTTTGAAATCGCGCAGGGGCGCCTCGGACCGGGACGCATTCATCACTGCATGCGTTGCATCGGCGCCGCGGAGCGCGCATTGGAACTCATGTGCAAACGCGTGCAGTCGCGCACAGCGTTCGGCAAGCCGATCGCCGAACAAGGCACCATCCGCGCGGACATCGCCAAATCGCGCATCGAAATCGATCAGGCGCGTCTTCTGACACTGGAAGCCGCGCACAAGATGGATAGGGTGGGCAACAAGGCTGCCCGCGGCGAAATTGCGATGATCAAAGTTGTCGCGCCGAACGTCGCACTCGCAGTGATCGATCGCGCCATTCAATCGCACGGCGCCGCTGGCGTTTCGCAGGACACGTTTCTTGCCAGCGCCTGGGCGATGATTCGTACGCTGCGCATTGCCGACGGGCCTGACGAAGTGCATGTCGAATCGATCGCCAAGCTCGAGCTTGCCAAGTACGGCGACGCGAGCTGCAAGAAGAGCGCGAGCTGAATTAGGCACCAGCTATTTCGGTCTGATAGATGCTTGCAAACTTTGCATCGACCGCAGCCAGCGGTCGTAATCGATCGCTTTGTGGCGAAAATACGTGGCAACTTCAGGGTGCGGAAGGATCAGAAAGCGCTCATCGGCGATGCCCTTCATCGCCGCGTCGGCCACTTCCTCGGGCGTGACTGCTGTTTGCGCCAGGAACGCACCAATGCCGGACTCATCGTTCGTAAGCATGTTCGTGCGCACGCCCTGCGGACAAAGCGCGGAAACTCGAATGCCACGACCGCCGTACGTAATCGCAAGCCACTCGGCGAAACCGAGTGACGCGTGCTTCGTCACTGCGTACGTCGCAGAGCCGATCATGGAAAGCAGACCCGCCGCTGAGATCGTCTGCAGGAAATATCCCTCGCCTCGCGCCAGCATTGCCGGCAATGCTGCACGCGCCGCATGCACGTGCGCCAGAACATTGATTTCCCAGATGCGCTGCCAATCGGCGTTCGGTGTTTCTTCGCCGCCCGAGAGGATCACGCCCGCGTTCGAGCAGAAAATGTCGACACGGCCGTATCGCGTGACGGCCTGTTCAACGAGAGCACGCACGTCCGCCTCGCGTGCAACGTCGGTCCTCGCCGCGACGCCGCGGATTTCCTTCGCGACGGCTTCTGCGCCCGCCAAGTCGATGTCCGCAACAGTCACTCCCGCTGCGCCCTCGCTCGTGAAACGGCGGCACAATGCGCGGCCGATGCCGTTCGCCCCGCCCGTTACGATGACGACTTTGTCTTTGATCTGCATGTATGCCGCCTTACGTCGCTTCGCCGGAGAAACCTATCGATGCCGCCGTGCGTACTCGAATCTCTCGAATCGCTGAAACTCCACACTGGTGAAGAGCTTGGCGTGTCTGACTGGCTCGCCGTCACTCAGGAGCGCGTCAACGCGTTCGCCGAAACCACCGAAGATCGCCAGTGGATTCACATTGACCCCGATCGCACCAAGCGTGAATCGCCATACCACGCCACGATCGCGCACGGCTTTCTCACGCTCTCGCTGATCAGCCACTTCATGAAACAAGCCGTTGAACTGCGCGGTCTGCGCATGGCGATCAACTACGGCTTGAATCGTGTCCGCTTTACGAGTCCGGTCATCGTCGGCACTCGTATCAGGGCGCGCTTCACGCTTCAATCGCTCAAAGACATCGCCGGCGGAGTGGAAGCCATCTACAACGTAGCGATTGAGTCTGAATCCGCAAAGAACGAAGCCGCCGCGAAACCGTGTTGCGTAGCCGAATGGGTCATCCGGTACTACAGCTAGAAGTCCGGCACAGCTCGCCTCAAATCTTGTTCGTCGCCGCGCATCGCAGCGCAGCCTGCAAAAGAATCCGCACTAACTCGTGCATCGACGCGAATCGCTGATCCTTCGTCAATCCGTGGTGATACCTGTAGTAAATCTGCTGGACGATGACCGCAAGCTTGAATCGTGCGAACACTAGGTAGAACGTTATCTCCGATGTATCGCGCTTCGTTAGCTCCCTGTAGAGCTGCACAATTTCGATTCGCCGCAAGCTACCCGGAAAATTCGTCGGACCCCAGCGCACCGCCTTTAACTCCGCCGGATCGGTTTCTTCGACCCAGTAAGCCAGTAGCGTTCCCAGATCCGTAAGCGGATCTCCGATGGTGCACATCTCCCAGTCCAGCAAGCCGATAATCCGCGTCGGATCGTGCGTATCAAGAACCACGTTGTCGAATTTGTAGTCGTTGTGAATCAGCGCCGGCCGGCGACTACTGGGTTTGCGCGCAGTCATCCATTCCACGAGCCGTTCGACTCCCGGGTGCTCGTAGGTCTTCGATCGGTGGTAGCGCTCAGTCCAGCCGTTCACCTGCCGGTCGAGATAGCCTTCTGGGTTGCCGAGAGCGCCAAGTCCGATCGCGTTGTAATCCAGCCGGTGCAGCTCGGCAAGATTCGCGACGAACGCTTCGCTCAGCCGCCGTGCCGTGTCCGCCGAAAAATCCAGCGACGCCGGAGGGTCGCGCCGAATGATGATGCCGTGAACTGGCTCCATCAGGTAGAACGGCGCGCCGATGATCGATTCGTCCTCGCAGTAGAGCAGCACTTCCGGCGCCGGTGGATACGCCGCGTGAAGCTTTGACAGCACGCGGTACTCGCGGCTCATGTCGTGCGCCGATTTCACTTTGCTTCCGAACGGCGGCCTCCGCAGCACCATCTCGCGCGAGCCGAATTTCACCGAATATGTAAGGTTGGAGTGGCCGGAGGGATACTGCTGGAACTCGATGTAGCCGTGCTCGGCAGGAAAGTGGCTGCGGAGGAATGGCTCGAGCGTCGCTCGGTTCAGCTCTTCACCGGCGCGCATCGGACCCGGACGATCGCACGCATCGTCGAGGCTGCCGCCGACGGACATCAGCGATACGTCCTCATCGCGTCGTCGTCGATATGCGGAATCTCATTG
>JBEKJW010000321.1:0-5158 GCA_050011035.1 Candidatus Acidiferrales bacterium
CTCGCGAAACGCCACCGCATCGAAGGCGCCAGTGAGCAGACGCATTCAGCGAATTCGAGCACCAACGAAGGCGGCATCGGCACGATGCTTTACACCGCGCCTGAAGTTTTTCGCGGCGAACCAACTGACGTGCGCAGTGACATCTGGTCGCTCGGCGTGGTGCTTTACGAAATGACCACAGGCGAACGGCCGTTCGGCGGCAAGACCACCTACGAAGTGATCTCGCGCATCCTGCACGAGCCGCCGAAGGAGCTTCCGGCAAGCGTATCGCCCGTCCTGAAATCGGTGATCGACAAGTGCCTGATGAAGGCGCCTTCCGAGCGTTACCAGTCGGCGAGCGAAGTGCGCACAGCGTTGAGCATTCTGGGCGCGCACACGCCCTCGTCGCAGGCGACGGTGAATGCGCTGGTCGCCGACGCGGCAAAAGATAGAAGCCACCGCCGCTGGATTCTAATTGACCTCGCGATCTTTGGCGCAATCCTGCTTTTGGCGATGGCGTGGAAATTCGCTCCGCATTTTTCGAAGGCAGGTGCCGCGGCGGCAGGGCCAGGGTCGATTCATTCGATCGCCGTCTTCCCTCTCGAGAATTTGTCCCGCGACCCGAACCAGGATTATTTCGCCGACGGGATGACGGACGAGTTGACGACGCAGCTCGCGCAAATCAGCGCCCTGCGCGTGATTTCACGCACCTCCGTTGAGCAATACAAGGACTCGAAAAAATCGCTGCCGGAAATCGCGAAAGAATTGCACGTCGACGGCGTGGTGGAAGGATCGGTGATGCAGTCCGGCGATCGTGTGCGCATTACCGCGCAGCTGATCCAGGCGTCGAACGACAAGCACATCTGGGCAAAGAGCTACGAAGGTGACACGCGCGACGTGCTCGGATTGCAGCAGGAGGTAGCGCATGCCATCGCGGACGAAATCAAAGTTCAGCTTACACCGCAGGAAAAGACGCGGCTCACGAGTCCGCGTCCCGTGAATCCCGCCGCGTACGATGCTTACCTAAAGGGCGTGTATCTGAACAAAGGCACGGGCGCCGGCCTTAGCACCGTGCAACAGCAACGCAAAGCGAAAGAATATTTCGAGCAGGCCATCCAGCTCGATCCGAATTACGCGCCTGCATATGCGGGGCTCGCGGATTATTACTGGTCGTCGCTCGATCTCCGTCCCGTGGAAAGCATGCCGAAGGCGAAAGACAATGCGCTGAAGGCGCTCGAGCTTGATAACGATCTGGCGCAGGCGCACACGGAGCTCGCGGCGATTCACTTTTATGCGGATTGGGATTGGGACGGCGCGGACAAGGAATTTCGCCACGCGCTGGCGCTCAATCCCGGCGACGCCGAGGCGCACCGCTACTATTCGTTTTTCCTGGCGGCGATGGGACGCGCGGACGAGGCCGTTGCGGAAAGCCAGAAGGCGCTGGACCTCGATCCCCTTTCGATTTCAACGCAGGTGAACGCGGGCTTCGCGCTCTATTTCACGCACCAGTACGACAAGGCCATCGATCAGTGCCGGCGCGCGCTCGAGCTCGATCCGAATTCGGCGGGCGCGTACGACTGCCTCGGCTCCAGTTACCTTGCGTCGGGACAATACGAGCAAGCGATCGCGGCGTTTCAGAAGGCCGTGAGCCTTTCGAACAACGACGCGCCGCGGCTCGTGGGACTGGCGCGGGCGTACGCAATGGCGGATCGGCGCGCGGAGGCGCAGAAAATTCGGGAGCAGTTACGCGTGCTTGGGACGCGGCAGTACGTGCCGACGTACTACTTCGCGCAGATCGATGCGGCGCTGGGGAAAAATGACGAAGCGCTTGCGGCGCTTGAAAAAGCCTACACCGAGCGCGACGTGTATATGCCGTGGGTCAACGTCGATATCGCGTTCGATACGCTGCGCGCCGACGAGCGTTTCCGCGCGCTACTGCAGCGCATCGGCTTCACCGTGTAACTCCATGCGTCCAGCGTGACCAGCCGTTTTTACTTTCGCTTGCCGCCTTTGCGTTTTGAAGGTGGCTTGCGCAAGTCCGACTGCGACAGTGGCGGAGGTGGTGGAGGAGGCGGTGGTGGTGGCGGCAGCTGCCATCCGACGACGACGGCGGTGCTGCGCGTCGTATGGGTGACGATCATGATCCATTCGCCGCCGGGACCTTTAACGGACGGCACGAGGTCGGCGAAGATCAGGTTGATCAGCTTCTGTTTCAGGATGTGAAGGTCGTCGAGGAACTTCATGGCGGCCCTCTTCGATTTCACGAATTTCTTGTAGGCTTCCTCGGAGAGCAGAAGGATCACGACTTCCGGAAGGCCCTCGCCCAGGTCCGTCTTGTGTGCGGTTGCCGATAGGGTCTGCCACTGCGGCGGCGGATACGGTTTCATTGGGGCTCCTTCGCGCGTCTCTGAAGTGTAGGTTAGCGTTCTACATCGCGCGCGCGCCGGGTGTCAATGCGCGAAAGCCGTCAGGTCACCCGGGCCAACGCGTTTCGGGGCTGAATTTGCCATACAACAAAGCCGCCGCGCACTACATCTGACCCACCAAATCGCCTCGCGCGATACGTACCACTGGCAGTAACATACCGCGCGATTGAGGTGCACGATCGGATGCGCTTCCTCCGCCCAGCGCTATTCGCAGCTTTTATTTTGCCCGCCGCTCTCGTTGTCCCCGCACACGCAGTGCCCCAGAGCGAAACACCGCCACAACAGGCTCAGCAGGGATCGACCACCGCGAATCAACAGTCCTCTGCCGTTTCCGACGACAAGCTGTGTACTCTCGCGGGCACTGTGCTGAGCGCCAACACCGGCGAGCCGCTCCGCCGAGCACGCGTCAATCTGGAAGTGCGTGATAAGACCGACGAGAATCCGTATCGCGCCGTCACGGATTCGTCCGGGCACTTCGCAATCGAGCATGTCGCACCGGGCAGCTACGACTTGCAGGTAGTTCGCGATGGCTACCAACGCGCGTCGTACGGCCAGATGCATCCCGCGCAATCGGGCGCGGTACTCGTTCTCGCTCCGGGACAAAAAATGACCGACCTGCTATTCCGCCTCCGGAGACTCGCGGTGGTCACCGGACGTGTGGTCGATCCAGACGGCGATCCGCTGCAGCAAGTGAACGTGAGTCTGGTTCTCGCCAAAGCGCCGCACGGAACCGCCTATGGGCGCGGCGAATTTGGAGGCCAGACCGACGATCTCGGCAACTACCGTATCTTCGATGTTCTCCCGGGCCGCTACATTCTCTACGCGACTCCGAACGATGCACGATTCATTACCAGGCCGGGTCACGATCGACTGCAGGAATTTCAGCGCGTGTTCTATCCCGCTGCTACGGATGCCGCCCGCGCTACAACGCTCGAAGTGAAATCCGGCGATGAGATCACCGGAATGGATATCACGCTGCTGCCGTCGTCCGGCCCGAATGGCACATTCAAGGTTCGCGGCCGCGTGATCGATAACACGGGCGTGAAGGGCGATCACTACGCAATGGTCGCCCTCACGCCCCGCGGAACTGCGGCCCTCGGGTTCAACGATCACAGGATCGGAATGTCTGACGAAAAGACTGGCGCTTTCGAGATTGATAACGTCGCTTCAGGAGATTACGAAGTTGCTGCAGTCCTTCAGACCAGAGAGGGGCGCTTCCAATCGAATCAGAAAGTCACCGTTGTCGCTTCTGACATCGACAACATCACTCTGGTCTTGTCGAAGGGAGTGGACGTTGCGGTTCGTGTCACCGTCGAGGGCAAAGCCGCATCTGCCGTTTCGAGCGACCTGATGGCATGGCTCTCAACCAACGAGGAGGACGTCAGCCCCTTTGGTGGACATGCGTTCCGTAGCACGCGCCAGCAGGATGGTTCCTTGGTCTTGAGCGCAGTCAACGATGGCGTTTACGAAGTGAAAGTGGGCTCGGGATGTCAGGAGTGCTACGTAAAGGCCGCCGATGCGAACGGTATCGACGTTCTCACGCGAGGCTTTCAGGTGAGCGATGGCGCGGCGCCTTCGCGCATCGACATTCTCTACAGCAGCGAGAGCGGCTCGGTGACCGGCACGGTGACGAACAAGGACGACTTGCCCGCCGTTGGCGCAACCGTGGTGCTCGTGCCGTCGTCAGCCGTTCGCCAACGCCGCAAGGAATACGAAGAGGCACCCACCGATCAGTACGGACGGTTCGAAGTGAAGGGCCTGCCGCCGGGCGACTATACCGCGTACGCGTTCGAAAAAGCGGACCCCGATGTTTACGAGGACGCTGAAGCGATGCGCGCCTATGCCGGTAAAGGTGAGACTGTAAGCGTCGCGGCCAACGGGCGTCAGTCCGTCGAATTAAAGATGATTCCTGAGATCGACGCGGGCAACTAACGCGAGGCTTTGCGCAGCACCGAGCGTTTTTCCCGTGTGGGAGCGCAACTCGCATTTTTTCACGCTCACTCGGCTCGTCCACATCAAATGCCCACAGGCAACTGCCTATGCCACACAAAGCTCCGTAACACGCGTGCTCTGTCAAACTGAACGCCGCAGCCTTACAACGTTCGCGCACAACAATTGATCCAAGCACGCCGACGCACGACCGCCGATCACACTAGTGGAGACCTGCGTGGCATAGACAATAGTCTGTGGGCCTTTTGGGAGGTGTGCTTGGACTGGACTTCCCACATCGGAAATTCGAGGCGAATTGTGGCATACGGGAAAGTGCTAGGTTGCGGTTTGCAAGCAAGCCGAGCTAGGCTGAACGCGAACTCCTACGAGGTGATCGATGACCTACGAAATCCAGAACGGAAATTTCCGCCTGACGAATCTGGCGGAAGAGCCGGCCGACTACGCCTGACGAATCTGGCGGAAGAGCCGGCCGACTATCTGGCAGCGCGCGAGCAATTGCGCGCGGCGGAAGTGGAATTGATGAAGCAGCGCGAACACGTGGCGGCGATGCGCCGTGCCCTGCCCAAAGGCGCAGTAGTGAAGGACTACGAATTCCTCGAAGGGCCGCGCAATCTGCACGCCGGCGACACGCCAGTGCGCAAAGTAATGCTCAGCGAGCTGTTCACGGCACCGACTCGGCCTCTCGTGATCTACCAATTCATGTACGGCAAGCTGAACGCGAAGCCGTGCCCGATGTGCACGATGTGGATCGACGGCATCAACGGCGTCGCGCAACACATTGCACAGAACATCGATCTCGCGAT
>JBEKJW010000322.1:0-6373 GCA_050011035.1 Candidatus Acidiferrales bacterium
TCGCCTTCAAATCGTGGCGCAGAGTGTGCTTAGGCTCTCGCTGACTTCGTCAACTTGTTCGCCGCTAATTTGATTGAAAAACGGTAGCGCGAGGGTTCGCTGCGCCTCGAACTCCGTCACCGGAAGCATTGAGTTGTTTTGCGAAAAGGCCCTATACGCTGGTTGCAGATGAATAGGAGCGAAATAGCGGCCAAGGCCAATGCCGCGGACCTTCATTTCGTCTAAGATCCAGTCACGATGAGTCCCGGTAAAGCGACTGCTAAGACGAACCACGTAAACGAACCAGCTGATTTTCCGATCGGGCAAAAGGAGCACCGGACGTCGTAGCTCAGGAACCGACGCCAATGCAGAGTTGTAGAGACGAGCGATAGAATCGCGGCGATCCAAAATCGAATCGACTCTACTTACTTGCGAGATTCCGAGAGCGCAATTGATATCAGAAATCCGATAGTTGTGACCAACGTCAGAGTGCGCCAGCCAAGAACCGGGAACGGTTACTCCCTGATTGCGAAGAGATCTGACTCTGGCCGCGATTTCGGAATTGTTGGTAACTACCGCGCCGCCTTCACCGGTAGTGATTTGCTTATTAGGATAGAACGCGAAGGTTCCAACCTCACCGAACGTGCCGACCTTCCGACCGCGATACTCCGCCCCGATCGCCTCGCAAGCATCCTCAATAATCGAGAGTCCGTGTCGCTTCGATATCTCTAGTATGCGATCGAGGTCTGCAGGAACGCCGAAGGTATGCACGACGATGATCGCCTTCGTGCGGGGCGTGATCGCGGCTTCGACCCGTTCAGGATCTAGATTCAGAGTCGCGGGATCAATATCTACGAAGATCGGCACCGCGCGTTCGTAGCGAACGGCGTTCGCGACAGCGATGAATGCAAACGACGGAACAATCACTTCATCGCCGTCCGAGATGCCAAGAGCCCGGATACATAGGTGGAGCGCGCTCGTGCCTGAGCTGACAGCAACCGCATTGGAGGCTCCAACGTATTGGGCGAGCGAGTTTTCAAACTCTAGGAGTTTCGGCCCCAAGCTGAGGTGCGGAGTTCTAAGGACCGCCGTGACCGCTTCGATATCCTGGGCGTTGATGTCGGGCGAAGATAAGGGGATACGCATCGCTATGGCGCGGACGAGGTAATGGCCGTCGCATGGCTAGAACGCGACTGCCGCTTCATCAGCAGCTCTTCTGCACTAGGAAGGTTCGAAAGAACACGAACAATGATTTCCGCTGCGCATCCGTCGCCATATGGGTTTTTCACACCGATCAGCGACTTCCGAAAAGTTGGACTCATTGCTTTCTGAATTCCTGCCTGGATCGCGACGACTTCGGCTTCCACATCGATGACATTCCTGGCCCTCTCGCGTCCCTGCTGCCGGAGCCCGACATTTACGACGGGAAGCGAAAACGAGGCAGCTTCCATGATCCCGCTACTGGAATTTCCAACTAGCATCTCCACTTGGCCAAGCAGACTCAGATATGTAAGAGTATTGAGGTTCGTGTAGATGTTTCCTCGGTTCTTCGCCTCAACGAAAGACTTCGTCCGACGAATCAACGATCTGCTTCCTGCATCCACATTCGGGAAGCAAAACAGAATTTGGTTCGGTAGAGAATCGAGCGCTTCAAACAGCGCATCCGTCTCGGACAGGGTGTCGCGATTGATAGTGACCGGGTGATAGGCGACCAGTATCGTAGGCGAACTGAGATCAAGACCTAGTTTCGATTCCAGATCCATCCTACTGAGAAGTTTCTGTCTACGAATGCGGTCCAGTGACGGGGCACCCGCCCGATGTACCCGCCACTCCTCTTCGCCCATCTGAATTACTCGATCGCGTGCAGCGTGAGTTGACGTGAAATGTATGTGGCTCATTTTTGTCAAAGCATTCCGAACGGCATCGTCGATCGCCCCCTCGCTGATTTCTCCACCTTCGATGTGCGCAATCGGAATACGAAGAGCAAGCGCTACCGAGGCGGGGGCTAACATTTCGTACCGATCAGCAATCAACAGAAGAATGTCAGGTCGCATTTCCGCGAAGAGGTCGGCGAGTCCCAACGTTGCAAGGCCGATCGTTTTGGCCATTCCTACGTCCGTATCCGAACTCAATAGGCATTCGAGTTTGGAAGCGATTTTGAAACCGTCGCGTTCAATTTCGGTCACCGTGTTCCCAAATTCAGGGGAAAGATGTGGACCGAGAGCAACGATTCTTAAATCGATCCCATCGTTGGCCGACAGGTCTTTGAGCGGCCAGTACAGATGGCTGTAGTCCGCACGGGATGAACTAACCACGGCTATTTTGCATTTCATCTCAGGCAGATGATCCTTGCGATACCCGAATTACGGTTTCGGTAGGTCGGTATTCTGGAACCAAGTTGTGAAGCGCGTCCAAGCTCGAAGCGATGTCTCGGGCTTCTACGGCGTTGGCTAGCAACCTCATCTTGCGTTCAATCTCAGTCGAACTCCGCTCAGGGGACAGCACGCGTAACAATTGGGGATGGTCAGTTGTTACTGCTGTTTCGTCCGAATAGAGAAATTCCTCGGATAGCTTATCGCCGGGGCGAAGCCCCGTGAATGAGATCTCAATCTCGCGGTGACTTTCCGAATTCGACTTTCTAATCAATTCAAGAGCCATCGCCCAGATATTCACCGGATCGGTCACCCTCGGAATGAAAAGTTCACCTGTCCTTGTGGCTGAAGCTTCAAGGATGAGATCAATTGCCTCGTCGAGTGACAGGAAATATCGCGTGGCCTCTCGGTGAGTGACCGTCACAGGGCCACCTTGCGAAATTTGACTCAAGAACAGGGGAACAACGCTTCCCTCAGTCCCTAACACGTTGCCTAGGCGTATGACGCTCATCCGCGTCTTCGAATTGCCGAGAGCAGCGAATGCAACCTCCGCTACACGCTTCGAAGCACCCATGATGCTAATCGGATTTACCGCCTTATCCGTCGAAATCAAAATCAGACTCGAAACGCCTTTTTTTCTCGATAGTTTGGCGAGGTTGTAGGTCGCCAAAGCATTATTTGCTAGCGCAGCTAAGGGATTAATCTCCATGAGTGGAACGTGTTTGAACGCCGCCGCGTGATACACGACTTCAGGTCGATACCGACCGAAGATTTCGAGCATCAGCTCTTCGTCACACACGTTTCCGAGTACGGCGAAAAATTGACGCGAGTCCATCGATCTAGCCAACTGCGTGACAACTTGATTTAGATTTCGTTCAGAATCATCAAGGAGAATGAGGTGTCTGGGACGAAAACTGCCAAGCGCCCTAGCCAGCGCGCTGCCAATCGATCCGCCAGCCCCGGTAACCAGAATCACTTTGCCAAGCACCGCCTGCCTTACCACTGTTCGATTCAATAAGGACACTCCAGACCCTGATCGTATCCCTTCAAGAAATTGGGTTCCAGACGTTTGGTTCACCTAACGCGACCCGTAAGCCTTCTTATGTTAACTCCCCTAAGCAGCTATGGAGTCATTCGTCCACTACCCAGAGCCCGACAGAGGCGCTAGCGTAGCAGCCCTCGCATCGCTTAGAGGGCAACATGCGCTCCTACGCACGATTCAATCGCGGCTTGGTGGATCAGTATTACAAATGGATGATCGCGATGCACTACGCCAAGGTCACCAAGCGGGTCTACCTCAAAGCCCTCCATCGATACCTCAACTTTATGGGAGAGCGTTCTCTTGCCCGAGCAGACCACACGGACATTCGACTCTTTATAGCTGACGCTTCTGAAAACGGCGCGACGTTGGATGCCGTCTATCGCCATCTAGGGATTCTGCGTCAGTTCTATGACTTCTTGAATTTAGGGGGCGTGGTCGACTATGTGGCACCACGTTTTGTCCGACTGAGAAGGCCTTGGCGTGGAAGGCCGGGCACTCTTACCGAGGCACAGATTAAGCGATTGATATCGGTAACACAGACTCCCCGCGAACGTGCGCTCGTTGAGTTCTTCTATTCCAGTGGATGCCGACTGAGCGAGGCTCTTCATCTGAAAATCGAGAACGTAGACCTTGTTGCCAGGCAGGCGCGAGTTCGTGGCAAGCTTGGCAAGGTTCGACTCGTATTACTCGCGGAGAGCGCTGCACAAGCGATTCGCGCCTACATCGGGGAGCGGGGCAGCGGCTATCTGTTTGAGGCAGACTATCGACCGCAGAAAGGGCATCTTGGCGGCTACGACGGACAATGGAAATCGAAATGGCTCCAACTCAGGAAGCGGGACGGCAAGCGCGCGCAACAGACCAAGATCCTTGGTTCAATCGCACGGATGAGCTACGAGGAGGCCAGGCAAAAACACGAAGCGCTGATGGCTACGCGCAATCTTTCGCTTCCGAAAAGGACTCGTCCGCTTTCAAAGGTCGTGGTCCAGCACCTAATCGCCAGCATCGCCAGGAGAGCTGGGTTACGAAACGTCACTCCCCACACCTTTCGCCGCACATTTGCGACCCATCTGCACGAAAACGGGGCAAACCTGGAAGTTATCAGAGCATTGTTGGGGCATGTCTGGATACAAACCACGCTCCACTACGCGCGGATTGGACCAGACGGACTCAGTAAGAACTTTGAGAAATGTCATCCTCTAGGGAACCGACATGACATCACGTCGAATTAGAGCCGCTTCGACTAAACGAACACGTCGGACTATCAAGAGCATGTCGTACGCAGCGCTCGCGAAGAGTGTGCTGCTGCAACCCTGGTTCCTCCCGCAGCGAGCTGCTTTCGCCATTTTCGCCATCCGCGGGCTGGTTCCCATCGACTTCCAACTAAAGATGCGGAACGTTTTTGACGATTACGGTTGCCTTTTATGTGGCGCGGAGTCTCAGTATCATTCGAACGGGATGTGTGGTCCCTGCTACAGTACAACGCTACACAAAGTGCTGTCGAGTGCCAGGCGTCACGTCTCACCAAAAAGCAAAACCAGGTTAGACCTTGAACTGTTCCGTCAGGAAAAACTTGCCAAGAAGCTGCTCTCTCGCTTTGCGCCCCAGAAAGCGACTTCGCCAGATCAGCGACGAATTCGTGTGGTCCCTTGTAATCCTGTGTACGAAGCCTTGGCAGCCAAACTTGAGCAGTCACGTAAATCGATCTAATTTCAATCCTGGTTAGATTGCTTCCAAGACTGCCGGCCGTCACCAAATGCAGAGTAGTTCATCCTGTTTGGTTCTAGATTTCGAGCCCACGTCGACTAGGTAATTCGTTCCCGCGAGGCAGACTAAAGAGATCTCAGATTTGGCCGATAGGTCTCCCTAGGAGACCTTATGCCGACCACAAACTGCATCCCCGCAGCGCAATACCTTCGGATGTCCACGGAACACCAGCAGTACTCAATCGAAAATCAATCGGAAGCAATTGAGCGGTACGCGCACCTGCACAACGTCGAGATCATCCAGACCTACCTCGATACGGCCAAGAGCGGCGTCGTGCTGCGTCACCGAACAGGACTTCAAGCGCTGATTCGAGACGTTGTAGCAGGAAGTTGTGCTTACACGCTGATCCTGTATGACGTAAGCCGTTGGGGTCGATTTCAGGACGCAGATGAAGCGGCCCACTACGAATATGTCTGTAAGTCGGCTGGGGTGCCGGTCCACTACTGCGCCGAAGCGTTCACGAATGATGGCTCTCTCCCAAGCTCGGTGATGAAGGCGCTCAAACGAACGATGGCGGGTGAATATTCGAGAGAACTCGGAAACAAGGTTCTGGCTGGCCAGAAACGTCTCGCCCGACTTGGATTCAAGCAAGGAGGACGCGCAGGATATGGATTGCGCCGGCTCCTCGTTGGTCCGTCGCGAACGCCGAAGCAGGAGCTCGCATTCGGTGAACGCAAAAGCATCGCCACCGACCGAGTTGTTCTGGTTCCCGGACCCACCGACGAGGTCGAGTGTGTCCGAGAGATCTTTCGAATGCTGGTTAGTGAGGGACGCGCCGTGTATGCAATCGCCCGGGAACTGAACCGCCGTCGAATCAGATACACGTCGGAATCAAAGTGGGATTATCAAGCCGTGATCCGAATTCTTACTCGCCCAAAGTATACGGGTTGTCACGTATTCGAACGAACCGCGAGTCGGCTTTACACACCAGCTGTACCCATGCCGCGCGAGCAATGGGTCACGGCGCCCGGCGCGTTCGAGCAAATCATCGAGCAGGAAGTGTTCGAAAGGGCGCAGGAAATTCTCAGGACGCGTACCTACAACAAAACCGACGCGCGGATCCTTGACGATTTGCGAGAACTCTTAAAACGAGAAGGCAGAATTACCCTCGGGACCATCAAGCGGTCACGAGAAACGCCTTCACCGTCCACATATCGCTTGCGGTTTGGGAGTCTTCGTCGTGCGTACGAGTTAATCGGCTATGGTCGTCCAGAGC
>JBEKJW010000323.1:0-5064 GCA_050011035.1 Candidatus Acidiferrales bacterium
GCGGCGGCGCCGACGACCGATATTGTCGATGGGCGCGTGATTCCGGTGCTGACGCTGGAGTGTGTGCTTTTCGCGATTGCGAGCCGCACCAATTCAGAGATTGGTCATAGGTTGGTGGCGGCGGGATTGAAACTCGGCGAACTGGAGACCGAAGCGCGGCGGCCACGGCACGCGCCGCGCTAGACAAGCGCGGCGATGGCTTTGAGGTCCGAGCGCGCGATTGCTCTAGCGCTGCGTCGAGTTCGTAGGATGACAGCCGGTTCGGCTATCCCACTAGATGATCATTTTGAAGTGAGGCCAAAGCTCGCGGAGCGGCGCGACGGGCTTGCGGCAAATGTAGACTTTCACATTTTGCTCGCTGGGCGCGGCGTGAAGCGATGAGATGGTGGCTGCTTGGCGAACGTCACCGAAGAGTTTGATGAAGTCGGACGAATTGTCGCCGAAAATGATCACGCACGAGCCGGTGTAATCGCCCGGCCCCCAATAGTAGTGGCTGTTGTGGCCGCTGATGGCCTTCGGCAGGCCGTACTTTTTGCCGTAGTAGTCGAGATTGTTTTCGCGACCTCGGGCCACCCGAACATATCGGCATAGAGTTGCGGGAGTTCGACGGGCGTATCGACTTCGGTTTTCACCGAGCGCGCGTACGGGAACTTCGACGAATACCAGATGAAGTTGTTCACGCCGAGAACGGGTACGCCGAATGGCAGAGTGATCAGCCCAGCAAGAAGGAGAACCCCGGCGTAAGCGATGCGCGCCCAATTGAATTTCGGCGCGATGAGGAATTTCTCCGCCGCGACGCCGCCAGCGGCCATCAGCACGGGATAGATGGGAACGACGTAGTAGGTCTTGCCGTCGAGGAGCATCACGATCATGAGGATGAAGACGTAGGTCCATCCGAGAAAACGCAGACGCTTCCCTTCCCGATCGAAAAAATACCAGTAGAGACCGGCGAGCCAGAGTGGCAACTCAATGGGCTGCATGAATAGAATCTGTTCAAAAAGGAATTGGCCGGGAGTCAGGCGAACGATTTTGAACGCCTGACCATTGCGTACAACTTCGACTTGCGGCCAACCGTGCGTAGCTTCCCAGATGAGGTTCGGAAGGAAGATTGCGAGAGCGATCACGCCGCCGAACCAAATCCATTTACTTGCGAGAAGTTTGCGCTGCGGCGTGAGAACCAACCCAGCGACGAGCGCGAAGCCGAAGGCGAGCATGGTGTGTTTGTTTTGGAGTCCGATGCCAGCGACTACGCCGAATGCGAGCCAGAGCTTTGGCGAAGCGCCATTCGCGACACGAATCGCAATCCATGCGCAGAGCAGCCAGAAAAGCGGCTCGAATGCGTTCATCGAGAAAAAACTGTCGAAGGCAAGATAAATCGGCGCGAAGAGAATCGCTGCGGCGGCGAGAAATTGCGCGAAGAGACCGCCGCCGAGTTCGCGGGCCACACGACCAGTGAGGTAAACGGTGGCAGCGCCAGCAAGCACGGGCAGAAGGCGGATGGCGAACATCGAGTCGCCAAGTGTGTGTTTCACGAGCGAGGCGACGAACGCGATAAACGGCGGCTGGTCGACGTAGCCCCACGCGAGGTGGTCGCCGCAGGCCATGTAGTAGAACTCGTCGCGGAAGAAGCCGTAGCGGTTGATGCCTGCGAATTGGATGACGATTTTGAGAACGGCGAGCGAGACGAGGAGGAGATTGGCGGAGCGGATGCCGGTCGGCGTCGTGTAGGCGTCTGCGGTGTTGGATGGCATGAGCTGGACTTTTTTAGTTTCAGGATTGTAGCTGGAAACGGCGCTGAGACTACAAGAAGTGGCGCGCGGGACGAGGGTGAGCGAGTAATCGTCGCGGATTTGGATGTTTGGGTGACGCGCACCCTTCTTAGTACGAAGGGTGCGGCACCCGGAAATGCGAATCGCGCGACGGACGGTCGCGCTACGAAATGGTGATGGAGGTGATGCGGTCGAGTTTGGGGAAATGTTTTTCGAGATACGGCTTCCCCAGCGCGGTGATGCTGCCCTGATCGGGCTGCTCGCCGTAGCCACTGTGAATCTTTTTCACAACGTCGAGGCCGCTCGTCACTTCGCCGAAGGGAGCGAAGCCCATCTTGTCGAGCTGGGCGTTGTTGCCCGTGTTGATGAAGAGCTGCGTGGTGCGGGTGTTCGGGCCGGCGGTGGCGAAGGTAATGAAGCCGGGCTTGTTGGACTGCGTGACGGGATCGTCAGCGAGGCGTTTGTTGCGCCACGCGCCGGTGATTTCGGGATCAGCGTGCAGGCCAAACTGAACGACGAAACCGGGAATGACGCGGAAGAAATGCGCGTCGTTGAAATAGCCGTGCTTCGCAAGATTGTAGAAACGGTCGGCGCCGAGCGGAGCCCAGGCGCGCGTGACTTTGATCACAAAATCGCCGGCGGTGGTGTTGAACGCGGCGTTAAACGTGGCGGGAGCCTGCTCGGTGAGCGACTCCGGCTTTTTTAATGGCGAATCGGACATTGCGTCTCCTCGTATTTTGGCTGAAAGCGTTCAAGCGCACGACGGCGTGCGCCACGTAAGCCTGCGCGACCGCTACTGGTTTGATGGAGCCGTTGACGCCGCAGGCTTCTTCGCGGCGGGAGCGGCGGCAGTGTGATGCACCGGCGTTGCGGGCAGCGGCGAAGTAATGACGGTCGCCTTGATCACATCGAGCTTCGGGAAATTTTTATCGAGATAGGCTTTGCCTTTGTCTGTAATCTCACCCTGGTCGGGCTGCTCGCCGTAGCCGGCGTAGATTTTCTGGACGACGTCCATGCCCGACGTGATGGTGCCGAATGGGGAGAAACCCATCTGGTCGAGCCGGGGGTTCTCGGCGAGGTTGATAAAGAGTTGCGTGGTGCGCGTGCCCGCGCCCGCGGTCGCGAAGGTGAGCGTACCCATATGATTGCTTTCCTTCACGGGATCGTCCTGAATCTTCGCGTTGTCCCAAGCCTTGTTGACGGCAGGATTCGCGCTCAAGCCAAATTGCACAACGAAACCGGGCACAACGCGGAAGAACGCGGCGTTGTTGAAAAAGCCGTGCTTGACGAGGTTCCAGAAGCGATCTGCGCCCAGCGGGGCGGAGTCGCGCTTCACGTGGACAACGAAGTCTCCGGCGCTGGTGACGAATTTCACATCGTACTCAGCGGGCGCCTGCGCTTTCAGCGATGCGGGGTGCAAAAGCGCGGGGTCCGTGTACGTTGCGGCAGTGCCCGTGGTGGTCTTGTGCGCCGGTGCGGTTGATGAACCCGATGCGGATGAGCCCGACGGTTGCGCTTGGGCGTGCGCGACAACGGGAACGAATGCGAGCGACGAACAGAGCGCGAGACGGATCAACGAAGCTTTCACGACTTCCCTCCTAGTTTCTTTGCGGTGTTTTCGACTTCCTGCATCAAACGCAGCGTGTTGCCGCCGAGAATTTTCTGCACATCGGCGGGCGAGTAGCCTTTCGCGAGAAGCGCGTTGGTGATTTCGGGCAACTTCGAGACGTCGTCCATGCCGTAGGGCATATCGGCACCGTCGAAATCGGAGCCGAGGCCGACGTGATCGGCGCCAACCAGTTTAACAGCGTGGTCGATATGCTCGATGATCTTCGTCCATTCGACGCGCGGCAACTTTCCGGCAGCGACGTACTCGCGAGTAACCTTGTCGGCTTCGATCAGTTCGCAGGCTTCGTTGCCCGCGCAGCGCTTCTTCGCTTCGGCTTCGATTTCCTTGGCGTATTCCGGGTGCGCTTTGCTGGCGTCCGCGAATTCCTGGCTCAGAAACCCGATGTGATAGTTGATCTGGATCACGCCGCCGTGTGCCGCGAGGTCTTTGATCATCTGGTCGGTCATGTTGCGCGGCGCGCTGCAAATCGCGCGACAACTGGAGTGCGAGGCGATCACGGGCGCTTTGCTGGTGGCAAGGACGTCGTAGAACGTCTTATCGGCGACGTGGGAGATGTCCACCATCATGCCGAGCTTGTTCATCTCTGCGACGACTTGTTTGCCGAAGGGCGTCAGGCCGTCGTGCGCGGGTTTATCGTTGGCGGAGTCGGCCCAGTCGGTGTTCACGGTGTGCGTGAGCGTCATGTAACGCACGCCGAGCGAGTAAAACTTGTCGAGGGTTTCGAGGCTGTTGTTGATCATGTGGCCGCCCTCGACGCCCATCAACGCGCAGATTTTGCCGGAGCCTTTCGCAGCGCGGATTTGCGCGGCCGTGGTGCACAGCACCAGATCGCTCGGGTGCGCGGCCACGGTGCGGCGGACGGCTTCGATTTGAGCCATCGCGCGGTCGACGGCGGGCTGGCCAGTGACGGTGCCCGGAATCCAGATGGAGAAGAAGATCGCGTCGAGGCCGCCTTCGCGCATGCGAGGGATGTCGACGTTGCCGTCAGAGTGTCGTGCGCCGAAATCGAAATTCGGATCGAGCAGGCGTTGGGTGGTGTCGTCGTGCGTGTCGATGATGATGGATTTGGCGTGAAGTTCCTTCGCCTGCGGTGTGATGGTGCTGGATTGCTGCGCGAGTGCCAAGGGAAGAGCAACTCCTACAATGATTGTTAGCGTGATTAGCGATTTGCTCTGCATGGGATGGTTGAAAATGCCTTCGGGATTCTACGACACGCCCCCGCAAAACGAAATGTTCCGTGTAGCGTTGTGCCTTCGGCGATCGTGAGAAAAAGTGCGAGCTACGCTCGCACACAGGAAGATTACCTGTGCTACGTCAAAAGGACGCTCATCCTTCGGGGGCGGCGGAGCCGATGGCCTTGGGCGCGGTGAAGAAAGATTTGATGGCGTGACGGATGACCTGGCCGTTCACGCTCGCTAGCGATTCGGTAAGAGGAATTCCCTTCGGGCAAATTTTTACGCAATTCTGGGCGTTGTCGCAGTCTTCGATACCGCCGGGGCCCATCAGCGCATCGAGGCGCGCGGAAGCGTGCATCGCGCCGGTAGGGTGCATGTTGAACAGGCGCACCTGGCTAACGATAGCGGCGCCGACGAACTGATCGTTTGAATTCACCTTCGGACAAATTTCAAGGCAGTTGCCGCACGTGATGCAGCGTGATAGCGGATA
>JBEKJW010000324.1:0-4700 GCA_050011035.1 Candidatus Acidiferrales bacterium
CACATCGTGTGGCTCGTCATCATCGCGGCCCTCAACAGCATCGTCGGTGCCTACTATTACCTGCGCGTGGTCATCGCTATGTACTTCTGGGAGCCGTCCACCGAGTACACGCCGACCAAGGTGGCTCCCGCTCTGGTCTTCGCGCTCGTCCTAGCCGCCGCCGGCACTCTCTACCTCGGCATCCTCCCCGGCCGCGTTCTGGACTTCGCCCACACTGCCGCCCAGTCCCTGCCGCCCCGCTAGCTCAGTAGCGTACTCAATCCCGCCTATTCGACTTTGGCGCGCAGCGCGCGCTGTAGCTTAGACTTTCGAGTCTGAGCGCGACCGACTCTCAGTTGGTCGCGAGTTGAGCCATGCAGCCGACACCTCGAACCACGCAGCGTGCACCGACCAAACCGTCGCGCGTAAGCTGGCAATCTCTTTCCCCAAAAACAAAAAAGGCCCGGAAGCTCCGCGGAGCCTCCGGGCCTTCAAATCCCGTCTATCGTCTTCGCTTAGTAAGCGACCTTCACGACAACGATCACCAGCGTGAACAACACCAGCGTCTCGATGAACACAAGACCCAGAATCATGGCCGTACGAATCGCGCCGGCCGCTCCCGGATTGCGCGCAATGCCTTCGCACGCAGCCGCTGCCACGCGTCCCTGGCCGAGTCCGCAGAACGCAGCGGCGATCGCCATGGAAATACCGGCGGCGAATACCATCCCGACGGCAACGTGCTCGGGCGGCTTGCCGTTAGCGGCAGCTTCCCCGCCTTGCGCAAGCGCGGGCATCGCAGCCATTCCGGCGGCGAACAACATGGTGAAAAACTGAACCAACTTCTTCATCGGTGTTTCTCCTTTATGAATGTGCCGTCAGGAGGTGGTTCCCGTCATCCTCAAGCAGCCGGTCTCACACTGAAACGGCGAACATGCCAGCTATGAATCCTACATCTAGGAAATGAAGTTCGATTAGTGCTCGGCCGACGTCGCCATCCCGATATACAACGCCGGGAGAATTGTGAAGATGAAAGCCTGGATCACTGCCACGAAAAGGTGCAGTCCGATAAAGAGAATCGGGATCACCGCCGGAAAGATGCTTAGCGCGAGCGCCCATCCAGGATGCCGGTCCAGCAAAGCCTGGCGCGGCGCCATGGAGAGCCCCAAAAAAATCATATAGATAAGTTCACTAGCGAAAATATTCGCCCAGAGACGAACGGTTAGCGAAAGCAGGCGAGCGCTGTGGCTGACGATTTCGACGGGAAAGATGAGCCACGATAGGGCGGGCACCGGTCCTGCGAATTGCTTCGCGTAACTCAGAGGACCATGCTCCCGCAAGCCCGTCCAATTATAGAAAATGAAAACGATGATCGCGCAGGCAAATGGAACTGACGGGTGCCCTGTCGGAGATTCAAAGCCTGGAATTACGCTGATCGAATTCGAAATCAATATGAAGATCGAAAGCGAGCCGACCAGAGGCAAAAACCTCCCGGGATCGTGCTCCACGTTTTCGTCAAGGAGGTCCTTGACGCCCAAGCCCATCGAATTTGTCAGCAGCAGCTCCATCACCTGTTGCGTCGCGCCCGGCCGGTCCGCCCGGATCCTCGGCCGCAGCCATAGGAAGAAGAGCGCCGCAACGATGCACACCAGTAGCGACGCGGCCACAAAATTGGGAATTGGCAGATTCGGATTGTCCGGCTGGACGTGAACCGCCGCTAGAAGTTTCAATGCCAGCGCGCCAAAGTACTTGTTCAGCAGCGCGGTAAACCAGTTGATGTGTTCCATTCTTCTACTTGTTCCCCGAAAAGACGTCTTGTAGTGCTGCCGCGATCGTGCCAGACCCCAACGCCAAAAGTCCCACCAGACAGGCCAGAATTGGCACTCGGAAGAATTTCACGATAACACATAAGACGATTGCTATCAATAGGTAACGGCCCATGAACTTCGCGTACAGGCTCACCGGCACCACCGCCTTCGTGGCTCCCTCCTGGGCCTGCGCTGCCGTCACCATGCCCCCCAGCGCCTGGTCCAGCCAGCGATAGTTCAGCAGCGCGAGTGCCGTTCCCACCGCCACTCCGGCGCTCCAACGAAACGACTGCATCGCCGCCGCTACAATCGCGACGATCACACCACTCACCAACGTGTAAGTCAGAATTCTGCGGGAATACTGCTCGTGGAATCGCGCCTGCTCTTCTGGACTTGGAGGAGTGGGATTTGCTGGGCTAAGACTTGGGAGCTGCGTCTCGGTCATGTTTGTCGAGCCGCCTCAGCATATCGCGAACCGCCGCGAAAAAACCAACCGCGCCCACCACCAGCATCAGCCACGGCTTCGTATGCAGCCACCGGTCCAGCAAGTAGCCGATGAATCCGCCACCCAACGCGCCCGCCGCCACCAGGAACGGCAGCTCCGTCGCCAGCGCAAACTGGCGCGCAATCGAGCCGGCTTTCGATTTTGGTTGCGGATTTTCGAGATTCATCTTGGTCGCGTTCGTTGCAGGTTTGATGCCCGGCTAGCGCAAGGAGGGCATCTGCAATCCGTAGTTCGCCAGCCGCAAAAACTGCTCCGGAAACACGCCTGCGGCCAGAGTCACCAGCGCGAGCGCTCCCAACGCCAGCCTCTGCGCCGTCGGAATCACGGGAGCCACCGCGTCGTCGCCCGTGCCTGTCCACATCGTCGCGACCACACGGAAATAGTAATACATCGCCGGCACGATATAGAGCACGCCCACGAGCGCCAATATCGGATGCCCAGTCTCGATCAACGACCAGAAAATCAGCAGCTTTGCCACGAAGCCTGCCGTCGGCGGAATCCCCGCGAGCGAAAGCAAAAACAGCAGCATCAAGACCGCCGCCACCGGGCTGCTGCGCCCAACCCCGCGCAGATCCTCGATGTCGTCGCCGATCGCTCCGCGTTTCTGTAGCGCCACCACCACCGCGAACGCGCCGGTATTGAAAAAAGCGTACGCGAACAAATAAAACGCAGCCGCCCGCAGCCCTCGCTGGTTGAGCGTTCCGTCCTTATCGACCGACGCGACGAGCCCCAGCAGGATGTATCCAACCTGTGCGATCGATGAGTACGCCAGTAGCCTCTTGATGTTCGTCTGCGTCAGCGCCGCAAATGTTCCCAGCGTCATCGAAAGCACCGCCGCAGCCGCGAAAATCGCGATCCAGTCGATTCGCACTGGCCAATACACCGTCACAAATAGCCGCAGCAGCAGCGCGAACGCGGCAGCCTTCGACGCCACGCTGATGTAAGCCGTAATCGTCGTCGGTGCCCCTTCATACACATCCGGCGCCCACTGATGGAACGGCACTGCCGCTACCTTGAAGAAAACTCCCGCCGCCACCGTCGCCAGCGCCAAAAATGAAAGTGCATCCGCGTGTGCGAATTGCGAGGCGCGATCTCCGATATGCAGCTGAATTGTCGCAAGGTTTGTCGAACCCGAGAGCCCGTACAAGATCGAAAAGCCGTACGCCAGCACGCCCGAGCTGAACGCGCCGATCAGCATGTACTTCATCGCCGCTTCGTTCGAACTCCGCCTCAGCACCAGAAATCCCGTCAGCACGTAGAAGCTGATGCCCATCGTCTCCAGCGCCAGAAACAGCACCACCAGATCGTTCCCGCACGCCAGCAACATCATCGCCGCCGTTGCAAACAGGATCAGTGCGTAATATTCGCCGCGCTGCTCCTCCACCGCCTCCATGTAGCGGATCGAAAGCAGCAGGATCACCGCCGCCGACGCGAGAAAAATCAGCCCAAAGAAAATGAAGAACGGATCGATCGCGATCGATCCATCAAACGCTTGCACCCGGTCCCGAGCTGGCGTGCGAATCAAGAATAACGACGCCGCGCTGAACGCCACGCCCACCAGCGCCGTATACGCGTTCCACGCTTTTTGCGTTTTGGTTAGAAGAAAGTCAGTAAGCAGGATTGCGAGGCCGAAAAACACCAGCATCGCTTCGGGGAAAACAAAAATGAAATCGTTCTTCGCCTGATCGAAGATGAGCTGCCAATTCATCTACCGCGCCTTCGCCGCCGCACTCACACCCGCCGAAGCCGCCGCGGGTGCCGCGTAGTAACCCGGATTTACCGCCTCCACGATCTTGTGCACCGGCTGTTCAATCGCGCGAAACAGTGGTGTTGGATACACGCCGATCCAGAATGACAGAACTACGATCGGCACCAGCGTCGCGAACTCTCGCACGTTCAAGTCGTGCAGCGCCTCGTTCGCAGGATTCGTGATTTCTCCAAGCATCACGCGCTGGTACAGCCACAGCAGATACGCCGCACCGAGAATCACGCCTACCAGTCCCCACGCAGCCCACTGCCACCTCACCTCGAACGCACCCCGCAGTATCGTGAATTCGCCTACGAATCCACCCAGTAGCGGTAGCCCCAGCGAACTCAGCGTCACAATCATGTAGACCGCCGCGAAGTTCGGCATCGGCGTCGCAAGCCCGCCGAATTCCGAAATCAGCCGCGTGTGCCGCCGTTCGTACAAAATTCCCACCAGCAAAAACAGCGCGCCCGTCGCGAGCCCGTGATTCAGCTGCTGCAAAATGCTTCCTTCCAGCCCCAACGGCGTCAGCGCGAAAATTCCGAGCGTGCACAAGCCCATGTGGCTCACCGACGAATACGCGATCAGCCGCTTCATGTCCTTCTGCATCAGACACACCAGCGCGCCATACACGATCGCGATCAGCGACAGAATCACCATCGTG
>JBEKJW010000325.1:0-4678 GCA_050011035.1 Candidatus Acidiferrales bacterium
CAGGTTTCCAGCTGCGATTAATTCTTCTTCGCGGTCGGCGGAGTCAGCCCGTTCAGCCGCAGGTACATCGCTTCCATCCCGTAGTGGTCCGCGAACTCGCTCGCCAGAATGATTACAATCGCGCCGCGCGTCAGCGGCCGGTCTCCGAACACAACGATCGATTCGCCTAGATTCGAATCGTCCGCCTTCGCGAACGCCTGGGTGCACGCGTCGAAAGAGGATTTCAATTGCGGGATGAGCTTGTCTTTTGGATCCGTGTCCGCCGGCTTGTCAGTGGGAGCGGTGAGCCCGCCGTACTTCGAGCAGATCTGATAGTTGGAATTGATGATGTGGACGATCAAATGGCCGAAAGTGATCTGCTCCGGCGTCGGCTTGTAGCTGTATTTGTCGGCCGGCATTTCGTCCGCTGCGGCGATTGTGTTCTTCGCCGAGCGCTCCAGCACCTGCCGAATCATGTCCGTCACCGGATTTTTCGCGGTCCCCGTAGCCGGTGTCTGCGCGTTTGCCACCAAGCCCGTACAGGCCAGCACAACCAGTGCGGCCAATATCTTCTTCATGCTCTTTCTCCTCGTCCTTAATAGAAGCCCTCGCAGGATAGCCGCGGGGTGGGGCGGGGCACAATGGGTATCGCCCGACGGTCGCTCCTTTTTACAGGACTGTCATGGAACTTTATTGTGTAAAGTACTTGACAGGAGCGGCCGTACTGCTAAGATTTGCCTATGGCGGCCTCCAAGCTCTCCGTCTCCCGTTCCGGCGCGGCCCAACCTCCGCTCGCCATTGACGATCACGCTCGCGACAATCTTCGCTTCATCCGCGAGACCATGGAGCGCGCCAGCTCCTTCACCGCCGTTCCCGGCTGGGGAGGAGTCGCCATGGGCATTACTGCCCTCGGCGCAGCCGCCATCGCTTCGCGGCAGACGTCCTCGCTTGGCTGGCTCACCACCTGGATGGCTGAGGCGTTCGTCGCTATGGGGATCGCGGTCTGGACCACAGTCTCGAAAGCGCGTCGCGCGGGTATGCCCGTTTTTTCCGGCCCCGGAAGGCGCTTCGCGTACAGTTTTGCTCCGCCGCTCTTTGTTGGCGCGCTGTTGATTGCCATGAACATCCGGAACGCCAACACCGAGCCGATCCCCGGCGAATGGCTTCTGCTTTATGGCACAGGCGTGGTCACGGGCGGGGCGTTTTCGATTCGCATCGTTCCCTTGATGGGCTTGTGCTTCATGGTGCTTGGCGCGGTGGCGCTGTTTTGCCCATCGAGCTGGAGCAATGCGTTTCTCGCCGCCGGTTTTGGCGGCCTTCACATTCTATTCGGTGCCTTGATTGCGAGGAAATATGGCGGGTAAATCGAATGCAGCGCGCGCGACGCGCCCTGAACGCAATGACGGAGCCGATCGCGCCCGGCGCGCGGTCTCGACCGAAGCCCAGGCGACCAGTCTCGATCGCCTCATCCACGAGCGCACGCGTCTCGCGATCATCAGCGCGCTCGCGGTGAACGCTTCGCTCACCTTCAACGACCTGAAAAATCTTCTGCGCGTCACCGACGGTAATCTCAGCGTCCACGCGCGCAAGCTGGAAGACGCTGGCTACGTCGACTGCGCCAAATCATTCGACGGCCGAGTCCCGAAGACCGAGTACCGCCTGTCCGCTTCGGGCCGGCGCGCGCTCGAAAAGTATCTCGATCATATGGAAGCTCTAATTCGTGTAACGCGGGAAGGCTAGTCCTACTATCAAATTCATAGCGCGGATAAATCGATGAGCGTACCCATCAACAAACTCGCCCAGCAGACAGCGACTCCAGAGGGTCTTCACGTCGCAATTCTTCTCGATGGCAACGGCCGTTGGGCCGGCCAGCGCGGACTCGCGCGTTCCGAGGGCCATCGCGCCGGAGTCGAATCGGTTCGCCGCGTGGTTCGCGCTGCTCCAGCGCTCGGCATTGGCACGCTCACGCTCTACGCTTTCTCGTCTGACAACTGGGGCCGGCCGTTGAGCGAAGTAAATTCGTTGCTCGGGCTGCTCGAGGAATATTTTCGCACCGAAGCGCCGAAGTGCGCCGCCGAAGGTGTCCGCCTTCGCGTGATCGGCCGCCGCGACCGCTTGCCGCCCTCGCTGAAGCAATCGATTGACGTCGCCGAACGCGCCACCACCGGTGGACGCGACCTCGAATTGCGTATCGCCGTCGATTATTCTTCACGGGATGCAATTCTCCGCGCCGCATGCTGGATGATGTCCAGCCTGGAAGTCTCACAGCGCGAATTTGCAAAGCGCCTCGGCGAAGTGACTCACTCGACCGGAGCGGCTCTCGACGTTGATCTTCTGATTCGCACTGGCGGCGACCGCCGATTAAGCGATTTCATGCTGTGGGAGTGCGCCTACGCCGAGCTGTTCTTCACGCCGGTAATGTGGCCGGATTTCAAAGCCTCCGACCTTGAATCCGCAGTGGAAGATTTTCTGGGCCGCGAGCGCCGCTTCGGCCGTCTTCCTGAAGCTGCTGCCAGCTAGCTAGCGGAGTATTGCCGACTGTGGTCTGCAGGTTGTCTGACAGTTGTTGCGCTGCTCACGCAGCCGAATACAAAAAGCTCGCCGGCGTCGGGAAAGCACGCCGATAATTGCCGAAGGCATCGTTTTTCTGCATTCCTGTGTCTCGCGGTGTCGCTAGTGTTTCGATACTTGAGTGTCGGCAACGCCGTACTTATCGCAGTTCGACAACAACCCTAACCGTACGCTTAAGGAAGTCCAGGCCCCTATGTCGCAGAGAAGAGTCTGGGTGCGCTACGAAAAGCCATCCCTACTTCGAAATGTACTTCAGGCAATCCGACGCTTCCTCACTGCACCGTTCCGTAGTTCGACGCGAGGCGCAAAATAGTCTTCCGCCACGATCGAAGCACATAGTTTGATTTGAGCGAGCCCTGTTCCGCCAACTCCGTTTGTGACGCACGTCACCTCGCCACAACGCGCCGACGGGCGATACTATTCGTTCGGCCACACGTCGGAATCTCACGCTTTCGGCGTTGTTGGACGAATTAAAATGCATGCGCGACTGGCTTCCTAAATCCATCCTCTGCCTGCGGCATTATTCGCGCCGATTGTTCTTCGGCGATCTTCTCGCGGGAATCACCGTTGGCCTCGTCGCACTTCCGCTTGCAATGGCTTTTGCCATCGCCTCGGGCGTTCCGCCGCAGTCCGGACTCTACTGCGCCATCGTGGCCGGTTTCACCATCTCCGCGCTAGGAGGCTCGTCCACGCAGATCGGAGGGCCGACCGGGGCGTTTGTCGTGGTCGTTTTCGGCATCGTCACGAAGTACGGCCTCGATGGGCTTTTCATGTGCACGATGATGGCGGGCGTGATCCTGATCCTGCTCGGCGTCACGGGCCTCGGGTCGGCCGTGAAATTCATCCCGCGTCCCGTTGTAATCGGTTTTACCAACGGTATCGCCGTCCTTATCGCCAGCACCCAGATCAAGGATTTCTTCGGTTTGAAGATCGACAAAGTCCCCGGCGAATTCGCCGCGCGAATCTCGGCGCTCGCGCACAACTTCTCGACCTTTTCGCCGCTCGAGACGGTTCTGGGCGTCGCGTCCCTCGTGGTGATTGTGTTTTTTCGCCGTTACATTCAACGCGTCCCGGGATACATCGTGGTGCTTTTCGCCGCGACTGCCGCCGTCGTCGCGTTCAAACTTCCCGTCCAGACAATCGGCACCCGCTTCGGCGGAATCCCTTCCGGTTTCCCCCCGATTCACATTCCCCCATTTCGCGTGGATATCATGCGGCCACTGCTTTCTCCCGCGATTGCCGTGGCCATGCTCGGCGCGATCGAATCGCTCATGTCCGCCGTGGTTTCCGACCGTCTCAGCGGCGACCGGCACAATCCAGGCGTCGAACTCGTCGCGCAGGGCGTCGCGAATATGCTTTCACCTCTCGTCGGGGGATTGCCGGCTACGGGCGCGATCGCGCGGACCGCGACGAACATTCGATCAGGAGCGAAGACGCCGGTCGCAGGAATGATTCACTCGCTCACTCTGCTTGCCATTGTTCTGTTCGCTGCACCGCTCGCGCGATTCATTCCGCTCACGGTTCTCGCCGCGATTCTTCTCGTTGTCTCCTATGGAATGGGGGAATGGCGTGAAATTCCGGGGATTCTGCGATTGTCGTCGCTCGAGATTGGCGTTTGGATCGTTACGTTCGCGCTCACCGTTTTCGCCGATCTCACTGTCGCGGTTGAAGCCGGGATGATCCTTGCGTCGCTCGTCTACATCCGCAAAGTCACGCAGACCACCACGGTCTCCGAGGTCACGCCGGAATATTTGCGCGATGGCGAGGCACATATCCTCCACCAGAAGAATATTCCGCCTTATTTGAGCATCTTTCGCATTCACGGGCCGTTTCTTTTTGGCGCCACGGACAAGATCGACGCGATCTATGTGCGCCTTTCGGGTCTGCCGCGCATCGTGATTCTCCGTTTGCGCAATATGACGGCGATCGACGCAACCGGCATTCAGGCGCTCGAAGCTCTCGCGGATCGCATTCGTGACTCGGGCCGAGTGCTGATCGTTTGTGGCGCCCGCGAACAGCCAGCGCTACGTATGCGCCGAGCCGGGTTTGACCGTTACATCGGCGAAGACAATTTCTGCGTTTCTGTGTCCACCGCGCTCGATCGCGCCCGCAAAATCGAATCCGCTCT
>JBEKJW010000326.1:0-4610 GCA_050011035.1 Candidatus Acidiferrales bacterium
CGCGTGCTCACCTATTTCCCACACGACTACGTAAACGAAATCGAGCCCGTGCGCATCGCGAAGGACATCACCATCGCCCGCGGACACAATCCCGGATTGCCCGAAATGATGCACCTGTACGGAATCGGCGATCACGGCGGCGGCCCGACGCGCGCGATGCTCGATAGCGGACTCGTGTGGACCGATCCCAAGGTCGTCTATCCCAAAATGTACTTTGGAGTCGCACAGGGATTCTTTTCTGACGTGGAAGGCAAACTCGATACCGAACATTCGCCGGTGTGGAACTACAAATCCATCGCGTCGGCGAATACCAATCTGCCCGCGCCGCCCGAAGGCAAAGTCAGCCTGCCGGTATGGAACGACGAACTGTACTTCGAATATCACCGCGGTGTTTTCACGACGCAAGCCGAGCACAAGCGGAACATGCGAGAAGCCGAAGTTGCGCTTCTGAATGCCGAGAAGTATTCGTCGCTCGCATGGCTGAACGGCGCAGATTATCCGACTGAGCCCCTGAACGAAGCGTGGAAGAAAGTTCTCTTTAACCAGTTCCACGACCTCGCGGCCGGCTCGGGCATCGGCGTCATATATAAGGATGCACAGCGCGATTACGACGTGGTGCAGTGGACGGCGGGCGATGCCACGTCCGGCGCGCTCGAGTCACTGACGGGCCTTGTGAACACGAAGACGCCCGCGGGCAGCGTACCCGTCGTCGTTTACAACCCGCTCGCGTGGCAGCGCGCGGATATCGCCATGGTGGATGTGGTGCTACCGGGCGCTTCATCCGGAAAGGTGGCCGTGACGGACGCGCAGCACGCCGCCGTCCACGCGCAGGTTCTTTCCTACGACGCAGCAAAGAGCAAGTACACGCTGCTGGTCGAATTGAAGGATGTGCCGTCGCTCGGCTACGAAGTGTTGCAAGTTGCACCGTCTACGAAGCCGGAGCCCGCGACCGATCTGAAGGCCAACGGCCTCACGCTCGAAAATTCTGCGCTGAAGGTTGTCGTCGATCCGAAGTCAGGCTGCATCACCAGCCTTTACGACAAACGGGCGCAGTTTGAATCGATCGCGTCGGGCGGTTGCGGGAATGAACTGATCGCGTTCAAGGACACGCCCAAGGACTACGACGCCTGGAACATCGACGCAGACTTCGACAAGGTGTTCACCAAGCTCGACGACGCCGAATCGGTGAAGCTCGTCGAACAGGGGCCCGTGCGGGCGACGATTCGGGTGACGCGATCGTGGCAAAGCTCGAAATTCGTGCAGAACATCACGCTTTACGCGAATCTGGATCGCGTCGATATCGCGAACGACGTTGACTGGCACGAAACTCACATTTTGCTGAAGGCGGCATTTCCGCTAGCGGCGTCGGGGCCGGAAGCGACATACGAGATTCCTTACGGCTGGATCGAGCGTCCGACGACGCGCAACAATAGCTGGGAAGCAGCCAAATTCGAAGTGCCCGCGCTGCGCTGGGCCGATCTAGGCGACGGAAAACACGGCTTCAGCCTGATCAACAATTCGAAATACGGGTACGACGCGAAGGGCAACGTGCTGCGGCTGTCCCTTCTACGTTCACCGACATGGCCCGATGCCGAAGCCGATCGCGGCCGGCACAAGTTCAGCTATTCGCTCTATGCGCACGGCGGAAATTGGAAGCAGGCGCTTACCGTCCGCCGCGGATACGAGTTCAACTACCCGCTCACGGCGATGCAGGCGTGGACGCACGATGGAAAGTGGCCTGCGAGCCATTCGTTCGTTTCCGTCGATGCGAACAATGTGGTTCTGACGGCGCTCAAGAAGTCCGAGGACGGAGATGCGTTGCTGCTGCGTTTTTACGAGTGGGCGGGCAAGGACGGCAATGTTACCGTTTCGGTTCCATCCGGCGCGACGGCGGCGACAGCGACGAACTTGATGGAGAAGGCTGAGGGCAGTGCGCTGCCAACGGCGGATAACAAAGTGACATTCGCCGTGCATCCCTTCTCGATCGAGACGATTCGTGTCGACTACCCTGCGCCCGCGAAAAACTAGCCTCGCGCAAGATTTCGTCAGAGATACACGTCGCGTTGAACGGCGTTGCGTTGCTGGCGAACGTAGAGCGGGATGCGAGCCTCATTCTCCACGGCCTGCACGAGGCTTTCGTAGAAGTGGTGCCAGTAAACTTCAGGCACCACACGGCGGAACATTCGCATCACGTCTTCCGCCAGCTCGCGGCCGCCGCTAGCGAGCTTTTTGAACTCCGCGAACGGCACATCGTCATACTTCACAATTGCTGCTTCGGCTTCGCGGACCTCATCGCGCTGCGCGTCGAGTCGCTCGCGCCATTCATCAACGAACTTCCGATCGAGCCAACCGTATTGCGTCGAACCGTCGCCGAGCAGCCCGGGATGTTTGCGCAGGAACTGAAGCTGCACCGTGCCGTAGGCTTTGGCGCGCCTCACGAGGTCCGGCACGGTGAATGGCAAGTGCCAGTGTGTGGCGCGAGCGGTCGGCTCATAGCGGACGAAATACCCGCGGCGGCTCAGTCGAAGGCCTAGCTCGGAATCCTCGGCGATACGGAATTCAGGATCAAACGAGCCGACGCCTACAACCGCGTCGCGCGAAACGCTTGCGTTGCAGGTGACGAATTTCGTGTAGTCCCAGTGGATTCCGGGATCGAGTTTCACCTGCGGGAAGAGGAACGGGCTTTCCGTCAGAAAGCGCGTGAGCGCGCGATCCATCGCGGCTTCCGAGAAGCGGAAATCGCCGAGCACGGCTTGGCGTTCGCCTGTGTGTTCTCGATGAGACTCGAAATGTGTTTCGAGAAGGTTGGGCGCGGCGATCGTGTCATCGTTCATTAGGAGCAGCAGCTTGCCGCGCGCGTGTTGCACACCACGGCGGCGCGCCGCTCCAGCACCGGCATTGGTTTGGCGGAGGTACGAGAGCGCAAACGGCAAGGAGCAACCGCGGCAGAACTGCGGAGTAGCGTCGCTAGAGCCGTCGTCGACGACGATGACCTCGAAACGTTCGGGAGCGAAAGTCTGTCGTGCGAGAGCATCGAGGCACAGCGCGAGTGTGGCGTGGCGATTGAAGGTCGGAACAATCACCGAGAAGTCGAACTCGTTCGGGCACGCACGTTTTGCGCTCTTTGCGCGCTTGCTGACATGGTTTGGCCGCGAGTTGTCATCAAGTGCGCAGGACTGTGCGACTTTTTCTTCGTACGACTTGGCTTTTTGGAGCTGGCCCAGCGCCCGGTAGCACTCCGCGGCCAACTCCATCGAACGGACTGTGAGACTCGTAGCCTTCACGGGGCCGCGCAGCAGCCCGAAGAAATGGCGCAGTTGTGCGAGCGCATCTTCGGCGCGACTTTCACTCAGAAGCTTTGCAGCAAGAACTACGTACGCCGTTGCGCGATAGGTAGTTCGTTGGCGGGCCGGCGCGCCTGTGAGGCATTCGGGCGCGAAGCCTTCGACTCGGCGGAACGACCACACCAATTCCCGGTCACCCGATTTAGGGGCGACCGTTCGTGACATGTCGCAGAGTTCTCGTACTGCTCGTTGCATGCGTTGCGCGCTGAATTCCTCGGCGATGTGCCGCCGCCCGTGCGTGGAGAGTTTGAGCCACAACGAGTCATCGGTGTACGCGCGCACGACGGCCTTCGCAAATTCCTCCGGTGTATCTGTGATCAGCGCGCTTTCCCCATTCACCAGATTCATGCCATCGGCCCCCACCGTCGTTGTGACGAGTGGGACCGCGTTTGCTAGCGCGAGGAGATTCTTCGTCTTAATGCCGGTGCCGAAGCGCACAGGAGACACCGCGACACGACGCTTCGCAAACTCGGGCTCGAGATCGGGGACGAATCCGACACGAACGATCCCAGGGCCGTGGAACCGGGGATCGTCGGCCAGGTTGTTGCCAACGAGCGAGAGCGCAACTTCCGGCAGCGCGCGGCGGACGAGCGGCCAGATCTCGCGCAGAAACCAAGTGGCGGCGTCGCTGTTCGCCAGATTGTCGAAGTTCGCGAGGAAGATTAGGCCCGAGCGCTCTTCGTACGGGGGTCCCTCGGGGGCGATCTCCGCAATCATAGGCATACGCGCGGTCCGAAGATCGGAGCACTTTTCGCGGAATGCGCGTGCGTCGTCGTCCGAGATGGTCAGCACGCAGTCGGCGCGTTTATAGACTTCCATTTCGCGCGTTGAGTAGTCTTCGCAACGTTCGAAGTCGTTCCAGCGCTGTGTGAGCCGCGCCATCTGCAATTCGCGAAGACCGTGCTGGTCATCGGTGAGCACCGCGATGAAAGTGTGTGGCGAAAGGACGCGAATCTCGTTCATGTAGTGTTCGGGAATGGAAATTCCATTCCAGAACCAGAGAGCGAGGATCGCGAGGTCGAAGTGCTCGCGGCGGAGAAGATCCTCGAAACGCCACGTTTCGGGAAAGTCGTAGCCAGCGTAACGCATGCGTTCAGCGTCTGGAGCGAGAACGCGAATGCCGAGGCGCTCAACGTCGGGCGCATAGCGCTCGCGATTCACGCCGCTCCGTGCGACGTGCGTGACCCGATGACCCTGCGCGCGCAGTTCGGCGAGCATCTGCATCCATTGCACGTCCGCGCCGTGCCGGTCGGCGTGGGGCAGGAT
>JBEKJW010000327.1:0-4605 GCA_050011035.1 Candidatus Acidiferrales bacterium
CGGCGCGCACGATGGTTCATTCGGTGACGGGAATGCAACACGTGGAGGCGATGAGTTTCGTGGTGATGATTCCGGTGCTGGTGTTTGCGGCGGCCGCGGCGAGTTGGGTGCCGGCGCGAAGGTCTAGCCGCGTGGATCCGATTCGGGCGTTGAGGCAGGAGTAGACGCAGGGCTTCCGCCAGCGGCAGCTATTTGCCGACGTGGTTGAGTTGCACGCTCTTTCCCGGAAACACCGCGACAATTCGTAGTTCCCCTCCCATTGCGGCAATCATCGCGCGAAGTTGGTTGATGTGAATGTTGCGGCTTTTCCGCTCGAGTTTAGAGATGGCTGCCTGCGACACTTTCAGCCGTTTTGCGAGATGCGTTTGCGTGATTTTCAGGCTGTCGCGGAGTTCGGCGATTTCCATTGCGGCCATGGCGAGCTGCGCTTTCTTGCGCCCACGCGCCAGCGATTCCGGCTTCATCGTCCGCTTCGCCAATTGGCTGAATTTCATTCGACTCATTCGATTAGCCCTTCCCTGCGAATTTCCTTCAAGTACGCATCGTAGATTTTGTCGGCCAGTGCTACAGCCTTCTGCGTCCACTTTTTGCCGGACTTTTGTCCGCCAATCAGCAGAATTCCGGTCTGCCGCGGGTCGAACGCGAAAAGGATCCGGTACGGCTTACCTTTACACTGCACCCGAAGCTCTTTCATGTTGGGATGCTTCGAGTCCCTGGCCAGCGTATCGACCCAGGGACGGCCGAGCGACGGGCCGCGGAGTTCGAGAAGAGCGACTCCCGCGAAGATTGCTTCGTGCTCCTGCTCGTTGAGAGTGGCCCACCAGGCCTGGAATTCATCGGTGGCCTCAACGTTCCACGACATACCAGTAGTATAACTCTGAGGTTATATCAACGCAAACTGGCATTGTACTCGTGCCGCACCCTTTCTGAAGAAAGGGTGCGGCACCCGGAAAGGCTAGGACACAACTGCTAGGCGCTGTGTCTGACGGAGGGAGGAGGTGCTTCTAGAGTCTCCACCAGTTGACGACCATGGTGCCGACGGTGAGCATCACGACCAGCGCGACCCAGAACATCGGATCGTGGAACGAGTGGGACACCAGGGAGAGCATGTCAACGGACATTTGGCGTTGTCCCTGCCCTTGCGTGGCGCGGGCCCAGTGAAGGATGCGCCAGGCTGTGATGGTCCAGAAAATAATGGCGAGGATCGCGAACATTGCGGCACCTAGCGCGACGCCGCGGATGGAGAGGGTCATGGGCGACTCCTTTTCGGGGGATGGTATCACGGGTGACACGTAACGCAACTACGCCTATTGTTGGTCGGGTGGCGGCGTTGCGTGCGCGAGTGGCTTGGAGTGATCGCTTCACAGGCTGACAGCCTATGTTACAGCGCGCTGCGCGCGACTGGGCACACGGGCTGGATTGACATCGTGTGCTACTTGCGTCCTCGCTTGGGGTGTTTGGTGGTGCGGCGGTGTCGAGTGCCAGGATTGCGAGTTGCGTCGCGGGACGACCGGGCTTGGGCCCTGTCGGACGTGCGACTGCGCTAATGGGAGTCGTCGGAGGGAGGCTTGATGTAGATGGGGTCGGGGATGCCGCGCAGGACTTTTGGAGCGGCGATACTCGCGGAGCCGATGCCGATGGTGGTGGCGCTTGGCGGTGTGGCGCCGGGGAACAAATCGAACACGACGACTTCGTTGTCACCTTTGTTGAGCCATGGCGCGGGAATGTAGAGAGTGCGCGTGGGGCCGATGCTCCAGACGCGGCCGGCGTTGTGGCCATTCACCCAGACGAAACCTTTTTGAATGGACGAGACGTCGAGGAAGGTGTCAGCGGGGCTATCGAGATTGAAATGGCCGCGATAGAAGCTGGGGCCTTCGGGTTTGTGTTTGCTCCAGCCGACGATGGGATCGGGCGAGGGCGCGGCGCCGGGCTTCGCGGACTTATCGGAAATGTCGGTGGGCGCGCGCATCGGAAGCGTATAGATTTTCCAGTTGGCGAGCGGTACACCGTTGAAGACGACCGAGTCGGTGATGCCGGCGCGGCCGTCGGGCAGCCAGCGGCCGAAATTCACGCGGCCGGAATTTTCGACGAGGATGTCGAGCGTGGCGGGACTTTCGGCGAGATTGAAATTGAGCGTGTCTTCTTTCAGGCGGCGGTCGAGCGTGCCGACGAGTTTGCCGTTAACGTAGATCGCGGCGTAATCGCGCAGGTCGTGAATGGTGAGCGAGTCGCCGCTGAAAACTTTTGCCGGGATAAGCGAGCCGTCGGCGCCGATGTGAACGCCGTCGCCGCTGGCGGAACTGGGTATGTCGCTGCCGCTTGAGTCACTTTGAGTTTGCGAACCGTCGGTGCCGGTGCCGTGAGAGTTGTGCGTGCCGGGATAGGCGCTGCCCGACGGCTGCGAAGCGTCCATACCCGAATCGTTCGGTGAGTGGATTTGTGAGTTGCGCAGCTCGCCGCGGCGCACGATGGTGCGATACAGGATGTAGCCGTAGCCCTGGCCGAAGGCTTCCATCGATTCGGGCGTCTTCACCGATTGCGGCGCGGGCAGATTTTTCGAGAGCGGCGCGTTTTCGTCGAGCTTGATTTCAGGAATCGCGACGATGGGGAGATTCTGCGGCACGTCGGGCGGCGTGACGCCGGTGTGCGCCACGATCGCGTCGCGAAACGCGAAATATTTTTTCGTGGGGCGGCCGGCTTCGTCGATGGGCGCGTCGTAATCGTAGCTGGTGGTTTCGGGCGCGTAGTGATCGTCGGGACCGTCGCCGAAATTCGCGCCGTTCCAGAAACCCCAGGTGGTGCCGCCGTGCACCATATAAAGGTTGAAGGAGTAGTTGTTCGAGAGGAACCACTTCACTTCGTCCAGCTGTTGCGTGGCGTTGGTGGTCTGATGGTCCTCGCCCCACGCGTCAAACCAGCCATCCCAATATTCGCCGACGATCACGGGCTGATTCGGGCGGCGCGCTTTGATTTTTGCGATTGATCCCTTCCCTTCACCGGGTCCGAAATTTGCGGCGGCGAGAACGCCGTCGAGTTCGCCCATTTCCATTTGATCGGGGTCGGTGCCGTCGGCGGTGTAGAACATTTCGTTGCCGAGACCGGCGTGGATGAAGAGCGCCTTGATGGCTTGCATGTACTCGTGCGCCTGGCGGCGCGTGGTTTCGGGATCGGGGCCGAGGCCGCGTCCCGCGCGAGGGCCATAGGAGCCGTACTCGTTTTCAATTTGAAGACCGATGATCGGGCCGCCGTTCGAGGCGAGATACGGAGTGATTTCTTTGCCGATGCGATCGAGGTAGAGGCCGGCGGCGGCGAGGAATTGCGGGTCGGTGGTGCGGACTTTAATTTTGTTGCCGTCGAAGAGCCAGGCTGGGAAGCCGCCTGCGTCCCACTCGCCGCACGAGTAAGGGCCGAGGCGCATCAGCACGTTGAGATTTTCTTCTTTTGCGGTTTGGAGGAAGGCGGCGACGTCGAGATTGCCGGAGAAATCGAAGACGCCCTGCTGCGGCTCGTGCGAGTTCCAGAAGGCGTAGACCTGGATCGTGTTGAGACCCATCGCGCGGATTTTGCGGAGGCGGTCGCGCCAGTAGTCGCGCGGGACGCGGGCGTAGTGAATTTCGCCGGAGAGAATTTCGTAGGGTTTGCCGTCGCGCATGAACTGGGTGCCGGAGACGGTGATGGGCAACGGCTTTTGCGCGGCTTGTGTAGCTTGCGCTTGGGGTGAGTGGTGGGTCGCGACGGTGGCGGCGAAGATGGATGCGGTGATGGTGGCTAGAGCTACGGGACCTTTGGCGATGGGCATACTTTTTTGCGTGAGTGACACGACGGAAGAAAGATAGCACGACTGGAAAAAGTGGCTAGGGGTTAGTGGGGAGTGGCTACATTGGAGCGGTGGCGGAGGCGGTTTGAGTGGCTGGCCTTCGGCCGTGTTGTCGGGTGTGGTGATGTGAGTTTTGGAAAAGCGCCGTTAGGAGCCGCCGCACTCCCATAGACTTTGCGGTGGCGGGCGGTGTTGCACGTAGTGTGCGTTGGAGTATCGAGCGGGTGCGCTTGTTACCGGCGGAGGAAACGGCGAGGGGGAATAAAAATGGAAGGGAGTCGCTGCTCAGGGCCCAGCCCTCTAAATTAATAAAGGATTCCCGAAGCTGCTCTCCCTTCCAGCAACGAGCTTGTACCGAAAGGGACAGGCGTGCTATCGGGGAGATGCTGTAGTGCGGTGATTCGATACAAAGTGTTGAATTTTTCAGCGCGCGGACATTGAGGCGCAGAAAAAGGCACGGCGTGAAGGATGCGCCGTGCCTTTTTGTTCGAAGTGCGATTGGTCGAAGGCTACGAGACTTTGATGTGGAGCGCCTGGGCGAGGGCGAGGAGCTTTTCCTTTACGCTGTTGCCATCGGTGACGGCTTTGGGCAAATCGCCGGAAGTGAAGGCCGACGTGGCTGCGTCCCATAGCGATTTTGCGCTGGTGTATTGATCGTTGGTCGCAGCGGGCAGCTTGTGCGAGGCGGCGAGCTGGCTCACCTTGGTGCCGACCGACGAGAGAAGCGGAGGAAGCGACGTCGAAAGATCGTTCCACTGCTTGGTAAATTCGTCTTTCTTGGCTTTCGC
>JBEKJW010000328.1:0-7797 GCA_050011035.1 Candidatus Acidiferrales bacterium
TCCGCCACGTACCGCGTGACCATCGCCGTGGCCATTTTCTGCGAGACAACTTTGTTCGAACGGCCGTTGCGCGAGTTGGCGATCTCAATCGCGAACTTCGCCAGGTCCGTCGGCGTGGTCCAAAGCCCCGCCGCGGCCATTTCCGGATAAATATGCCAGCCGCCGGGAACCGAAGCTCCGTTGTTGTCGGTCCCGATGGCATTCAGCGCGGCGCGCTCGGCGGGTGGCGGCTGCTCGAAGCTGCTTTCCGTCATTCCCACGGGCGCGAGCACCACGTCGTGCATTAGCTCGGGAAACGGCTTGCCGCTCACATCGGTCATCAGCAACTGCTCGATCGTCACGCCTCCGCCGGAATATTGCCCCTTCGACCCCGGCACGTATTCCACGCGCACCGGCGGCGAATTCGCCGGCGGCGTCCCGTCCAGAACCTGAACTACCGTGGGAATCGGCGCGCCTACTTGATAGCCGGCGAATCCGTGCACGGTGAGTCCCGCCGAGTGCGACAGGATGCGCCGGAGCGTGACTTTCTCTTTCACGGTGAATTCGTTGTCAGGGACTTTCCAGCTCTTGAGCTGGTCGTTCACGTTGCCGTCCAGCGAGAGTTGGCCGTGCTCGACCATCGCCAGCGCGGCCGCCGCCGTTACCGACTTGCTGATTGACCCGGCGAGGAAAAGCGTGCGCGGAGTTGTTGGCGTGTGCGTGTCGACGCTCAATGTGCCGTAGCCCTTGGTGGCGACGATCTGAAAGTGTTGGATCACCGCGACGCTCATCGCCGGCACTTTGAGATCTTCCATCAGGTCGCCGAGCGAAAAGGTGATCGGGGCTTTCGCGCCGCTGTAACTGATCGCCGCGGCCTGGGCTTCGACGCGCTTCAGCTTTTCGGCGACGTCCGGCGCCATCGTCGCCGCGACGGGCTGCGGCTCTTGCTGTGCTGTGGCTTGCTGGCGCGCAGGAACGCGAACGGCTGTGAAAGCGAACGCGCCGAGAGCAATCGGCGCGAGGAACGCGAATTTCAGATTCTTGTAGGCGGAGCGGCTGAGTGAGCGTGACGTATGAGCGCGTGGGTTTTCGTGAGCCATTGGGCCTCGTTACTGATGAAATTCGACGGCTGTGGTCTGACGCACTTCAATCTTCTTGCCACGTGGATCTTTCGCGGGCGTGAATCTCCATCCGAGTACCGCGTCGATGGCCTGCTGTGTGAGCCCGTCGGGCATGGCCTGCTTTACGCGGACGTCTTTTGTGCGCCCATGCTTATCGATCGTGAACGAGAGAATCACAGTGCCTTGCGCGTGCGCGCGCAGCGCTTCGGTGGAGAAGACCGCCTGCGGGCACGAGATGCACGTCGCGGCCGTGTAGCCGACGGCGCCATTCACCGGCGTGCTCGCAAATTCGTCGGGTTGCGTGCCGGTGACGAGCGATTGCAAGTCGGGCGGGAAGGGAATCGTGCCGGAAACTTGCGCGATCTGGCTGCCGTCAGCGACGCGATGAATCGCGATAGTCAGCTTGCGGTCTGCGCCGCCGGAGTCGGAAATTTCGCCCGTGATCCAGGCGTCGATCGGCGTGCTCGCGTAAGCCCAGCGGAACGTCGCGGGATCGCGGAAGTTCGCGAGCGTCAGGTCCATTTCGGTGGCGCGATCGAGGGTAGCGGCGCGGTCTTCGATCTTCAGATTTGCGGCGCCGCCGGATTCGCGCGCGAGTGCGTCGCGGAAGTCGGATGTGAGCCGTTCGCCGAGCGCGGCCATTTGCGGCGTGCCGGTAAAGTCGAGGACCACCACATAGCGGCTGCGCGCGGCACGCAGCGCGGCAGTGGCTTGCTTCGCGAGCGTATCGATCTGTGATTCTTGCGCCCGAACTGGCGGAGCGAACGTAGCCACCGTGAACACTAGCGCTGCTCCCACACCCATACGAATCCCACGCACTCTGCGCCCGCGCCTGTCCATCCCACGCCCCCGGCGCAATAGTGTAACGCGTTCGCAGCCTGGCCGCGTGGCACAGCTTTGCTCGGCTTTCGCCGTATCAATCAGGAGCAACGGCTTCGCATTCACATCATTGTCGCCAAAGTAGGTGTAACCTACGAGGAACGTGCCGCGTCGTAACCTGCGAACGCGTCCTGCGCGGCGCGAACAATCGGCCCCTTCTTACAATGGATCACACGTCGTCGGAGGCGTCCCATGCCGTTTTCGAGATTCGCACGTGTCCGCTTCGCCGTGCTTCTTCCTGTCGTCGCATTCGCCGCCGGTTGGCTTACAGGTTGCGGCAATAGCACGGTCACCGGCTGCTCACTGTGCGGTACAACGCCTCCGCTCAATACGCCGGTCGTTCTTCTTATCACCACCACTGCGAACGACGCGCTGGTCGAGTTTAATATCAGTTTCGTCAGCCTCACGCTCACGAATCAGAGCGGCACCGTCGTCACCGTCTTCAGCGGCACGCAACCTAGCCTCAACGCCCCCGAATTCATTCACCTCAACGGCACCACCGAGCCGTTCGCCACGGCGAGCATTCCCGAGGACACGTACACCGCCGCGACGCTCACGCTTGGCAATTGCTCCTTCACCAACGAGTACAACAGCGCGGGCAGCCTCTACACTTCCACCTGGGCCGAGGGAACGTGCTCGGAAGGCACAGGCACGAGCACAGTCACGCTGCCGAACCCAATCCACATTTCCGGAAACGGCGCGGTGCTATCGCTGAACTTCCAGGCGTCGCAGTCCTACACGCTGTCCAACTATCTCCCGACAACGACATTTGCAACCTACACGATCGATCCGGTGTTCACGCTTACGCCGGTGACGATCGGTGCGGCCCCGACGAACATCTCGAACGGCCAGGCTAACGGTATCAGCGTTGAAATCAATTCTGTGAACGCCGGGGATAACAGTTTCTCCGCCACCACCCAGAGCGGCGCGACGTTCACGGTGAAGTCGAGTGCGTCCACCGTCTATCAGGGCCTCGAGGGCTTCTCGAATCTCGCCGCGAGCCAAATCGCCAATATCGACCTCACGATTCAGCCGGACGCATCGCTGGTTGCGACGCGTGTCGAGGTCGATGGCCCTTCGGCGCCGTACCTCAACTCCGGTTTCTCGCTCTTGAACTACCGCACCACCGACGTTGAGATCACCACGAGCAATGTCCCGCTCGGCTGCCCGTCACAAACGTTCTACAACTGCGCGGGTCCCTATCAATACGAGCAGGGGACGGCCTACAACGCGTCGGGTCAGTTCACGAATTTCGGTAGCCTTCCGTTCACGCCGTCGTTCAATGCTTCGACGTGGACGGCGGGGCAATACGTCTCCGCAGACCTCATCCTCGGCGGCGGCTCACAGAACGAGCCGGTGGCCCAGAACATTATTCTGGAGCCGCAGACGGTGAACGGCACGGTCGAGGCGGTGACGAACCAAAACGGCCTTGACCGATCCGACCACGGTTACCGTTTACGCCGATCAGAACACGCAGTTTCTGAACACGGGAATGGTCGACCAGGGCCAGCTGTTGCGCTTCCGCGGCGTGGTGTTCAACGACAACGGCGTGTTGCAAATGGACTGCAACGAAGTGCTCGATGGCGTCACCGAGTAGTATGCGATTCTCTGCTTGTTCGCCGTTACGTACAGGCACGAGTCACGTGATATTCATTCGTCAATATGTATCCGAAGGATGTAACGTATCGGGAAAGTATTGCGTCAAAGAAGTCGAACGCGCCATCGTGGGTGCGCTCGACCGGACCATAAACACAAATTATCGCGAAGTTGCGCGGAGGCGCCCCATGCCCGTCTCGAAGCCGCAGCACGTTAGAAATGTGATGTTCTCTCTGTTGGCCCTTGTCGCGGCTCTTTCATTGGCCGCATGTGGTTCCGGCGGCACGAGCGGCGGTGGCCCGGTGCCCGGCGGAACCTCAACGGTAGTCGTGCAACTCACCAGCACGGCCAACGATCAACTGATCGAGTATTCGACCGGAGTCGCTTCGATCTCGCTCGTGGACAAAGCGGGCACGACCGTTTCGATATTCAACAACTCAAATGTCTATAGCGGCGACGTCGAATGGATGCACTTGAATGGCGCTGCGGAGCCTTTCCTTGCGGCGGCGTCGGTGCCGCAAGGCACATACACCAGCGCGGTCGTCACGACGGCCGGATGCTCGTTCACACTCGTCACGTGGGGCAATGCGACGAGTTCAGCGGGATTGACCACTGCGACGTATGCCGAAGGCAGTTGTGGCGAAGGGACAGGAGAGACAACCGTCAACCTACCCGCGCCGATCGTCGTTTCCGGCAAAGTGACGGTCCTCAACCTGAACCTGCAGGTTGGCTCGTCTTGGGCAATCACTCAGCCCGCTACGGCGGACAACCCGATCGCTTCGTATACGATTGATCCTACGTTTACGTTGACCAAGGTCCCGCTCGCGGCAGCGCCGGCGAATCTGACGAACGGACTTCTTCCGGGCGTGAGCGCGCAAGTGACCGCCGTGAGCGCGAATCCCGCGTCGGCGACGATCACGCTCGCGAACAGTGCGACCTTCACCGTGACGCCGTCGCCCACCGCGACCTACCAGGGCATCACGGGTTTTTCGGCGCTCACCGCCAATGAGATCGTGAACATGGATCTCGCGATTCAGCCCGACGGCTCGCTTGCTGCGACGCGCGTAGAGGTTGATGATCCGGCTTCCGTTTATGCGAACATCGGCTGGTACGTCACCGCGTATTCCCCGTTGGGAACCTACGGCCTGCAAACCACGCAGCCGGAAGGTTGCCCGAATTTCGTCCAGTTCCCGGAGTGCCAGGGTTTGCTGCTCTGGGACGCCAGCACCACGTTCAACGTCTCGGGTCAGATCACCAACGTCTCGAACTTGCCGTTCTCGCCCGATTTCAACAATAGCAGCGCCACGCCCGCGCAAAATCTCTCGGGATCGGTATACGGAACCGGAGGCAATCAGAACCTCCCGGATGCCCAGGTGCTGACGCTCGAGCCGCAAACGCTGAATGGCACGGTGCAGTCGATGACCACGCAGAACGGATTCGCGGTCTACACCGTATCGCTCGCGGCATACGATCTTTTTCCGGTGACGCAGCAAAATGTCGGTGCGTACTTGGTGCCGGTTACAAACCCCACGATGGTCACCGTTTACGCCGACACCAACACTCAATTTCTGAATACCGGCATGGTCGAGCAGGGCCAGGTGCTGCGGTTCCGCGGAGTAGTGTTCAACGACAACGGCGCGCTGCAGATGGACTGCAACGAAGTCCTCGACGGCGTCACCGAGTAGCTGCCGGAGCGCTTACAGGGCGCGAGCGTTAGAATCCTGCGCCCCCCGCTCATCTCACCGTGGCACAGGCATTCGTGCCTGTGCGCGACCTACTTTCAGCAGGTCGCGGGTTGAGCCATCCCAATTCCTGCAAACATCAGGGTGCTTGCCTCGATCGCTCCCGAATCGCAAGCTCGTTGCGCAGACTTCAGTCAGTGCAATACAACTGTGGGCGTGCGCGCTTCAAAGCGCTGTATGCGTCTCAAGCCGCGTGCCGCGCGCACAGGGGCAGTCGCGCGGCACGCTTGCAACCTGGATCGGCTTGCAACTCCAGCGTGCTACTTCGCCGTCACCCGCATCGAGATGCGCCGGTTCATCGCACGCCCAGTGTCGGTCGTGTTGTCCGCCACTGGGTGATCTTCGCCGTAACCCTTCGCATCCAGCCGCGTCGGATCGACGCCCATCGCCACCAGCTGCTGCATCACGTTGTTCGCGCGATCCTGCGAAAGCTTCAAGTTCGCCGCCGGGTCGCCTTGATTATCCGTGTAACCGCCGATGCGGATGTGCACGTTCGGGTACGCTTTCATGATGCTCGCGATGTTGGCCAACTGCTCCTGCGAGGAAGGCTGCAGCGTGGCCGAGTTCGTATCGAACAGCAGGCGGTCGAAATCGAACCAAGTATCCGTATTCACCTGCGCGCTCGGATCCTTGATGAACGCGAGTAGTTTGTTTTCGACGCCGTTCTGCGGAATATTCAGCGTCGTTCCATCGGGCAACGTGGTCTGGAAGAACGCACCGAGGCTCGCGCCTGCGCTCGAGATCGCATTCGTCGCCGCAGTGGCGGCATTCGAAGCGGCGTTCGACGCCGTGTTCACCGCGTTGTTCACGGTGTTGCCGCGGTTGAACCACCAGATCAGCAAGCCGAGCAGGATCACCGCGAGAATCACGAGTGGCCCGAGCCAGCCCCTGGGTTTCGCGCGCGCGGCTTCGTCGCGAACGGTATCGCGTGCGTGCATCGCCGCGTTTGACACGGAGCTCGTCAGGCCCGAAAGCCCGGGCACCGAGAAGCCCGACGGCAGCATGCCCTTGATCGACGGCAGCTCCGACGAAAGCAAATTGCCGAGGCCGCTCGTCGTGAGTCCGCCGGTGTTCACTTTCGACGCGAGCGCACCGAGCACCATCGGTGCGGCGGACGCGAGAATCGTGCCTGCCGACGACGAACGCAATCCCGCCATTTCCGCGATCTTGCCGGTGATCGAAGAGGTGTTGCCGCCGAAGAGCATGTTGATCAGCGAGCTGCCTGCCTGCGACGCCGCACTCGAAGCCGTGCCCGCGGCCGTTGCCGCCGACGATCCGTACGGGCCGCCCGCTCCGGCTGCCGCACCCAGCGCGTTTGCGCCGACGCCTTTCACCAGGTTCATGATCTGGCCGAGGAAGCCCGTGTCGGACGCGCGCGAGGCAAGCGATGCGAGCATTGCGACGCCGCTGGTTTGAAGCGCCGATTGCACGCCGGTGCCGGACTCGCCCAGGCTGGTGGCGAGGTTCTGAATCATGTCAGGGCTGATTTGGGATTTCAGTGTGTCGAGTAGTGAACTCATTGCGTTTTCTCCTCCGAAGGGACTTGCAGAATTGCAGAATTTTGTTGCGGGACCCGTTGCGAATCGTTGCCGATCAGAACCTACGAGAGCCGATGAATTCGTGCTGCGCGATGGAGAGGGCCGGACGCGAGCGCGCGGTCGAGAGGCTCGCGGCTGCGGTTGGTTGCGTGTGATTCGAGGTGCGACGCGGTGCGTCTACGTTTGCGATTGCGTGCGGCGCATGCGGGGCAGGGAGGGCGCAGGCGCGCGCGTGAAGCCTTCTGTGACGTGCTCCCAGGCCGCCAGGCCCGGAAGCTGCGGCGATAGTACTCCCGGAGGGTGATTACGCATAATGAAAATTGCGTGAGCGCGCGGCTGGCGTTGAAAAAGTCAGCATCGCGCCTGCATCGGGAGCTGTTAGACGGGCATCTAACTTTCGAGATGAGGCAAAACTGACAGTACGAGGGGAACGATGGGAAAACTAGATGGAAAAGTAGCGGTGATCACAGCCGCCACGTCAGGCATGGCGCTCGCAACCGCGAAACTCTTTGTCGAGGAGGGCGCTTACGTTTTCATCACCGGCCGGCGCAAGGACGCGCTGGACGAGGCGGTGAAGTCGATCGGCCGCAACGTGACCGGCGTGCAGGGCGACGCGTCCAAGCTCTCCGATCTCGACGCGCTCTACGCAAAAGTGAAAGCCGAAAAAGGCCATATCGACGTGCTGTTCGCCAGCGCCGGCACCGGCGATTTCAACGTGCCGATCGGCAGCGTCACCGAAGAAATCTTCGACAAGACATTCAACCTGAACGTGCGCGGGACTCTGTTCACGGTGCAGAAGGCGCTGCCGCTGTTTCGCGACGGCGGGTCGATCATCATGAACGGCTCGATCGCCGCGGTGAAAGGTTTGCCCGGCATGGGCGTGTACAACGCGAGCAAGGCCGCGGTGCGTTCGTTTGCGCGCACGTGGACCAACGATTTGAA
>JBEKJW010000329.1:0-4589 GCA_050011035.1 Candidatus Acidiferrales bacterium
GCCGTGCAGGAATTCCAGGTGGTCACGAACGGGTTCGCTCCCGAGTTTGGGCGCGCGACGGGCGGCTTGCTCAACGTGGTCACCAAGTCCGGCACCAACGAACTTCACGGAGAAGCGCACGAGTATTACCGTGGCGGGTCGCTCACCGCGAACGACGCGCTCGGTGAACCTTCCAACATCGACAACCAGAACCAGTTCGGCGGGTCGGTCGGCTTTCCGATTCATAAGGACCGCCAGTTCCTTTTTCTATCTACAGACATTCAGCGTGAGAACGGGCCGCTGAACACGATTTTCTGCCCGCCCACGGCTACCGATTACGTTGCGTGCCAGGCGTGGGAGCAGTCAGCGGGTCCGGTCGTCGGCCCCCCTGCGAACGCCACAGACGTTCTGCCGGGTGGGTGCGTTTCGGGTGCTGTAGGCGAGGGGCTCTTTCCGGCCTGCTACGGCGTGGCGACGGCCGGCGACCTCGCAGGTCCGCACAATCAATATCAGAATTTCTTTACGCTGCTGGGCCACTACGACTACCAGTTCAGCCCCGCGAACCACTTCAGCATTCGCGGCCTGGGCAGCCGGAACCACACCAACGGATTCACCGGCGGCCAGGGACAAACCGAAACTCCCTACTCGATTGGGACCGCGGAAAACTTCGTGAACCAGGGAATCGGCGGCGTCTTTACCCTCACCACGGCCCTCGGCCAAAAAGTGAATGAACTCCGCGTGCAGGTCAGCGGTGAAACCCGAAAGCGCCACGCTATCTACAACGGCGCGCCCCAAGTGCTGATCAACGAAAACGGCATCAGCTTCGGCCAGCGGTTTTATCTGCCAAGCAACAACGACGCGGGCAAGCTCCAGGCCGCGGACAACTTTTCCTATTCCTTCGGCCGGCACGACGTGAAATTCGGCGGCGACGTGGACGTTTTCTCCGACCGCAAGGACGTGTTCGCCGGATGGAGCGCGGGCGAGTACGAATTCAATACGCTTTGCGACTTTGACCCGAGCCCGACCGCTCCGTGGTGCGCCAATTACACCGCGAATACCGGCTCGCCGATTCCCAGCGCGCCCAATCCGTATTTCTTCACCCAGGGCGTTGGGTTGAACAACGTGAATGTGTTCAAGGCCAATACGCTTTACAACAACTACACCAGCGGCCTGGGCCTGTACTGGCAGGATAAATGGCAGCTGACGCAGCGGATCACGCTGACCTACGGTTTGCGTTGGGACGGCAGCTGGTATCCGCAGCCGCAGTCCGCGATTCCCGGCAACGTGGTGTGGATTGGCGAAGGCAACAGCAGTAAGCAGGCGCCGGTACCGCAGCGCGTGCCCGATGACTTCAACCAATTCGGTCCACGGATCGGCATCGCATGGAATGTGGGCAGCACCGAGCATCCCACGGTGGTTCGCGGCGCGTGGGGCTACTACTACGCGCAGACGCCGTTGATCTTCCTTCCGACCATCGGTACGTCGAAACAAACCACGATCTTCTGCCCACCGCAGTACGGCTGCTCGCCAGCCAGCGGCGCTCCGTATCTCTTCCCATCGACGCTGTCGATCGGCGCGAGTGACCTCTGCACCAGTATTGCCGGCTGCCCGGGCATCAGCTATGTGGATCCGGCGTTCCGGAACCCGCGGGTTTCGAACCTCACGGTGGGAGTTGAGCACTCGTTCTCCAACAACCTGACGATTAACGCGAATTTCGCGTATGTCCATTCCGCGCACCTGCGCACTGGCGGGTTCAGCACGACCAACTGGTACCGAAACTTCATTCCCGAGGGGACCGATCCGTTGGGGCGCACGCTTCTTTCCGGCAGCGTCACCACGAATCCCGACGGCACGCTGTCAGGGTTTGCCACGCCGCTCGATCCGACGCTCTTCAGCGCCGGCGAACTCGGCAGCTTCGGCCGGGGCAACTACTCGGAGCTGGTAATCGGGGCCAACAAAAGGTTCGCGCAGCACTTCCAGTTCTTTGCCAACTACACATGGTCGCGCAACTTCTCAAACGCTTCGAGCGAACGCGACACGGAAACGTTCTACGGTCCGCAGGACCCGTTCAACCTGAATCTGGACTACGGTCGCGACGGCCTCGACATTACGCATCAGGTGAAAGGCGGAATCGTGGTGGATCTGCCGTGGGGCTTCAACTGGTCGAGTAACTTCATCGTCCACAGCGGCCTGGCCTATCCCGCTTATTCTTCGATCGATCTCAACGGCGACGCGGTGATCAATCAGTTCGCACAGAACGACCGGCCGACGGTGCAAATCGGCAGCGGAAAACCGTTCTTGCTGCCGGAATATCCGGGTCGACAGCCGGCGTTCTATAACTGGGATATGCGCATCGCAAAGGATTTGAACTTCCACGAGAAGTACCAACTGCGCTTCTCGGCGGATCTGTTCAACGTCACAAACTCCAGCAACCTTTATTCCGATCCGGATGTGTACGGCTTCGTGGGACCAGCCACGGCAACCGTACCCAACTGCCAACCGGTGAACGCGGCGCTGTACTCGAATATTACGTGTACGCCGCTGAGCGCGATTCCGAATTCAACGAACACGCCGGGCTATCGCACGGTGGACGAGCTGGCGCCGGGCGCGACGGCTTTCGGGGCGCAGTTCGGCGTGCGATTCCAGTTCTAACTGAACGAAACTGCGTCTAACAAGCGGCGGCTCCTCCGGGGGCCGCTGCTTTTTTCTGCCCTCAACTTCGGCGAAGTCTGCTATTTTTTCCGCGTGAAAACCTCCAACGTTCGTCTCGGCAAGATTTGCTGCACCGGAATTCTGCTTATCGTCGGCGGAGCGCTGCTTGCATCACCGGTTGGCGCGCAGGAAAAGCGGAAGATCATCATCGATCAGGACTGCGCCGGGCCGGGAGGCACGGATACGCAGGCGATCCTTGCGCTGATCCAGTCGCCCGCGACCGATGTGCTCGGTATCACGATCGTGACCGGCGATGCGTGGCAGGCGGAAGAAACCCAACACGCGCTGCGGCTGATGGAAATCATTGGGCGGACGGATATTCCCGTCGTTTCGGGCGCAACGTTTCCACTGGTGAACAACAAGGAGTACATCGCGCGATGGGAAACGCTGTACGGCAAGATCGTCTATCAAGGCGCGTGGAATTACGCGCGCGGACACGCGGTTCACGGGCCGTGGGATATTCCGCCGATGCCGGAAGGCGCGCCGACGACGAAGCCCGCGAACGAAGACGCGGCTCACTTTCTGGTGCGCATGGTGCATCAATATCCGCACCAGATAACGATTTACGAGGGCGGGCCGCTGACGAATCTGGCTCTGGCGCAGGCAATCGACCCGGAATTCGCTTCGCTGGCGAAGGATCTGGTACTGATGGGCGGGAGCCTGAATCCGATCACCAACGATCCGGAATTCACCGAGACGCCGAGGCGCGAATTCAATCTGTGGATGGACCCCGAAGCGTCGCGTCGCGTGCTGCACGCGCCGTGGCCGAGGATCGTGGTGACCACGGTGGATATCTCCGTGACGACGAGAATGGAAAAAGATCTGATCGCGAAGATCGCAGCTTCGCCCAATCCGGCGGCGCAGTACACCGCGAAATATGCGGAGGCGAATTATCTGTGGGACGAACTGGCGGCGGTGGCGTGGCTCGATCCATCGATCATCACCAAGTCGCATAAGGCCTATCTGGATGTGGATATCGACCACGGCGCGGGATACGGCGACACGCTGGTGTGGACCGAAGCGACGCATCCGGGCCTGGGCGAGCGCGAGGTGGAAATTCAGGATGAAGTGAACAAGCCCAAGTTTTATTCGGAATTCGTCGACCTGTTGACACGGGCCACTCCTCCGCCCTCAGCTCACTGATGAGATGTCTCGACAGCGGCGCCATCGACGGGCTCGTGATGCCTGAAATGTTATAGTCCTCTCGTGGCTCTGATTCTTTTCGTCGCGTTTGTCGCGCTAACAAGCTCGCAATCCGCTCAGACCACGCAGACTTCGCGGAGCACGGCGGCCACCATCCAAAAAGCCACCGCCGCGGCGGCATCCGGCGACTTGGCCTCCGCCGAGTCCGATTACTCGACCGCGATCGCCGCGCAGCCCACCGACGCCACGCTTCGTATCGCCTACGGCAATTTTCTCCTCACTGGACGCCGCTACGCGGACGCAATCGTCCAGTACCGCGAAGTCCTGCGGCGCATCCCGCAGCGCCCCGCCGGTCAAGGTCCCGCGCCGCATCGCGTCGATGCCGAAATCGGCCTCGCTTCGGCCTATCGTGGCGCTCACAATTACGACGAGGCAAAGCGCGAACTCGACGCGGCTCACCTCGAAAGCCCCAGGGACCCGCGCCCTCTTGCCGCTCTCGGCGATCTCGAAATCGAGCTTCAGTCTTACGACTCGGCCATCGCACACCTGAAATCCGCCGCCGCGCTTCATCCGAGCGACGTGGAGATTCACGAGCGCCTCCTGGTCGCCTACAAAGCGAAGGGCGACGCGACCGACGCGCTCGCGCAAGCCTCCGCCGTGCTCGCGCACGATCCGAAGAACGCGGTGGCCTTCTTCACGCGCGCAGAGATCTATGCGGACCAGAACAAGAACGAGCTCGCACGCAAAGACGCCGA
>JBEKJW010000330.1:0-5205 GCA_050011035.1 Candidatus Acidiferrales bacterium
TAGCAAGTAGGCGCACCTAGAATGCAGGGCCATGGATGATCCGCGGAAGCCTGGTGCTGGAGGCGGGGAGCGCCCGTCGGGTGATCCACCGTTCGGTGCGGATGAAACGCAGGCCACGAACGCCCCTGGGTCGGGATCGGCACGGATCGGGGGCGCGGCTTCGCCTCAGGGACCGACTCCAGCTGGCGGCGCGAGCGGCGGGGAAGGTGGCGGCACAGCCGTTGGCCCCAACGGACGTTACAAAATCCTGAACACTCTCGGCGCCGGTGGCATGGGCAAAGTGTTCCGCGCGGCCGACACCCGCCTGAACCGCTACGTGGCGCTGAAATTTCTGCCCGATGAACTGGGCCGCGACGCCGTGGCGCTCGAACGATTCGAACGCGAGGCGCAAGCCGCCTCCAGCCTGAACCATCCCAACATCTGCACGATTTACGACATCGACTGGCAGGAAGGCGCGCCCTTCATCGTGATGGAGCTGCTCGAAGGCGAGACGCTGCGCGAGCGATTGAATGCCGGCCCGTTGCGCACGCATCAACTGCTCGACTTCGCGATTCAAGTGGCCGATGCGCTGGGTGCGGCGCATTCGAAAGGCATCGTTCACCGCGACATCAAGCCCGCGAATCTGTTTGTAGGTTCCCGCGGACAGGCAAAGATTCTCGACTTCGGTCTCGCGAAGGTCACCAAGCGACGCGTCGCTGAAGGCGTGGTCGCGTCCGACTCGCCGACCGAATCCGCCACAGCCGAAACTTTGCTGACCAGTCCCGGCGTTGCGCTTGGCACCGTGGCGTACATGTCGCCCGAGCAAGCGCTCGGCGAAGAACTCGACGCGCGAACCGACCTTTTCTCGGTCGGTGCGGTGCTGTACGAAATGGCGACGGGACGTTCTGAATCGAGAGCCCGTTGCGCCGGTGCGGCTCAACGCGCAAATTCCCGCCGAACTTGAACGCATTATTCACAAGTCGATCGAGAAAGATCGTAACCTGCGCTATCAGAACGCGAACGATCTGGAAGCCGATCTGCAGCGCTTGAAGCGCGACTATCAAACGGCGCGCACCTCGACGGAAACGGCAAAGACGCAACTTGCAACGCCCGTGGCGAAGCGCGACAGCACGGGATCGTACGGTCTGGCGGAAGTGACGCCGGAAGAAGCGCACGGGAAGACGGCGCCGCATGCGACGCCCGCCGAGAACGAGTTCGCAAAAGGTAAGCGCGCCGTGTGGATCGTGCTGGGCGTTCTCGCCGCGCTGGCGATTGCGAGCCTCGCGCTCGGCGTGATCGGCTCGAAATACAACTGGTTCGGATCGAACGGGCCCTACTCGCAGGCGCAACTGAATCCCAAGCAGATCACTTTCAATTCCGAGGAAGATCCGGCGCTGGTTTCCGCGATTTCGCCGGACGGGAAGTATCTCGCGTACACGGATCTGGACGGCTTGCACCTGCGCCTCCTGGCAACGGGCGAAATGCAGTCGATGCCTGTGCCGAAAGATATGTGCATGCGGTGCGCGCTGATCAGCTGGTTTCCGGACGCCACACGGCTGCTGGTGAGCGGTCCGGTAGGCGCACGCGACGAGACTGCGGTGTACCAAGTGAGTATGATCGGCGGGATCATGCGCAAGATGCGAGACAAAGGGCGCGCCGCGAGAGTCTCGCCCGACGGTACGCAGATCGCGTACATCACGCAGGACCGCCTCGAGCTTTGGGTGATGGATCGCGAAGGAAATAGCGCGCGGCGCGTGACCGGGGCGCAGCCGGGAACTTCGATCTGGCAGGCGATGTGGTCGCCGACCGGCAATCGTCTGGCGTATCTCGAAGGCGGAAACGAGGACTCGGCGCATCCGTACGCCATCCGCAGCGTGGACATGCAGGGACAAAACGCCCAAACGATTCTGACCGACGCGCGGATCCGCTGGGTGATCTGGATGCCGGATGGGCGAATCATTTATTCGCGCACGGAGGATGCGCCGCGCTCGATGGAAGCAAATTTGTGGGCGGTGAACGCCGATCCGGATACCGGGCGCGCATTGAACGATCCGCGGCGACTGACGGACTGGGTCGGCTTCCGCATGAGAGTTTTCAGCACCACGTCGGACGGCAATCAGTTCGTCTACATGAACGATCTGGAGCAGAGCGACGTTTGGATAGCGGACATTGAGGACAATGGCACGCGTCTCGAATCGCCGCAACGCATGACGTTGAGCGAAAAGATGGATTGGGCGGGCGGCTGGACGCCGGACAGCAAGAACGTGCTGTTCTACTCGGATCGCGCAGGAATCTACGATTTGTTCAGCCAAGCGATCGACGACACCTCGGCTCAGCCGCTCACACGCAGCGACCAGGAGCAGCGCGCGCCGCGCATGTGCCCGGACCAAAAGTGCATCCTTTTCATGGAATGGCCGAACGCGACACCGGGCGGCCCGGTTCCGACGACGGGGCACATCATGAGGATGCCGGCGGGCGGCGGTCCGTCGGATACGGTGCTAACGATTCACGGCTACTACGGCAGTGGCGGGGCGGGTTCGTATCTCGCGGCGGTGGGCGGTTATCCGAGTTTCCGCTGCCCGCGCGAGACGGGTGCGTTGTGCGTGGTGGCGGAGAAGGACAGCTCGGGAAGCAAAGTGACCTTCGCGGCGTTCGATCCGTACAAAGGACAAGTCCGCGTGATCGCGACGGTTAATTTGGCTGACGCGCGATTCTGGGATTTATCGCCTGACGGCAAGCGAATCGCATACAGCGCGAACGAACTCGATCAGGCGGCGATTCATATTTTCGCCACCGGCCGGACCGACGCTGACGGCGGCGGCGCGTCTGCGATGAAAACGGTGAACATCAACGACCTGAACCGGCTGCAGGCGTTGGCGTGGACCGCGGACGGCAAAGCGTTTTTCGTCGCGTCGCAAACGTCGCGCGGCTCGCAGATCTGGCTGGTGGACGAGAACGGCAAGGCGAAGCAGTTGAGCGCGCGTTCGTGGGCGGTGCAGGAACTTTCGCCGTCGCCCGATGGCCGCAAAATCGCGATCAGCGAACTCACTACGAATAGCAATGCCTGGATGATCCCGCAAATGCCGGGGAAGTAGTTCCTGCCTGCACTGGATAATTGCGACAATTGAGTTTGTTGGATGGTGAGGCGCGATGGGACAGTGAGGAGTATTGCGGAGTTTTTTGGGCGGGCGCGTGACGGTGCGCGTGGGCGACATCACCCGGCAGAACGTCGACGCGATTGTGAATGCGGCGAATAGTTCGCTGCTTGGTGGAGGCGGCGTTGATGGCGCGATTCACAGTGCGGGCGGGCCTGCGATTCTGAAGGCGTGTCAGGAATTGCGCCGCGTGAAGTGGCGCGAGGGATTACCGGCGGGTGAGGCGGTCTCGACTTGCGCCGGCGAGCTGCCGGCGAATGCGGTGATTCATACGGTCGGACCGATCCGGCGCGGCGCCGAGGAACCGGACGCGGTGACGCTCGCGTCGTGTTACCGCAATGCGCTGCGGGTGGCGGCGGACGGAGGAGCGAAGTCGGTCGCGTTTCCTGCGGTGGCGACGGGAATTTATGGTTATCCGGCGGAGATGGCCGCGCCGGTGGTGTCGTGTGCCATCGAGGTGTTTTTGAAGGGCGACGCGCGCATCAGCGAAGTTCGCCTGATCTTCTACAATGCCCGCGACGCCAACACTTTTCTTGAGTATCAGAAGTTCTCCGAATAAGCGCGTAGCTCTATCCAACTGTGGGGTTCGTGCGTCTTATGTTCGAGCGTATTGGAGGGAACGGATCATGCGGATGCGTGTGTACATCGCTGTAGCGGGGCTCATGCTGATGATGGCGGCACGAGGCGCGGCGGGACAGGCGACTCAGGCGAATCCGCCGGCGCAAAGCGGGCAGCAGTCTGGGCAGTCTGGGCAACAACAACCGGCGCAGCCGACGCGGCAAACGCGGACGCCGAGCCGCGAGTCTTTGTATGAGGCGCACAAGGCATGCCAGGAGCTGTTCTCGAATCTCTCGACCGGGAACACGGAAGAGGCGGCGCGCTGGATTTCGAACGAACTCGGCTACGCGCAGGACGACGACGGGCGGCAGACGATGATGGAGAATTTTCGCAACAAGCTCGACGCGTTACTGGTGACTCCTCCGGCGAGTCCGTACGGAAAACTTTCCGGTTACGACTTGATCGACGAATCGTACCTGCCAAATAGCACGCGCTACTTCCGGCTGATTTACATGACGTATCACGAGGGCGCGCCGCTGCTGTGGGAGTTTCGGTTTTATGTACGGCCGGAGGGGCGCGTGGCGCTCGAGAACGTTGAGTGGAGCGAGAAGAATCCATTTGAGTACATGTCTGCGCCGGACAAGCTGTATCCGAAGGTGGTGGAGGATAAGTGAGTCAGCGCAGGCCTGCGCACGAGCAAGATTAACTGTTCTACAAGTAGGCGAGCGTCGTAAGCTCGACGCGTGACGAGGCGCGGCGAATACGACGCGGTGGTGATCGGCTCGGGGCCGAACGGCCTTGCGGCGGCGATCACGCTGGCGCGCGCGGGAAAATCGGTCGTCGTATTCGAAGCGGCCGATGAGATCGGCGGCGGAACGCGCTCGGCGGAATTGACGCTGCCGGGATTCGTACACGATGTTTGTTCGGCTGTGCATCCGATGGGAGCGGCGTCTCCCTTTTTCCGCGAGCTGCCGCTTGCGCAGCACGGCCTCGACTGGATTCATCCTCCCTTATGCGTGGCGCATCCGCTGGACGGCGGGCGCGCCGCGATTCTCAATCGCAACATAGAGAAAACTTGCGCGGCGCTCGGTGCCGACGGTCTCACGTGGCGGAGGCTCGTCGGATCGCTCGCGAAGAATTGGTCGGAGCTCGAAGATGTGACGACCGGGCCGATCGGGTTGCCGAAGCATCCGCTTGCGGCGGCAGCATTTGGAGTGCATGCGATACAGTCGGCGATGTCGATAGCGCGAGGACGGTTTGCGACGGAGGAAGCGCGGGCTTTGATCGCCGGGCTGGCGGCGCATTCGCTCGAGCCACTCGACTCGCTGGGAACGGGAGCGGTGGCGCTGGTGTTCGCGGCGGTGGGGCACGTATATGGATGGCCGATTCCGCGCGGCGGCTCGCAGAAAATCGCGGATGCGCTCGCGTCGTACTTGATCGAACTCGGCGGAGAGATCGTGACGGGGGTGCGCGTGCGATCGCTGAGCGAGTTGCCGACGACGCGTGCGACGCT
>JBEKJW010000331.1:0-4473 GCA_050011035.1 Candidatus Acidiferrales bacterium
GCACCACCATCATCGAAGCCGCCTCGATCGAGAAAGTCTAAGAAATCCCCGACCGTCTGCAGCCGATTGGGACTTCCACGGCTCTCCAATTCCATGTCGATCTCGACCAAATCGAGCGAGTCACAATCAAAATAATCCGGATGGCGATCGATTACGGCCTCTAGCGATTCATCTCGGCGAATTTCTCCGTCGGCGACCGCCGTTCGCAGCCCTTTGCACGACTCAGAAAGGGGTGGTTCCCGAAAAACACCATTCAGGCGCATCGCCACTTCAAAAACTTCCGCTGCCCAGTCTGCGCGGTCGCCGGCGCGAAGCCACAATACTGGCGGCGCAATCTTGTCGAATGGCGGCGAAGAGAGCAGCTCGATGAGCACCTCGTGGATGCGCGCCTGAAACGCTCGATCGTCGGAGCGAAATCCGTCCGGCTGAATACCATCGTCGCTCGTCGGCACCCCAACGAGGTGCGCATACGAATTCATCCACCAAGCGAGCCACGGTTCCAGCGCCGCCTGCCGCCCGAATTTGTTTACCAGGTAGCAGTAGTTGTCGAGCACCGAGCGGTCGGCGATCACATTCGGAGCTCGCCGCGCTGCATCCAGCTCCGCCGCGATCTGCGCGTGTAGGATCCACAGCTGACCTTCGAGCGTCGTTTCCGCGTTCACCGGAAACGGCGATTGCCGCGCGACCTCGGTCACCAGTTCCACGTGCCGCCCCGCCTTCTTCAGCAGCGAGCAAATTTCGAACGCCAGCGTTGTCTTACCCACTCCATGCGTTCCGATCAGTGCCAGCTTCACGCGTCGCTCCTTCGTCTCCGAACGGTTCTAACATAATTCGTGCCTATGACTGACCGCGATGCCGCAAACGTTCGCTCGCCCACTGCGCGCCCGCGCATTACAATCTTCACCCGGTAACGTCGCCGCGCAAACATGAGAGCCGTGATCCAACGCGTCACCGAAGCACGAGTGAGCGTCGATGGCACCGTGGTCGGTGAAATCGGCGCAGGCCTTGTCGTGCTTGTCGCCGTCGGACGCGACGACGCGCCCGGCACACCCGCCGCGATGGCCGACAAAATCATCCATCTGCGTATCTTTAATGATGATCAAGGCAAGATGAATCGCTCGCTAGCCGATACGCGTGGCGCGATTCTCGCGGTTTCGCAGTTCACGCTCTATGGCGATGCGCGCGGCCAGCGACGGCCGAGTTTCATGGGCGCTGCCCCACCCGACGTGGGCAAGACAGGTTACGAGGAATTCGTCGCCGAGTTGCGCAAGCGCGGCATCACGGTCGCCACAGGAATTTTCCAGGCGCACATGGCCGTCGAGCTTGTGAACGACGGCCCCGTGACGATTCTTCTCGATTCAGACAAAACTTTCTGATGCGCCAGGCGCAGAGGAGGGAAGCGTGCCATCCGCCGAGCATGAACCCAAAAAATCCGCGCTCACAATTCGCACGCCCGAGGCCGCCGACTACGCACGCCTCGCTGAACTGGCAGGCGAACTTGGCTATCCTTCCACAGCCGACGACATCGCGCGCCGCCTCGCCGAGCTCGGCAGAATCTCGCCGCAGCACGCTGTCTTCGTTGCGCAACGCGCAGGAGAGCCCATCGCCGGCTGGATCTGCGTTGCTGTGCAGGGCACGATCGAATCGGACCCGCATGTGGAAATCACCGGCTTTGTGGTGGGAAATGAATTTCGCTCGCAGCGCATCGGTGAGCAACTTCTCGCACGCGCCGAAGCCTGGGCCCGCGAACGCGACGCGGACACTGTGCGCCTACGCTCCAACGTAATTCGCGATCGCGCGCACGCGTTCTACTTGCGCGAAGGCTACGAACACTACAAATCGCAGAAATCCTTCCGCAAGCCGCTCAAGAACGCCTGACGCGCAATGTCACACGCAGTCCGCCGGCGCGACGGCGCCGTAGCCACACAATCTAAAACCCTCCGCCACCGCCGCCGCCGAATCCGCCGCCCGAAAATCCACCCCCACCAAATCCCGATCCCCCCGAACTGCGCGGCGACGTCGCCATCATCGTCCCCGTCTGTGCCGCCATGTAGTGCATGTCGTTCACGAAAAACACCGGGTTGAATCCCACGCCGTACGGCGCCGCGTACCACTGTGGCGGCTGCATCGCGATGCCGGCGAACGACGCAACCCATTTCCTCTCCACACCCAGCGCCATCGCAAACGGCAAAAACTTTTCAAACATGTCCGGCGTGCGCACGATGCGCTCGATCCGATCTTTCTCGACGCGCCCGAGGAACTCCTCGAAGCCGAGCACTTTCGCGCGGGCTCGCGCGCCCAGCACCGTCCGCGCGCCCATGTAGTAGCCGAACGCACAAATTACCGCGCCGGTCAAAACGCCGCTGATCACCCACGTCGCGCGGGCGATGCCGCTCAAGTTCATCAGCCAGCCCGAGCCGAAGACAAACAAAACTCCGACCAGCATTCCAAAAGCCATGTAGCCGCCGGTGACGGTATCCGGACGGTGCAGGTAATATTTGTCTTTCATCAACGAATCGAAGATGCTGCTGCGAATCGTCGGCAAGTGCGTGTAGAAGCTGTTCTGCAAATCCTGCAGCTTCACGTCCGTGCTCGCGCCTCCATCAAACAGCGCCGTCAACATTTCGTATTCGTGCGGCCGCGCGCTGCTCCATTCCGCCGGCGGCTTCTTCAAATGAAATACGTATTGCTTGCTGTGCGTGAGCCCCATCACGTGGCTTTCGTCGATTTGCTCGATGGTGAGGTAACCCTTCACCGCCAGGTCAACGAGTGTTGCCGTGATGTCGCGCATGTCCACAGAGTTGTCGACAAGCGTTCCACACTCGCCCGGCGTGAGCTGATCCGGCGGCTCATACTGCACCGCGATCGATTCGCGTTCCGGGTCGCGCCCGCGCGTCCACCAAAGCCAGAACATCGTGAAAAACGCCAGGATCGGAATCGCGAACGGCTTGTTGCTGGTAAGCGTGCGCCAGAACTTCATCGCCGCCGTCGGCTGCCGCACAAGGCCCTTGTCGAATCCGACGGCGATCGTCAGCCCCTCGCGATAACCGAGCGCGTGCGCCGTCATGGCGCTCACCACGTTGCCATTCACCTCTACCGGCGCGTCGTGTCCCGTTGTGCCAAGTCTTCCCGAGTACGCAACGGCTTTGAGCCCCGACACTCCGTCTGGCAGGTCGATCCGCGCCGAGGCGTGCTGGATCACGTTGTCCCATTCGTTGCCAGTCACGTTCCAATAAAGCTCGTCGTGGTCTTCGAAGAAACGAATCGCGTCGATCACGCGGTAATGCAGCACGATCGTGTGCGTCGCGTCATCCGCGCCCGGCACCCAGATTTTTAGTTTCTTGTCGCGCCCGACGCTGGTTTCATCGATTTTCAAGCGGCTCCCGCTCTCGTCGGTCGCGCGAATGTCGTCGACCATCAGCGTGTAGTTGAGCCCTTCGGGCGTGGTGTACTCGGTGGGAATTGTCCGGTAGAGGCCGTGCCACTGGCCGACAAATTGCGCTTCGATCGTTTCGGTGACGTCGATCGTTCCGTCGGCGTTCACCTGAATTTCTTCGTCGAAATTCTGGATGACGATCTGCCGCGCCAGCGCAGGGAGCGCCACCAGCAGGATGGCAAGCGCCAGCCAGGCGCAGCACCGGATTGTGCGTTGCCGCGGATGCATGGCGCCGCGGGCGATTACGCCGCTCCGCCGAAGTTAACCTTCGGCGCTTCTCGTTCGGCCAGCGCGCTGATCTCGAAAAATTCGCGGCCCTTGATGCCGAACATGTTCGCGATGATGTTAGAGGGGAACACGGCGATCTTCGTGTTCAGGTCCCGCACCACGGCGTTGTAGTAGCGCCGCGCGTTCTGGATCGCGTCTTCAATTTGCGAGAGCGAATTTTGGAGCGATGTGAAGCTCTCCACAGCGCGCAGTTGCGGATACGCTTCGGCCAGTGCGAACACTTGCCGCAGCGCGCTCGTCAGCATGCCTTCGGCTTCGCCCTTCGCGGCCGGTCCCGTCGCGCTCATCGCGCGGTTGCGCGCTTCCACCACGCCTTCGAGCGTCCCTTTTTCATGCGCGGCGTAGCCCTGCACCGTTGCCACCAGATTCGGAACCAGGTCGTAGCGCCGCTTCAGCTGCACGTCGATGTCCGACCAGGCGTTGTCGCACTGCACCTTCAGCCGCACCAGGCCGTTGTACATCGCGATCACAAAGATCACGACAAGAGCGAGTACCGCCACAACGATCAGAATCATCGAGAACCTCCGCGTGAGCCTAGCGACCTGGGGCGTACCGCAGTGCGTTCAGCATAAGGCGGCAGAGCAACGCTGTAAAGGACACCTCATTTTACGAATTTGCGATTTGCTATAGCGGAATTACTGTGGCGGCGTGAGTGAAGGATCGAGTTTGTTCGCTTCTTTGAACTCTCGCGCCGCTTCGGCTTCGGAGCCCGAGAGGTGCAGAAGCGCCATGCCGCGATTGAAGTGCGC
>JBEKJW010000332.1:0-4454 GCA_050011035.1 Candidatus Acidiferrales bacterium
AAATCGAAGAAAAGCGAGCCGACCAGATCGAGCGCCGCCGAAGGTTCGAGGATTGCGGTGTAGTGGCCGGGCTTCAGCTCGCGCGGCTCGCGCGACGCCGCGGCTTTGTGGCTCGCGCTGCGTGCCAAGGCGTCAGGATCGATGTCGGCCACATTCGGCGAATTCGCCTTCGCCCAGCCGGAGGATTTCTCCTCCAGAATCGTGATCGAAAATTCCGAGTCGGTATGCTCGTATCGCGCGAGGAGGCCCTTCGAATTCACGAGCAGCGACTGCGCGAAGCCGGTCGAGAAAATGCCGGCGGCGGTTTGCTTGTTGGCGTCCGCCATTTTGCAAACCCTTGCGACGGCCTTCGCGCGGGCCTCCGGCGTGGCCGCGACGGTCGCGGCGTAGAAGCGATTTACGGGCTGATATTTCTGCCGCTTCAGCATCGGAAGCAAGTCGGGATTCTTCGGTTCGTTGCGCGCGAGGCGCACGGCAGCAGCAGCAACGCGGCGCAGCGACTCTTCGTCGGTTTTGTTCGTGGTGGCGCGAGCGGTTCGGCCGTCGACATTCGCGCGGACGCTGATGACGAGAGTCTGCTCGGCGACGTTCTGGTGGATCGTATTGTTCGCGAAGCGCGTGAGGGCGTCGACGGACGAATCGATCTCGACTTCGGTCTCGTCGGCTTCGCTGAGTTTCAGGATGCGATGCGCGATGTGTTCGAGGCCGGCGGCGGAATAGTGAGCACGTGTGACGCGCGACGAAACACGCACAGCAGCCGCACCACCGCGAGTTCGCTGCTTCGATTTCGAGGTTTTTTTCCGCGCAGCCATCACTTGGCGAACGCCACTCCCGTTTTGACATTGCGGAACCGCGCCGGTGACGCACCGTGGCCCGTGCCCATCGTTTGCATCGGCTGGCCTTTGCCGCAGTTCGGCGTCCCCCAAAGCGTCCAATGCTCGCGCGAGCAAATCGCGTCGCAGCTGTTCCAGAAATCCGTGGTGATGCCGCTGTAGCTCGGATTCTTGATCATGCGGCCTTTCTTGCCGCCTTTAATTTCCCAGCCGATCTCCGTGGAAAACTGAAAATGGTACCGGCGATCATCAATCGACCACGACCGGTTCGTCTCCATGAAAATCGCGTCGTCGGTGTCAGCGATCAGGTCGTCGTAACGCCACGTGCCGGGGTCGATGCTAATGTTCGTCATGCGAATCATCGGAAGGCGATTCCAACTCTCGGTGCGCATCGTTCCGCCGGAGCGCGTCTCGCCGATCGCGGAAGCAGTCTCGCGGCTGCTCAGGTAGCCGGTGAAAAGTCCGTTCGTGATGATCGGCGTGCACTGTGCGGGAACGCCTTCGTCGTCGTAAGCAAACGTGCCGAGGCCCGGGCCGTGTTCGAGCCGCGCGTCGGCGACCACGTTCACAATGTCCGACCCGTATTTCAATTTTCGCAGCTTATCGATCGTGAGAAAGCTCATCCCGGCGAAGTTGGCTTCCTGCCCAAGTACGCGGTCGAGTTCGATTGGATGCCCGACCGATTCGTGAATCTGCAGGCCGAGTTGCGAGCCGCCGAGGATGATCGTGCCAGTCTGCTCCGGACATTGCGCCGCCGAATGCAGCTCTACAGCTTCCTCCGCGATACGCTGAGCGTTGCCAACCAGATCAAACGATTCCACTAGTTCGTAACCTTGCAACGCGTGTTGCCCGCCGAAGCTATTCGGATACGAGCGCTTCTGAATTTCGCTCCCGGCGAAACTTGTCGCGATAATGCCGGCGCCGGAGTGCATCTTCACCTGGTGGATCGATGAGCCGATGCTCGAAACAAAAAGCTGCTCGATGCGTTTGAACGTCATCGAGCCTTCAGCGAGCGTGATTCCCTTCACACGCTGCATTTCGGCGTCCGCAGCCAGAAGCAGACCGATCTGCCTTTCAACGGGAATGTGAAACGGATCTTTCAGAAATGGGTTTTGCCAGGTATCTATGTACGCTCTCTCGGGCGCGAGCGCGACGTCTTCTTTCTTCGCGAGCGAGGAAGCTTTTGCGATCTCGACGGCTTGCGCGGCGCACGCTTGCACGCCTTCGCGCGTCAACAAGTCGGTGGACGCAAAGCCCCACGAGCCGTTGACGATCACGCGGATGCCGATGCCCAGCGTCTCGCCTTCGACGAGCGTGCCGACTTCGCCGTTCTTTGTGCTCAGGTCTCGCTGGCGGATGTCCATCACGCGCGCGTCCGCATACGTCGCCCCACGGCGAAGCGCGGTCTCAATCGACCAATTGGCCCAGTCTTGCATCATGTGAGGAATTGGCCCGGCAAACAGAGGAGATGCATCGACGGAATTTTAGCACGGCCCTTCGCACTTCAATGGGCGACAAAAAGAAAAACGCCCGATCCAGCTCTGACTGAATCGGGCGTTCGATGAAAAGACTTGAGTGTTGCGATGTGCCTTAGGTGCCTTCCGACCACGAAGCCAGGTAGTGCTCCTGCTCCGCGGTGAGCTTATCGACACTGACGCCCATCGACGCGAGCTTCAATTTTGCGATCTCGCGATCGATGTGTTCCGGTACCGCGTAGACCTGCGGCTTCAATTCCTTCGCGTTCTTCACCATGTACTCGGACGCGAGCGCCTGGTTCGCGAAGCTCATATCCATCACGACGGCAGGGTGGCCTTCTGCAGCGGCCAAGTTGATCAAGCGACCTTCGCCGAGCAGGTAAATCTTGCGGCCGTCCTTCATGACGTACTCATCAACGAACGGACGAACTTCGCGCTTCGAGCTGGAAAGCTTCTCGAGCGCCGGGATATCGATCTCGACGTTGAAGTGGCCGGAGTTGCAAACGACCGCTCCATCGTTCATCCCTTCGAAGTGGTCATGCGCCAAAACCGACTTGTTGCCGGTGACGGTGATAAATATTTCGCCGAGTTTCGCGGCGTCGTGCATCGGCATCACTCGGAAGCCGTCCATGATGGCTTCCAGAGCGCGCGTCGGGTTGATTTCGGTGACGATCACGTCCGCGCCCAATCCCTTGGCGCGCATCGCAACGCCGCGTCCGCACCAGCCGTAACCGGCGACGACCACGCGCATCCCGGCGATCAGAAGATTCGTCGCGCGAATCACGCCGTCAATCGTGGACTGGCCCGTGCCGTAGCGGTTATCGAACATGTGCTTGGTGAGCGCGTCGTTGACCGCGATCACCGGGAACTTCAGCGTGCCGTCCTTCGCCATTGCGCGGAGGCGAATCACGCCAGTGGTCGTCTCTTCTGTGCCGCCAATCACGTTCTTCAGCAGGTCAGTGCGCTTTGTGAGCAGCTGCGTCACCAAGTCCGCGCCGTCGTCCATCGTGATCTGCGGTTTGTGGTCGAGCGCCGCAGCGATGTGCGAGTAGTACGTGGCGTTGTCCTCGCCTTTGATCGCGTAAGTCGGGATGCCGTAGTCCTTCACGAGCGAAGCCGCCACTTCATCCTGCGTCGAAAGCGGGTTCGAGCCGCACAGAACGAGGTCCGCGCCGCCGTCGCGCAGCGTGATCGCCAGGTTCGCGGTCTCGCTGGTGACGTGCAAGCACGCCGCCATACGGATGCCCTTCAGTGGTTGGTCCTTGATAAACTGCTTGCGGATCAATTGGAGCACCGGCATCTGCTGGTTGGCCCATTCGATCTTGCGCTTGCCCTTCTCCGCGAGCGCGATGTCCTTTACGTCTCCTGCGATCTTGGTTGCCGTTTCCACGAGACTCTCCCCCTCAAACTGAAATCGATTGCTACGCCCGCCGGGGCGGTGCGCTGGTATTGGTTAATTACGCGTAACTGCGACGGCTCCGCGCGAACCTGCTTCCTTGCGGAGCGTATCGGCCTTGTCCGTCTTTTCCCACGTGAAGCCCGCGCCCTTGCGGCCGAAGTGGCCGTAAGCGGCGGTGGGGCGGTAAATCGGACGGCGAAGGTCGAGCGTTTCGATGATGCCCTTCGGCGTGAGCTTGAAATTTGCGCGAACCAATTCGGTGAGCTGCGCGTTGGGAATCGTGCCCGTTCCAAACGTATCGACCATAACGGACACCGGCTCGGCAACGCCGATCGCGTAGGCCAGCTGAACTTCGACCTTCGACGCGAGGCCCGCAGCGACGATGTTCTTCGCCACGTAGCGCGCCATGTAGCACGCCGAGCGATCAACTTTCGTCGCGTCCTTGCCGGAGAGCGCGCCGCCACCGTGACGGCTATAGCCGCCGTAGGTGTCGACGATGATCTTGCGCCCCGTGAGACCGCAGTCGCCCATCGGGCCGCCGGTAACGAAGCGTCCGGTCGGGTTGATGAAGTACTTGGTGTTCTTATCGACCATGTCGGCCGGAAGAACGGGCTTGATGACTTCCTTCAGAACAAAATCTTTCAGCGTCTCCAGCGAGACTTTGTCGCTGTGCTGGCTGGAAATCACGACGGCGTCGATGCGCTTGGGCTTGCCGTCTTCGTATTCCACGGTGACTTGCGACTTGCC
>JBEKJW010000333.1:0-4451 GCA_050011035.1 Candidatus Acidiferrales bacterium
GCAGACGCAATGGCATGAGTTTCCCAGCCCGGGCGGAATCACGGGACTTTGCCTCCTGGCGGAATCGCATCTTGCGTGCCACACCTTTCCCGAATTCGGATCCCTCAGTCTGAACCTGTTCTGCTGCGTTCCTCGCGACGAATGGAATTTTGAAGCGGAGCTCAAACAGCTGTTCGGCGCAACCTCTGTCACCGTCCGGTCTCTAGTCAGGCCTTACGGGTCGCTCAATGGAATTGCACATGAGCCCACCGGCGCGAGCGCCAAGATCTCGCGCGAGAGTCATAGCGGATGACGCAACCAAGCGCGAACTGTCCTAACTGCGGCGCGAAAATCACATTCCGTTGGTCCAGCAGCGTCCAGACCGTTTGCGAGTATTGCAAATCGATTTTGGTTCGAACCGATATCGATCTGCAGAAGGTTGGTCAAGTCGCTGATTTGCCGCCCAATAGTTCTCCCATTCAGATCGGCACGGAAGGGATCTACAACCACCGGGCCTTCGTGGTGATCGGCCGAATTATTTATCAGTTCGATCAAGGAAATTGGAACGAGTGGCATTTGGTAATTAACGACGGCAGCGCCTGGCTCTCCGACGCGCAGAGTGAGTATGCCGTGACGTTCGCGGCGGACGGCCGAAAGTTGCCTTCACAATGCAAGGTCGGCGAGAGCTACGCCTGGGATGGGGACAGTTACGACGTAACAACCATCACGAAGGCTCATTACAGCGGCGTCGAGGGAGAATTGCCGTTCGAATACTGGGGCAAAGACGATGCCGTGTTCGTCGATCTGATGACGACGGATGGCAAGTTCGCGACGATCGATTACAGCGACCCGAAGCCAGCTTTGTATTTGGGGAAGTCCGTCGAGTTCGAAGACTTGAACTTCAAGAACCTACGGAAGTTTGAAGGCTGGTCGTGACTCCATGACTACAACTGGCCCGACGCCGCCGGGAACTCCGCAGGTGAAGTCGCTCAACTGTCCTCAGTGCGGGGCTGCGATCGCGCTTCGGTCTCTAAACCAGGCTGTGACGGTCGTTTGCGCAAATTGCCGTTCAATCCTGGACGCACAGGATCCGCAGTTGGCGATACTGCAGAAGTTCAAAGCTGCCACACACGAGGATCCACCACTAATTCCTCTCGGCACGCGCGGGAAGATTCGAGGAACGGATTACGAGGTCATCGGTTTTCAGCGCGTTACCATCCGCGTCGAAGGCATCAGTTACAGCTGGCACGAGTACGTTCTCTTCAATCCGTACAAGGGCTTTCGCTACCTCACTGAATATAACGGCCACTGGAACGACACTAGCGAGCTGCGCTCCTTGCCGGTTGTGAATCACGATAACAGTCCCGCTACGTTGAGCTATCTCGGAGAAACCTACAGGCACTTTCAAACCGTGAACGCGGAAACAAAGTTTGTGCTTGGCGAGTTTCCCTGGCAGGTCAGAGTCGGTGAGTCTTCCGAGGTATCTGACTACGTCTCGCCGCCCCGCGTGATTTCGAGCGAACGCAACGGTAAAGAAGTGAACTGGTCCATCGCCGAGTACATGTCGGGCCAGGACGTTTGGAAGGCCTTCGGTCTTCAAGGAGAACCTCCCGAGCGCATCGGGGTTTACGAAAACCAACCTTCTCCTCTCGGTGCAGATGCCAAAGCGATCTGGGTGACGTGCGCCGGATTCCTGGCGATTCTGGCAGTGATGATGATTCTCTTCGGGTTCTTCGCAAGGAATGAGCGGGTCATCGAAGGGCACTACACATTCAACACAGACGATCACGGCGAAGCATCTTTAGTGACGGATGTGTTCCAACTGAAGGGACGCACTTCCAACGTTGAGTTGAAGACCGAGGCTGACGTCACCAACAAGTGGATCTACCTGAACTACGCGCTCATAAACCAAGACACGGGCCAGGCTTTCGACTTTGGCCGCGAAGTCAGTTTCTATGCCGGGTACGACGAAGACGGATCTTGGTCGGAAGGCAGCCGTTCCGATAACGTCGTGATCCCCAGCGTGCCGCCCGGGAATTACTACCTCCGGATCGAGCCGGAGTCGGATGCTGGGAACGGGACCATTTCTTACTCGGTTTCCGCCAGACGCGACGTTCCCCAGGCTAGCTTCGCCGGCATAGCGCTGCTGGCCTTGCTGGTTCCGGCCGGCCTCATCACATGGCGTTCCGTGAATTTCGAACATCTGCGCTGGGCTGAGAGTGATTATGGATCGTCCGGGTCGGGCGACGACTCTAACGTTTCCGATCGTCTGACGGATCTGGGGAATCTATTCCGAAAAAGAGATGACTCATGATCAGGAATCTGTACATTCTCTATGGCATTCTCGTACTTGCCGCGCTCGGAATCGCCGAATACCGCGGGTGGAGCCTCGACTCAGTTGATGTGGTGAAGAACGTCCCCAGGTCCGTTCGCGATAACCCCGGTTCCTATCGTTCGGTGTACAGCAGCTATCATCACTACACAGGAGGCAAGTAAATGGGAGTCCAACTCGGCAACCTGGTAAGCGCGGTTGTATTTGCGGCGCTCGGCATTTTTGTCTTCGCCGCGGCTTTTTTTGTTATTGATAAGGTCACGCCATATCACCTCTGGAAGGAAATAGTGCAGGAACACAACATTGCACTCGCCATACTGATTGGAACGATGTCGATCGGAATTTGTATCATTATCGCGTCGGCTGTCCACTAAGCTGTGGGCATTCTACTCTTCATCACGGTGCTGCTGATCGCCGCGTGCGGGCTCATCTACGAGCTCATCGCAGGAACACTCGCCAGCTACCTTCTCGGCGACAGCGTCCTTCAATTTTCCACGATCATCGGCTGTTACTTATTCGCGATGGGAATCGGCAGCGCTGTTTCGCGCTACATCGATCGTGGTCTCGCCTACCACTTCGTGTGGATTGAGCTGCTGCTAGGCGTGGTGGGAGGCTTCTCATCGGCGCTGCTGTTTCTGGCCTTCGCCTACACGCAGGGTTTTCAGCTTCTGATGTACGCCCTGGTGATCGTCATCGGGGTTCTCGTTGGCTTGGAAGTTCCACTGCTGATGCGGATCGTCCGCGATCGCTACCACTTTCGCGACGTCGTCGCCCATGTGCTTACATTCGATTATCTCGGTGCGCTCGCGGCATCGCTCCTGTTTCCGATTCTGCTTGTCCCTTACCTCGGGCTTGTCCGGTCCGCCATGCTGTTCGGAATCGTCAACGTACTGGTCGCGCTGTGGAGCACTTTCCTGTTTGTAAAGCTGCTGCCTTCGGTTCGGGGATTGCGAATCATATGCGTCGTCGTGCTGTTCGGCTTGACAGTCGGTCTGGCGCAAGCGAGGCGAATTACAATCGCCGCCGAAGACAACATCTATGCCGATGAAATTATCTTCGCGCGCGACACGCGATATCAGCACATCGTCCTCACACGCTTCAAGGACGACATCCGGTTGTTCCTCAGCAGCCATCTGCAGTTTAGTTCGCGCGACGAATATCGGTATCACGAGTCGCTCGTCCATCCCGGATTGTCGTCCATTCCCGCTCCACGCCGGGTCCTGGTGATGGGAGGCGGCGATGGTCTGGCCCTCCGCGAAATTCTGAAATACCCGCAGATCGAAAGCATCACACTGGTCGATCTCGATCCGGAAATGATTCGTCTATTCTCCACGCACCCGATGCTCACCGCACTGAATCAGAAATCCTTTTCATCGCCGAAAGTGCATGTGATCAATGCCGATGCGTTCCCTTGGGTAGATTCGAACGACGATAGCTTCGATTTCATCGTGATCGATTTCCCCGACCCAACCAATTATTCGCTCGGCAAGCTATACACCACCGCCTTTTACAAGGCCGCGGCGCGTCACCTTAGCGCGCAGGGATTGATGGTTGTGCAAAGCACGTCACCCATGTTTGCCCGCGACTCGTATTGGTGCATCGCGGAGACGTTGAAGCAGGCGGGACTCAAAACATATCCATATCACGTCTACGTGCCATCTTTCGGCGAGTGGGGATTTGTGATCGCGAGCTTCCGCGATTACCAGCTCCCAACCTCGCTGCCGCAGGGCCTCCGCTTTGTGAGTCTCGACGGCTTGGCTGCGCTGTTCCAATTTCCCCCAGACATGGCGCCTTTGCCTATGCCCTCAAACCGCCTCAACGATCAGATATTGGTTCGCACCTACGATCAGGACTGGAAGGACATCAGCCATTGAAGACCTCGCGCCGGCAATTTCTGCAATCGGCAAGCACCGCGCTGATTGGTCTCTCGATCAAAGGTGACAAGCCGGTTGCAGGCGCGTTCGTGAACGACTCGTTCCAGATGGGTCACCGGTTGCGAGACCGCGCCAGCTTTCCTCCAACCAAACGAGTCGCGAAGCATTCGGTCGTGATTATCGGCGCCGGAATTGCAGGGCTGAGCTGTGCGTGGCGGTTGCACAAGAAAGGTTTCACGGATTTCGTTTTGCTGGAAATGAATGAT
>JBEKJW010000334.1:0-4442 GCA_050011035.1 Candidatus Acidiferrales bacterium
GGCGCGGAGATTCAGTCGTGACGACGAAGCCTGCGATCTACATCATCAAGAAAAAAGGCGGACATGGCGGCCATCACGGCGGCGCGTGGAAGGTCGCCTACGCCGATTTCGTGACGGCGATGATGTCGCTCTTCATCGTGCTTTGGCTGCTCAATACGAGTAAAGCTGTGCGCGAAGCCGTGGCGGGATACTTCCGCGATCCGGCGGGGACGGCGAACAAAGTCGGCAGCAACATCGCCGGGTCAGGCGAAAAAATTCTGCTCTCCCACGACAATATGGGCCAGCTCAAGGAAAAGCTGGAGAAGGCCCTGAAGCAGATGCCGAACTTCGAGAAGCTCAAGAAACACATCGTGATGACCATCACCAGCGAAGGCCTGCGCATCGAGCTGACGGAATCCGAGAAAGGAACGTTTTTCGACAGCGGCAGCCCGAACTTAAGCACCGACGGGCAAGAGATCGTGAAAATTCTGGCGGGAGAACTTGGGAAGCTACCCAATAAGCTCGCTCTTGAAGGCCACACGGATTCGGCGCCATACGCGGATGGGCGGAACTACGGCAACTGGGAACTTTCCGCCGATCGCGCCAACTCCACGCGCCGCTTGATGCAGCAAAACGGAATCGGCGCCGATCAGATTACTCAAGTGCGGGGATTTGCCGACCAGCGCCCGCTCAAGCCCGAAGCGCCGCTCGATCCGGCAAACCGCCGAATTTCACTGATCGTTTTGTATCAGCAGGACACGAACGGGGCGACCGCCGCCGACGCAGCGGTCACGCCCGCGAAGGCCGCGGACGCAAATAGCGGCGGAGCCATTCCCCAGGAGTCGAACGCGGAGCCCGGCGCTTCGAGCGAGACGAAGCCTGTCTCGCCGGCGACGAGCACGAAGAACGACACCGCGAAACCCGCTCCGAAACAATCCGGAAACCCGACGTTGTCGATGGACGAAGTTCGACGCGCGGTGGAAAAAATGAACGGCAAAACGTCCGCAACGCCGTCGGCACCGGCTGCCGCGCCGGATAAATCAAAAGACAAGCCGCAGAATTAACGACGGAAACGCACCTCTGGCGCTGCGAATGCGCTACAGTGTTCTTAAGAGGTGTGCCTCATGTCTGTCGCGATTCTACCTGAGCCCTGGCTTCGCGGAATGTGGACCGATGTTCCGCCGGTGCAGCGCGGTGTGATTCACGCGCTTGAACTTGCCTGCGAAGATCTCGATCGCTGGTGCGCTCCGCTCACCGACGCTGAATTGAACGCGCGGCCGTGCGGAGTGGCGTCCGTCGCGTTTCATCTGCGCCACATCGCACGGAGCCTCGATCGTCTGCTCACCTACGCCGAGGGCGGCGAGTTGAACTCCACGCAAACGTGGGCGCTTTCGGCGGAAATGGATGAAGGCGGGAAACACGCGGAACTTTTTGGCGAGTTGCACGAGGCGTTGCAAAAGTCTGCGCGCCGGGTCCGCGCGCTGCAGGCGTCGGAATTCGACCGGCCTCGATACGTCGGGGCGAAGAAGCTGCCGACGACTCTAGGCGGCCTGCTGGTTCACATTGCCGACCACACGCAACGCCACGTAGGGCAGGCCATCACGACGGCGAAAATCGCTCGCTCGCACAAAATCTAGTTTCTCGCGATTCAGTTCAGGAGTGCGATTTTCCACGAGCTGCGTCGCGTTTTGCCTCACGTACCAGCAGGGCCGGTAACCGAAGTGCGGGAAGAGCGAGTTCACGCAAGTTTCGGTCTGGTTCGCGCCGGTGAAAATCTGAACCCGGCCGTCTTTCATCGGCGTACCGAGGATAATATTCACGGTCCCCAAGCCGGACGGACCGCGCGCCTTTAAAATCGCGTAGTCTCCCCCATACAGAAGAAACGCAACCACCAACACGCCGAGAATGATTCGCTGAAGCTTCGCAATGGAGATCATGCGCTCACGTTGACCATGAGCAGCGATTGTAACGGATTGGGTCGCAGGCGCGTAGTGCTGTGCCCGAGTGCACTATGGCCAGCCGCTTTTTCCAACACCGCTGCTACTTCGACGTGCCTGGAAACGCGATCCTCATCCACGGGTCGCCGAATAAAATCCATGTGCGGCGAACATCCGGATCGCCAATTCCCTTCTTCGCACGCAGCGTAGCGAAACCGAGCGGCGTGCTCGGGTTTGCAGCCAGTTGAGTGAGGAATGCCTGGTTCATGGCGGCCTGCGGCGGCTGCGTCGTGAATCCCGAAGAGGCCCACACAGCGACCGCGCCCCCATTCGGCGCGAGCATCAACGCCGTCGAAAGGCTCTCGGCGTAGACGTCGTGGAAAAATCCGTTCAGGCAGTCCATCAGCACGTAGACGGGCAGCTTGTTGCCGTTGGTGAGGCCGGCTGCCGCCGTGTCGTCGAATAGGTCCTCGAACGACCACTGCTGCTCGGCACCGTGGCCCGAATAATCAACGAGCACGGATCCGTTATTGAGCGCGGCGAGAATTTGCTCTTGCGCGGTAGCCTGATCGAGCGTGTCCGCCAGGATCGTTGTATTCGAGACCGACGAGGGCAACAGCGGCACCAGCGCCGTGGCAGCCTGCGAGAAATTGGCGCCTAGGTTCTGGTCGGCTACGAACAGAGCCTGCGAATTCCACGCGCCGTTCGAGCTTCCCTGCTCGTAGCTGACGATCTTCGAAATCACGAGCGACGCTTCGGCGGCCGTGCGGACCGGCAACCGGCCCATCACCATCGAGGCAAAGCCGGTGTTATCGAAGTCGGTGAGCCAATCGTCCGACGCCGTCTTGAACGCCTGCGTTTCGATCAGGCGCGTCGGCACGAAATCGAAATAGCCGAAGCCAAGGTAATTGCGGGGATCGACGGAAGCCGTGCCGACGAGCATCACATCCTGCGCGTGAATTCGCCAGTTGGTATAGGCGAAGTGCAGGAACTCCTGTAACGCGAACGGCGTGCGCTCTCCATAGTTGTACTCATCGTAGAGCTCGTCCATATATATGACGCGGGCGATGCGCGACTGCGATTGCCGGAGATTCAGCAGCGGCTGGAGGCTCTGCTGGAAGTCCTCGGTGGTAACGATGATTTCTTCCGCGCCTTCGCGGCTGTCAATCAGCGGATTCGGAGCGTGGAACGCCAGCTCCGACGGCTGCGCGAGTTGATCGTTTGAGAATGCGAGCAACGTCCTCGGAACGCCGCCAGTGCCGGACGGCGCAAAGACGGTGACGCTGTACGCGGAATTCGACTGCGATACAGTGCCCGAGAGCGCAGTGATGTTGAGCGGATCTGTGATGTCGAAGACCTGGATGCTGCCGTTCGCAAAGCCTCCGATTGAGACTTTGGTGTTGGCCGGCGCGGTGGCTTCGAGCCAATCCGAATCGGCGTTGTAAGTGTGCGGGTAATGGAGCGCGATCGACTGGACGAGGCTCACGTCATTCTCGCCGTCGTTTGCGGTCAGCGTGACAGTGTTATTCCCTTCCTGTAACAGCGAATTTTGGATCGGGAAGGTGTTGGTCACATTCGCCTGACCCGTGAATTCCATAGATCCGATCGTCGAGCCGTTGAGCTGAACGGTGACAGAGTGCGGGGCACCAGCGGTGACGCCCTGGAGCGTCACGTCAATCGACGACGAAAGGCTCGAGGCTGGATCGGTGTGCGTTGCAATCAGGACTTGATCGACCGGTTCGGTGGTGACCGAAGCTCCAAAGTAGTTGTCGTTGTTCTCGCCATTCAAGAGCGCGGCGAAATAGGTCGTGCGTTGTTCCAGCACGACGGTTGAAAGGAAGTCTACAGGCGCGGACGGAGCGGAACTCGGCGCAACGGAAGTGACGATGCGTTTTCCGGGAGCGGTCGCGTTCACCAGCCAGTAGACACGCGTGCCGCTGAAAGGCGTATCGATCGGCGTTCCGTAGAATTGGATCGAATCGTTCGGTCCGAGCGCGCCGGCTTGGTTCCCAAGGATCAGGAACGGCTGTTCGACGCCTTCCGCGTACAACTTCAGCATTGCGGCGTTCCCGGACGTGTTGAACCCGGCGGCTGCGAGTTGGCTCTGCGAAACCGTGTACCAGCCTTCGGCCTGCACGGAAATCTTCGCAGCGGGCATTTCGTTCAGCGTTCCCGACGCAACTTCTGGCATTGGCACAGTGTTGGTCACGTTCACCACGTGCGGCATCGTTCGCACCGGAGTCGCGGTGTTGTAGCGCTGATTGAATTGCGTCAGCAGTGTGGCTTGCGGCTGCGATGGAAGTGGATCGTTTGAAATCTCCGCGACGACAGGTCCGTGCGCCGTGTGCGTGCCTGAAAGGTCGACGTCCTCGAGTGTATAGCTCGATTCAGCGGTTCCCTGTGCGTCGATCCAGCGATACGTTTTCGCGGCGTGCTGCGGGAGCGCGCCACGCGCGAACAGCGCCGCGCCAGCGATCAGCGACGGGTTCACCTGGTGACGGCCAGTCGCGTCTTCGCGGTAGATGT
>JBEKJW010000335.1:0-4402 GCA_050011035.1 Candidatus Acidiferrales bacterium
GGTTCCTATTCCGTGCGACACCGCCAGCGCGGGAGTTCCTGCTGCGCGAAGGGACGGATCTCAAATACGGTGCGCGTCATTTGAAACGCGCCATCGAACGCCACCTGGTCTATCCGCTCGCCAGCCTTCTCGCCACCGAACAAGTCTCCCTCGGCGACGTGATCTCGATCGGATGGAACGGCGGCGAAAACGGCCTCACATTCTTGAAAGAAGCCGAAGGCGCCTTGATTCCGATGGCTTCGCCGGCGTCGGGATTGATGTCCGACGCGATGGCCGCAACCTCGGATGGCCGTTCGGAGCTTTTCCCGGCCGCCGCCGCATCGGTCGACCTCACCTCGATTCAGCGCCTGGCTCCAGTTGCCTCGCGTGGCGTCCCGGTCGAAAAAGCCAAGATCGACAAAAAATAAAAAGTTCATCCTTCGCGGGATGCGAACGCGGAGTGCGTCGGAATAAGGGCCCGCTCACGCCGCGTTTGTTTCAGATGATTCAGAATTTCAAAAGTCTGCTTGCATGCCGGGCAACATGAGAACACCGCGGTTGGCGCTCTTCCTTGCAGCCGCGGCTGCTTTGGGGGTCGTAAATCTCCTTGCCGCGCCCGTGTGTGCCGCTCAGGAGGAGACAACGTCCTTCGGCACTATCGTTTGCTCATCCAACTATGGCAATGCCGTCCAGATCGACAATAAATCAATTCATCTGGTCGCCGCGTCCCCCGAAGAAATAGCCAAGCTCCAGAAATCCAAGCCGTCCCTTTCCATCGAGCCGTCCGTGGGAGCAAAGTTCCCCTACGAGAGAGTGGAGATTTATCTGGCGCAAAAGGATCTGGGTCAGGACGATCCCGAGGAATCAGATGTATCTCTCTATGTGCGCGCCATGCGAAATCGAAAAGAGTTCTGGTTCACGCTCGTTCACGATCCCGCGGACATCCCGAATCTCGATGTCCTTACACGCACGAAGGGTTATGCGGGCTCCGAATCCGATATCGATAAAGACAACGATCCCGGGCCGTCCGTGTCATTAGCCCTCAAAAACAACAACATTCCTATTTTCGAAGTTTCCTGGTGGCGCCACGAAATGGGTGCCAGCACGTTCGCGGCTGTACAGAAAATCCTGCTTCTCGATTTTCGGACTCTGCATCCTTCGGTGCTGTCGATGCTGCAGTGCGTTGCGGCCGATGGCGGTGGCGTCTGTGGCGTCTATGAAGGTGTCAGCGCGCCCAGCACTGCACTATCCTGCGACTGGGATGCCAAGAAATCGGACTTCCTATGTACGTCCACCGAATCCGGCGAGTTCACGCCGCCTGTCTCCCACGCTTTCTACCTGGGCAGCGGCGCCGACGCGCCCTATCTCGCCAAAGAAGGCGATCCGCCCACGTTGAACACCGCCGCGGCGTGGAGCACCTACAGCGGTTTGGTGCATAAGACGCCAGACGTTCCTGGACTGGGGATCGTCACCGTCCTTGGACATTACGCTCCCCCTGATGCCCGCGACGTGGCGGTGCTGCTCGCATCACGCGGCCGTAACTCAATTGAACCCCGCTACTTTGCCGTGGTTGTCGATTCTCAGGGCCCGACTGCCGCGTTCGAAATTCTTCCGCAGCCGCTGGTGGACGAGCCACTGATTTCCCCAACTAACGACGCCCCCTACTCGTCGCCCGACACACGCGGTTCGGTCTTCCCGGCATCGATCGATGCCGCTGATAAATTTGCAGATGACGATGAACCCATTTTCCGGGTCGAATCCCTGGAATCATTTTCGGACGTGTCGCTGTGGCAAGTAACGGCGAAACAGGGAACACTCCACGAGGTTGTGTGGCTCGCTGCCGGATTCAATTCCGGCACTGGGAGGTACGTCTTCAGCGCGGTGCGCGTCGCTTCGGAGTTCGCCGCTTACGCCCATTGCGGCAGCATTCGAATCGAACCGTTCGCCGCATCCATCGAACGCAAGAAGGCAACGCTGGACGCGACGCTTGAGGTCGAACCCGCCCACCTATACTCCCAAGACGGCGCGCGCGAGGATGGAGACGGCCAAGGGCACTCGACGACCCCATGCCCGATGAACGTAAGAGTTTTCTGGAATCCTAGCGTCGGTTTCGTGCGGGAAGTCGCAAACACAGATTGCCCCGCCACCACGAGCGCTCGCGACTTGACTATCACCGATGCGGGCGTGATCTCCATGAAACCGGACGAAGCTCTGAAGCAATGAACCACAGCGAGCTACCCGGGCGGGGAAGGCGGGCTACTCTTCGTGCGTGAACTCCATGGGCTCGTCGAAGCTGCCGCCGTAAATGTTCGGCACTTTCGCTCCCATCGGCCGCAAGTACGCGACGAGCTGCCCGCGATGGTGAATCGCGTGGTTCAGCATGAATTGCAGATAGAGCACAGCAGGCTGGTTGTACATTCCGAAAAAGGGAATCCGCGTCGCCCAGAATTCCGGCGTCAACTTCTTCACTTTCTCGATCTTGATCGCGAACGCATCGTCGTACAGCGACGCGATATCCGCCGGCGTCGTATCCGCCGGCACCGACTCTTCGTCGTCTTCCATCTCGAACTTGCCCGTCAGAAAACTCCGCAGAAACCAGATATCCACCGAAGCGAGATGCCACGCCATTTCGATCGCGCTGCGGGAATTTTCGTGCGGCCTGTAATTGCACTTCTCGACAGGAACGGCGTGCAGCACCCTCGAAGTCGTCGCAGCTTCTTTCTTCACTGTCGCCAGGAAAATCCTGGCGAGAATCTCCGCCTGTTCCGGAGTTAACGAAGCAACTTCGACGACGTCTTTCATGGCTTCCAGCGTAGGATCGGCTTGCGCGCCGCCGCAACTTCATCGAGTCGCCCGACGCGCGTCGAGTGCGGCGCCGTCTTCACCAGTTCCGGGTTCGACTCTGCTTCCGCGGAAATCGACTTCATCGCGTCGATGAACATATCAAGTTCCTCGCGCGACTCCGATTCCGTCGGCTCAATCATCATCGCGCCGGGAACGATCAGCGGGAACGCAGTCGTGTATGGGTGGAATCCGTAGTCGATGAGGCGCTTCGCGATGTCCATCGTGTTCACGCCGTGCGCTTTCTGCTTTGCGTCGCTGAACACGACCTCATGCATCGATGGCAAATCGTATGGCAGGTCGAAAAGGCCTTCGAGATTCTTGCGGATGTAATTCGCGTTGAGTACCGCATCTTCTGTTACCTGGCGAATGCCCGGTCCATACGCCAGCGTGTAAGCCAGCGCACGCAATAGCACGCCGAAGTTTCCAACGAACGCACGCACGCGCCCCACCGATCGCGGCCGATTCTGATCGAGCCCGTATGTGCCGTCCGCCTTCTTCACCACTACCGGCGTCGGCAGGAACGGCTCGAGAATCTTCTTCACCATCACCGGTCCCGCACCGGGACCGCCGCCACCGTGCGGCGTCGAGAACGTTTTGTGCAAGTTCAGATGCATCACGTCCACACCGAAATCGCCCGGCCGCGTGACGCCCGCCAGCGCGTTCATGTTCGCGCCGTCCATATAAAGCAATGCGCCGCGTTCGTGCAGGATGTCCGCAATCTCCGCGATGCGCTCTTCGAACACACCGATTGTACTGGGATTGGTGATCATCAGCGCGGCCACATCCGGCGTGCAGAATTCACGCAAGTGATCCGTATCGATCTGCCCGCGATCGTTCGACTTGATGTTCTTCACTTCGTAGCCCGCGATCACCACCGAGGCGGGATTCGTGCCATGCGCCGAATCCGGAATCAGCACAGTGCGGCGCGCGTCGCCGCGGCTTTCGTGATACGCACGAATCATCAGCAGGCCCGCAAGTTCCCCTTGCGCCCCGGCGGCGGGTTGCAACGTCGCCGCATCCATGCCCGTGATTTCAAGCAGGCACTGCTTTAGGTCGTAGAGAATGCGGAGGCACCCTTGCGAGAGTTCTACCGGCTGCTCAGGATGTTCCGTGGCAAGGCCTTCAAGACGCGCGACATACTCGTTCACGCGCGGGTTGTACTTCATCGTGCAGGAGCCCAGCGGATACATGCCCAGATCGATCGCGTAGTTCCACGTCGAGAGCCGAGTGAAGTGGCGGATCACTTCGATCTCGCTCACTTCGGGAAATCCTTCCACGGAATCGCGCGTGAACGCGGCGCCGAGTTCCTTCACGGGATCGACCGCGGGCACATCGAGCGGCGGCAACTCCATGCCGCGCTTGCCCGGAAGCGAATGCTCGAAGATCAGCCCTTCATTCTGGTTGACGTGCTGCCGCACCTTGCGAACCTGCGACTTTGAGGGCGACGGTGCGGGCGTTTCGACGTCGGTGACTTTCGTGTTCAATCCAACTTCTCCTTGCTGCGAATCTTGTGACGGCGTTGCGCTGCCGTGAAACTAAACCGGCTCTTCGAGAGCTTTCTTGACCGCCGTGGCGAAGC
>JBEKJW010000336.1:0-4383 GCA_050011035.1 Candidatus Acidiferrales bacterium
CGAGATCGAAGTGCGCGTGCTGAAGTTGAACCGCAAGCGCGGCAACGTGGTGGTGAGCCGGCGCGCGATTCTCGAGGAAGAGCAGAAGGCGAAGCGCAGCGCGCTGGTTGAATCGCTGAATGAAGGTTCGGTGGTTACGGGCAAGGTGAAGAACGTCACCGACTACGGCGTGTTCGTCGACCTGGGCGGAATGGACGGCCTGCTCCACGTGAGCGATCTGGTGTGGGGACGCGTGCCGCACCCGTCGACGATTGTGAAAGCGGGCGACGACCTTCAGGTGCAGGTGCTGAAGTTTGACAAGGAGAAGCAGCGCATTTCGCTGGGGCGGAAGCAGCTGCTGCCCGATCCGTGGTCGACCGTGCCGGAACGTTTTCCAGTGGGCATGAAGCTGACGGGGAAAGTGGTGGGTGTGACGGACTACGGCGCGTTCGTGCAGATCGAGCCGGGCGTTGAGGGCCTGGTGCACGTGAGCGAGATGAGCTGGTCGAAGCGGACCAAGCATCCGTCGAAAGTGGTGAAGGTCGGGGACGAGATTGAAGTGGTGGTGCTGGAAGTGAAGACCGACCAGCGGAGGATTTCGCTGGGGTTGAAGCAGACGCAGCCCGATCCGTGGGAAGCGGCGGCGGAAAAGTATCCGGTCGGGACGATCGTGCACGGAAAGATTCGCAACCTGGCGGACTTCGGCGCGTTCGTCGAGATTGAAGAGGGAATGGAAGGGCTGATCCACATCAGCGACGTGAGCTGGACGGAGCGGATCAAGCACCCGAGCGAGAAGTTCAAGAAGGGCGATACGGTTGAAGCCAAAGTGCTGAAGGTGGACTCGTCGAACCGGCGGCTTTCGCTCGGCATCAAGCAGGTGAAGGATATTTGGAACGACTGGTTCACGGCGCACAAGATCGGCGATGTGATTAAGGGCAAAGTCGCGCGGACGACGGACTTCGGCGCGTTCGTGCAACTGGCCGAGGGCATCGAGGGACTGTGCCACATCTCGGAGATCGAAGAGCGCAGGCCGAAGGGCGATCGCGACCGCGAAAAGGAAAAGACGCAACGCGGCGCGCGCGTGACGGCGGTGCTGACGGCGGGCACCGAGTACGATTTCAAAATCCTGCGCCTCGAACCGGAGACGCACAAGATCAGCCTGAGCTTCCGCGCGGCGCAAAAGCAGCAGGAGCGGCAGGAGATCGAGAGCTTCCGCTCAACAGCGAAGTCCACAAAGTCGTCGCCGACAGCCACGATCGGCGATGCGATTCTGGCGAAGCGCCAGGCCCAGTAGGCACGCGTTTATCATCTATATGGAAGCCCGGGCGGAGATGCCGCTCGGGCTTTCGTTTTCTAGGGCCGCGCGGCCTGAGCGGGCTTTGCAGAGCTGGCGATTCGGCTGGCGCTGCGAATAATGGTTTACGCGGCGGTAGATTGGTGATATTGAAGGAGATGCGGCGCGCCGCCCCGCTCGACGCAAGCCCGGCCTCAAGTGACTCTCTAGCGAGGAGATTCGAATTCATGGCAGACCTTGCCCCCGACCACAAACCGGAACAACCGCACAAAGAACACACGATGACCAAGGCGGAACTCGTGGAGGAAGTGACGCGAGTCACCGAGTTGCCGCGCAAGGAATCCGAGGCGGTGGTCGAGACAATTTTTGAGAGCATCATCGGCGCGCTGCAGGCCGACGACAAGATCGAGATTCGCGGGTTTGGAAGTTTTCGCACGCGCGAACGGCGCGGGCGCACCGGACGCAACCCGAAGACGGGCGCGAAGGTAGAAGTCCCTCCCAAGAAGATCCCTTATTTCAAGCCGAGCAAGGAACTGAAAGACTACGTGAACAATCCGCGCGGCACTTCGGCCGGCGGAGAGCATCACGGCTCGGCTTCGCACTCCTCCGACTAGGCCGGGCGGGGCCTCACGATGGATTATTTGTGGACGCCCTGGCGTTACCGATACATCGCGGACCCGCATAAGGACGACGGCTGCATTTTTTGCGACGCCGTAACGGCCGGCGACGATGTGAGGATGCTCATCGTCCTGCGCGGCGTGAAGAGCTACATCATCCTGAACGCATTCCCTTACACCAGTGGACATTTGATGGTGGTGCCTTACGCGCACGTGGCGGACCTTGCGGCCGTCGAGCACGACACGCTGGCGGAGATGATGCTCTTGGCGCAGAAGGCGAAGTCGGCGCTCGAGCATACGTATCATCCGGACGGCTACAACCTTGGCATGAACTTGGGGCGCGCGGCCGGCGCCGGCGTTACGGGTCACTTGCACCTGCATGTGCTGCCGCGTTGGTCGGGCGATGCGAACTTCATGACTGTAGTGGGCGAGACGCGCGTCGAGCCGGAAGAGCTTTCTACCACTTACGCAAAACTGAAGAAGGCTTTCGACGCGCTAGCGAAGTAGCGCATCGATTTACTGGCTTAGCCAGGCATCGTCGTCCCGCGTACTGGTCAGTCCGGCACTTGACTTCGCGGGAACCTACGTGCAGAATCCGCCCGTCGCACAATGTACGAACCTCCTTCCATGGCGGTAACATTGGCTGCGCCCGGCATCAGCACCGCGGGGGCACCAGAAAGTCCCTACGTTCAGCCGACTTTTGATTACGCGCTGCGCATCTGGTGGGCGTTTTATTGGCCGCTCAATGTCGGCCTAGTCGTCGTCGCGTTCGTCAGCGCGATGGTGTTCGGCATTCTGTACCGAAACGTCGTGATTTCGTCGGCGCAGGCGGTCACGTGGGGAATTGTAGGCGTCGTTGGGATGTTCTATTTCAGCTTCTCGTTCCTTTTGATGATCTACATCCTGAATAAGAAATTCCGGCACTTTCGTGTAGCGCTGGTTTCGTCCCAAGACTATGCTCATCCGCAACTCGTTCCGCGAACAGGCGCAAGAGTCGTGCGGGTCTGGTTCGCTTACATGTGGCGGATGCTGCTTTACGGGATCGTCGTGGCATTCGTCTCAAGCTTTCCCATCAGTGCGATCATCGGCGGATTCTCGCGCATGCCGCTGGTCTTTGCTTTCTTGAAAATCGGGTCGCAGATCGCACTCAATGGAGCCGTCGGGTTGTACGTGATCTACAACAACGTTCTCGACGAGACGTTTGGCGACGCGCGCGTGTGCTTGCTTCGGCGCGATGTGGAACCGTCGGCGACACAGGCCAATGCGGTCGCTGGCGCGGTTGTTTCGTAACGCTTTCGCGGGATTTGCTCCTTCCTTCTTCGGCTTGCACCGCCGTAAAATTAGGCTTCGCCGATCCTTCAGTCGTGCGTAAAAGGCTCTCATCGTGAATCTGGATCTCACCGAAGAACAACAACTGCTACAGAAGAGCGTGCGCGAATTCGCCGCGGCGGAGATCAAGCCGATCGCGCGCGCGAACGACGAGACTGGGAATTTTCCACGCGCAGCGTTTGCAAAGGCGGCGGAGCTGGGATTGACGGGCGTTGCCATGCCGGAAGAGTACGGCGGCGCCGGCATGGATCACATCGCCTACACGATCGTGATCGAAGAGATTTCAAAGTATTGCGCTTCCACCGGCGCGATTTTGTCGGTGCAGAACTCGCTCTATTGCGATCCGATTTATCGCTACGGGACCGACGAACAGAAGAAACGCCTCCTGGCGCCGTTTGCGCGCGGCGAAAAGATTGGCTGCTACGCGCTCACCGAGCCGCAGGCCGGTTCAAACGCGGCTGCTCTTGCAACGAAGGCCGTGCTGAAAGGCGACAAGTACGTTGTGAACGGCACCAAGGCGTGGATCACGAACGGCGGCGCGGCGGATGCGGCGATCGTTTACGTGAACACCCATCCGGAACAGGGCGAGAAGGGAATCACAGCGCTGGTGGTGGAGAAGGGCACGCCGGGTTTCGCCGTCGGCAAGGAAGAAAAGAAGCTCGGCATCAACGCGACGGCGTGTTCGGAGCTTTCCTTCGCGGATTGCGAAGTGCCCGTCGGGAATCGAATCGGGGCGGAAGGGGAAGGTTACAAAGTCGCGCTGACGACGCTCGACGGCGGCCGCATTGGAATCGCGGCGCAGGCGGTCGGCATCGCGCAGGGCGCATTTGAAGCGGCGCTCGCCTACGCAAAAGAGCGCCAGGCGTTCGGCCATCCCATCGCGGATTTCCAGGCGATCCAATTCATGCTGGCAGACATGGCCACGGAAATTGACGCGGCGCGGCTGCTCGTGCGGCGCGCGGCGTGGAAGCAGGATTCGGGCGCACGGTTTTCGATGGAAGCGTCCATCGCGAAACTATTTGCGAGCGAGTTGGCCACGCGCGTGACGCACAAAGCGATTCAGATTCACGGCGGCAATGGGTATAGTCGCGAGTATCCCGTGGAACGAAATTATCGCGATGCACGCATCACGGAGATCTACGAAGGCACCAGCGAAATTCAGCG
>JBEKJW010000337.1:0-4367 GCA_050011035.1 Candidatus Acidiferrales bacterium
ACGGTGGCGTTTGACGCGGCGCGAATCACGTCTCCGGATCGGATTTATTTCGATTTGCATAAGGCGAAAATAAGCGCGGGATTCGGGAAGAAGCCGTTCGACGTGAAGGACGGATTGCTGAAGTCAGTGCGGATCGGGCAGAACAAGGATGGCGTGGTGCGGCTGGTGCTAGACGTGAATGGCGCGCGGGACTACAACGCGATGCTGCTCGGGAATCCTTACCGGCTGGTAATCGACATACGTGCGAATGGCGGATCTTCGAACGCGGCAGCCGCGCCGACGACGCCGGCCGCGCAACCTGCTGAGACGAGCGTGGTGCACGCGGCAGACTTGCCCGCGAACGACGCGCCGAAGCCGGAACCGGAACCGGTGAAGACCGATGCGAAACCGGCAACGAAATCGACGACGAACGCGAATGCATCGGGTTCATCGGGCGCGACGACGAAGAACAGCCTGAGCGCAAACTACAAACCGAAGCCCGGTGCGGTGGACGCGCCGACGGAACCGAAGCCGACTCGCGATGGACAACGTTCGCTTTCGCGCACGCTGGGATTGAAGGTGGGCAAGATCGTGATCGATCCGGGCCACGGTGGCCACGACACGGGAACGATCGGTCCGCACGGCTTGATGGAAAAGGATCTGTGCCTGGACGTGGCGCTGCGGCTCGGTGCTGAGATCGAAGAGAAATTGCCGGGCGCGGAAGTGATCTACACGCGAAAGGACGACACGTTCATTCCGCTGGAACAGCGAACGGCGATTGCAAACGACGCGAAGGCCGATCTTTTCATTTCGATTCACGCGAACTCGAGCCACGATCCGGCGGCGCGAGGAATCGAGACGTACTACTTGAACTTCGCGACATCGGCTGAGTCGATGGAAGTGGCGTCACGCGAAAACGCTGAAGCGCAGGAATCGATGCACGACCTGCAGGACATTATCAAAAAGATCGCGCGGAACGAGAAGATCGAAGAGTCGAAGGAACTTGCGAACGACGTGCAAGATTCGTTGTCGCACCGGATGCAGGTGGTGAGCTCGGGCGAGAAGAACCGGGGCGTGAAGAAGGCGCCGTTTGTGGTGTTGATCGGCGCGAACATGCCGTCGGTGCTTTCCGAGATTTCGTTCATCAGCAACCCTGGCGACGAAAAGCTGCTGCGGAAGACCGACCAGCGGCAGCATGTGGCCGACGGGCTCTACCGCGGGATCGCAGCTTATTTGGACAGCATGAACAGCCTTTCGTACGACAAGTCTAAGTTGGTCTCCGACAATCACTTGACCTCGGGCGGCGGAGCAGGCACGGTAGCCGCCGAGGGGAACCCAAAGTAAAAGAACGGCGTCTAATAGGGATGGATATGCGCAAGCCCTTCTTGCGGTTTAGTGCCCTTTTGTTTCTTTTTGCTGGTGTGCTGACGTGCGGCGCGGCGCGCGCGCAAGGCGTGCTGCCCGGGTCGTTCGCGGGACGGACCGGCGAGCGAAGCGGGGCCCAACTGCAATCTCCGGATGGATTTACCGTTCCGAGCGCGAGCGTGCTGAAGGAGTACGAGCTCGGATCGATCGAGGCGCAGAACTATGCGGACGCGAGCGGCAGCTATAAGGTGCTGCTGTACAAGATGAAGGATCCGACGGGCGCGTACGGGCTGTATTCGTACTTGCGGTCGGGAGACATGGAGCGCGCTGATGCAGCCGCACATTCATCGATGTCGAATGAGCGGGCGCTAGTGCTAGTTGGAAATTTGGTCATCGAGGTGCGCGGGAAAGATCTGCAAAAGCACGGCGCGGATTTGAACGCGCTGGTAGCGACGGTGAAACCGAAGTCGGCGGAGGGCCCGTTGCCGCAATTGACGGAACATTTGCCGGTGAAGGGATTCGTGGACCGGTCGGACAAGTACGTGCTTGGTCCGGTGGTGTTGAATGAATTTTTCCCGATTGCGGAAAAGGACGACTGGCTGGGATTTTACGCCGGAGCGGAAGCTGAAGTTGCGAAGTATCGGGTGAACGGACGGGAACTGACGCTGGTGCTCGCGGACTTCCCTACTCCGCAGTCGGCCCAAAAAAGATTGAGCGACATCCAGCGCGACTTGCATGTGAATCCGACGGACGACAACGCGACGCAACAGCCGATTTTTGCGCGGCGCGCGATCACGATGCTGGCGATCGTTTCCGGAGCGCGCAATCAGGCGGAAGCGAACGCGCTGCTGGATCAGATTCAGTCGGGCGCGGAAGTCACGTGGAACGAGCCGACGTTCCAATTCAAGGAGCCGACGATCGGAGGAATGATCGTTGGAGCGATTGAAGGCACGGCGGTGATTTGTTTGTTTGCGGTGATTGCAGGAATTGGATTTGGCGGATTTCGCCTGGTGATGAAGAGGTTTTTGCCGGATCGCGTGTTTGATCGCAGCTCCACGATGCAGGTGTTGCAACTGGGACTCGGCAGTAAACCCATCAATGCAGAGGACTTCTACGGGATTGAAGGCAAGTCGTCAAAGTAGCAAGCTGTGGAAAAATCGGGGGACGAGTTCCTTACTTTTTCCGGCGAGTGGCTTATCTGGCGTATCTACTTATGTTTACAACGGTGTTTTGTAACTCCTTTCTTGCTTGACTCGTTTTCACCCCTCTACTAGACTGCCCTCGAGGAAAGAGTTCTTTGGCCCACCGCGCAGTGGCCTTTTGAACTTTCTCCCCTCGAAGGCTCGCCCCAAAAGGCGGGCCTTCTGCTTTTGGGGGGAAGAAAGTTCAATTCATTCTTGAATACAATCCCAAATTGAAACTTGAAGTTGATGCAAAGTACTGTGACGTGCGCGTCCTAGTACTCGTGAGATTGCGCTACGATGCGGAGAGGGAGCTCGTGCAGCGGTCGAGATGTCGGCGCGGCGATTTTTTCGTAAAGCCTAGCGCGATACATACGGGACACTTTTCTTTAGCGTTACATGAAGTGCGACGGAAGCTTGTGAGTTTGCGAGACACTTGCGTGGTTCAAGCGACACTCGAATGTTTTTTGTGCAACTGCGACTTCGGTTTGTGAATCCAACGAGTCGCGATTGCTGAAGCGGTCGCCCGTTTATTCCTCCGGGGCAAGAATTTACGAGGTGATACGATTTGAAGATGAACTGGCGGCGATGGAGCTTTGTGGCGGGATTTGTGTTTGTTCTTTGTGGCGCGACGATGACGGCGCCGACTTTGCTCGCGCAGCAACCAGCGCAGAGCGGCATTGCTTCCAGCACGGATTCGTCCACGAGCGCGACACCGCAAGAGTCCGCGACGCAGCAATCCGGATCGGCTTCTAGCAGTTCCACTCAGACGCAGACTCCACAGACTTCGACAACGAGCCAGACAACGCACGTCCAGCCTGGGCAAACTGCAAAACAGCAGAGCATTCAGGAGAAAAACGGCGGATCGAACGAGCGCATCCTTTGGGTCTACCCGAACTTTTTCAGCGTGGACGAGGAGAAGTACAACGGGCCGATCACGGCAAAGCAGAAGTTCCTGCTCGTCACGCGTTCCTCGTTCGATCCGGGGGAGTTCCTTTGGTATGGGTTCCTCGCGGGCATCAGTCAGGCGCAGAACAGCGAAAAAGGGTACGGGCAAGGCGCCGAAGGGTACGCCAAGCGGTACGCCAGCCAGTTCGGCGACGGGACCATTGAGAGTTACATGGTGGAGTTCGGTTTTCCGGTGGTATTCAAACAGGACCCGCGCTACTTCCGCGTCGGGCAAGGAAGTTTCGGCTACCGCACTGGACGGGTGCTGAAGCGGCTGGTGGTTGTGAAGGGCGACAACGGTAGAGACCAATTCAACGTCTCGGAAGTCTTTGGATCGGGCACGGCGGCGGTGGTGTCTATCTACAGCTACCATCCGGCGGACGAGAAGAACTTTTCAAACGTGGCTTCGGTTTGGGGCGAGCAGGTTGCGTTCGACGCGGCGGAAATGATGTTCAAGGAATTCTGGCCGGATGTGCGGCAGAAACTTCGCGACAAGAAAAACCGCGGCGCGGCGAACCAGCCGTAATTACCGCGCCGAGCAGTTCCCTTCCAACTTTAAATACCCGACAGCAGGTGGCCCATCTTGTTTTTCTTCGTCTTGAGGTAGGCGGCGGAGTGCTTCGTCGTGCGCGGACGGCACGGGACGCGTTCGGCGACTTTCACGCCGGCGGCTTCGAGTTGCTGCACTTTGTCTGGGTTGTTGGAGAGAAGGCGGACGGAGCGCATGCCGAGGGCTTTGAGAGCGTCGGCAGCGAATTCGTACTCGCGCGAATCGTCGGCAAAGCCGAGCTTGCGATTGGCTTCGACGGTGTCGAGTCCGGCGTCCTGGAGTTCGTAGGCTTTGAGCTTGTTGATGAGGCCGATGCCGCGGCCTTCCTGGGGAAGATAGAGGAC
>JBEKJW010000338.1:0-4353 GCA_050011035.1 Candidatus Acidiferrales bacterium
CTTTTCGTCTGAGAGGGTGAGACTTTCCGCGTTGGTTAGTTTTCCAGCGCGAACCGCTTGCGGCCGATCAGCGCGACGCCGATCAAGCCCGCCGCGAGTAGGCCGAGGCTGGCCGGTTCCGGTGCCGTCGTGATATTGCCGGAGTAATCGAGGCCGTAACTGGAACCCGCTTCCTGGTAGACCACAAACTGCAGCGTGTTGATGCCGTTGTCATTCAGGTACGGCGCGAGATTCGAAAAGGTGAACGCGCCTTCCGTATTGATCAGGCAACCGATCGGCTGCGACGAACACGTCGGATAGGAACCGCCGAGCGCCGCGTTGTAGATCGTCACGCCGTTCAGGATGACGGCCGTGGTGTCGTCCGCGAGAACGCTGAGCGTCGCGCCGGTGACCGTGCCGTTCAGATTAAAAGTCTGCGTAAACGTGACTGCGGTGCCATTCGGCACGGTGTAGAAGCTCGCGTCCGAAGGATTACCGGTGTCCGTGAATGAAATCCAGTTCGAGCCCGGCAGCGCGGAAGCCCATGCGGGATTGGAGGAAATGTTCACGGTGGCGCCTGCGTTCGCGATGCCCTCGGAAACGGAATTGTTTGTGGTGGTCGACGCCGAGCTATTGAGCTGCGTATTGGAATCGGCGTGGGCGGAAACGAATGCACCGCTCGCGATGATCATTGCGGCGGCGATGGCGATCTTCTTCAACATGCAATTCCTCCGGGGCTGTGGGTGCCGGTGACGCTTTTTGAGACGCTCGCCGCGTATGACGTTTTTCGGCGGTCGGTGCGCGAAGTGCGCGCGTCGTACGCGGATGGGAAATGCACGGGCGTAGCCACTTGCCACGGCGGGCCTACGATTGGATTCGCGGCAGATACGCGAGCGACGCCTTCGAGCGAAAGGACGCGCTTTTCCCTTCGTGGGTAATCACTGTCCTGAGGGTACTGGGCAGGCCTGTTTCACGTTGAGACGCGCGCGATACGTTCGACATTTTGCGTCACGGCGCAGCTTCGCTACGCGTTCGCTTTCGCTTTTGTTTTGGGTCAGCCCAGATTGCTCTGGCGTTTCAAGAGGAAGTTCCGAACGGCGGGATCGCGTTCGAGGCCGATCGCGATGTCGTAGGCTTCGCGCGCCGTATCGTGAGCGCCGATGCGGGCAAGAAGATCCGCGCGGGCGGCCCAGTAGGGTTGGTAAGTTTCGAGGCGCGCGTCGCGAGCGGGATCGGGCAGCGCAGCGAGACCTGCTTGCGCGCCTTCGACTTCAGCGATGGCAAGCGCGCGGTTGATCGCGACGACGGGCGAGGCGGTGAGCGCGAAGAGCGCTCCGTAGAGTGCCACCACGTCGGCCCAATTGTCCGCGCCCGTGATGCGGCGATGCGCGTGCGCGGATTGCACCGCGGCTTCGAGCTGGTAACGGCCGATGCAACCGAGCGAAGCCGCGCGCGCGAGAAGCGCATTTGCCTCAGCAATCGCAGCGGCATCCCAGAGCGCAGTGTCCTGCTCGGCGAATGGAACGTACTCGCCACGTGCATTACGGCGCGCGGCTTGCCGCGAGTGCGCGAAAAGTAGAAGCGCGAGAAGGCCAAGCGCTTCAGGCTCGTCGCGCAATAGCTCGGCGACGAGGCGCGAGAGATACAGCGCTTCGCCGGTGAGGTCGGAGCGCACTGCGTCGCCGCCGGCGGGATCGCTCCACCCTTCGGTGAACGCGGCGTAAGTCGCGTCGAGCACGGCACCGAGACGCGCCGGCAAATCCTCGCGCGGCGGAATCTCAAGCGGAATGTGGGCCACCCGGATTTTCTCCTTCGCGCGCACCAGACGCTTCCCCATCGACGTGGGCGAAACAAGAAACGCCGACGCGACCCTGTCTGCGTTCAGGCCGAGGAGCGTTTGCAGGATCAGCGGCGCGCGGACGGACGCGTCGATCGCGGGATGCGCGCAAGCGAACATCAGCGCCAGGCGGCGGTCCGGAATTTCGTCACCGCTCGCGAGTGCGCCGGCGTTCCCACGCGCTGTGCCACGCGCGACATTCGGCGGAGGCGCGAGCGAAACGGCGGGCTCGTGCGCGTCGCTCGCTTCACGCTGTGCGTGCTCGGCGATCAGCTGCAGCTCAGGCGACGCGGCATCAGCGGTCGCGTGGCGCCGCAATGCGTCGATGAGTTTTCGGCGCGCGACGGTGAGCAGCCACGCTTCGGGATTCGCCGGCGTGCCATTCGCGGGCCAGTCAGCCAGTGCCGCCGCAAACGCCTCGGAGAGCGCGTCTTCGGCGGCGGCAACATCATGCGTGCGCGCGGCGAGAAACGCGACGAGCTTGCCGTAGCTCCGGCGCGCGACCGCGTCGGCGGTGGCGTGCGCTGCGGACGTGGAGTCGTGCGAGTTCATCCTCAACGTGGATTTTAGCGCACGCCTCGGGAAGCGGTCTAAATGCTGGCAGTACTCGTGACCACGTACAACCAAATTAGGTGCGAACGGTTGTGGAATAGGCAGACTTGCCTGTGGTGTTGTTTGAGATTCACAGACACAGGTAAGTCTGCCTATTCCACTGGCGTTCTCGCCCACTTTGAGCGATCCAAGCAAATCGTGGTTGCCAGAATCGCGATCGATTACTTCCGCGGCGTGTAGACGGTGAGCACGTTGCCGTTGTTAAAGGCGCGGACGCTCGCAACATCGAACTCGGGGCGCTTGGTGACGCCTTCGAATTGTGTGCGGCCCTTACCGACGACGATGGGCACGACGACGTTGTGAAACTCGTCGATCAGGCCGGCATCGGCAAGCTGCGCGACGATCGTGCCGCTGCCGAGGATGCACATGCCGCCGCCGGATTCGGACTTGAGCTTGCGCACTTCGCTCGCGAGGTCGCCCTTGAGGAGCCGCGTGTTGTTCCAGTCGGCTTTTTCCATCGTGCGCGAGAAGACAACTTTGCGCGCGCGGTTCATTCCGGCGGCGACTTCCGGCATGCGTTCGAGCGCCGCAGGCGTGGGCCAGTAGCTGACCATCATGTCGTAGGTGACGCGGCCGAAGACCAGCTCGCCGTCACCGCTTGCGTTGGACGCAACGTAGGCCTGCCACTCGGCGTCGGGGCGCGTGTTGTGCGCAAAGCTCATGTCGCCGTTTGCTTCGGTGAAGTAGCCGTCGATCGAAACATTGTTGAAGACGATCAGTTTTCGCATTTCGTTGTCCTTTGCTTGTGAACTTTGTGCGCGCTCCGCCGCACGCATCGCGGCGGAGTTTTTCTGTCATTGAACTGGAGCGCGATTACGCGTCCGCTCCGAACACGCCTGCTCACACTCGCATTTATGCCGACGCTTGCGCGGGCATTTCCATGATCGGCCGAACTTCGACGGCGCCGTGCCCCGTTGCCGGGCAACGCGAGCCCCAGGCGATCGCTTCGTCGAGATTCTTCGCCTCGATCAGGTAGTAGCCGCCGAGCTGTTCCTTCGAATCGGCGAACGGGCCGTCAAGGACCTGCATCTTGCCGTCAGCCTGGCGCAGCGTGGTGGCATTCGAACTCATCGAAAGACGGTTGCTTGAAATGTACGCGCCGGCTTTTTTCAGAGCGTCAGAGAACGATTTGTAAGCCGCGAGCCCCTGCTCCTGCTGCTCCTTCGTCATCGCTGGCCACCCTGCTTCCTGCACATACGCCATCAAAATGAATTGCATCGCAATCTCCTTTGCCACCTTTATATGACTGCTGGGGGCGGTGGAAGCGCTCGTATCGGCCACGTGCTGCTCCACGTGGCGGCTGCGCTTCTCTGCCCCTCTATACCAATGACGCGCGAGCCCCGTCCATTTGGACATCCCCACTCAGATTTTTGGTCGCGGCCCGGTCCATTTTAAGCGCCGGCCATGCCCGCAAGAAAACCACCCAGCCGCGCTCTAACCTTATAATCCATCCAGGAGCCGCGCCCATGCCCTCCTTTCCATGTCGCCCTCGTGCCGCGTGCCTGGCGCCAGCGCTGCTATTTTGCGTCGCCGTGTTGGCACCCGCCGCTCGGGCCCAACTGAAAAGCGGAACACCGATGCCTGTGCCTCCGCGGCCACCCGTCAAGACGTGGGTGCGCGTGCCCTTCCCCGAGATACACGATTTCAACAGCGTGGTGATCAAGCTCTCGGGACAAGCGGTCTTCTTCGGCTACGACGCCGAGTTGCATGGCGACGGCACGATCCTATTTGAAGGGAGCGGGGGCGTGATGTTTCCCGGTCCTCATCGCTGCTCGATTCCGGCGGAGAACGTGCGCGCGCTGGTCGAATATATGCGCGAGCGCGAATACTTCTCTTACGACGACAAATACGAAGCGACCAACTTAATGGACGGCGGCATCGTCCAGACGTCGATCACGTTCGATGACAAACACAAATCGGTCTAC
>JBEKJW010000339.1:0-4341 GCA_050011035.1 Candidatus Acidiferrales bacterium
CGAAGTTGACCTGATCGTTGGTCTGCCACCAGTTGCCCATACTGATTACGAGTTCGCCTTCGTTGTTGCGCTCGAATCCGGTGCGCGGCACCAGATTGAAAATGCCGTAGGTGCGATCGCCGTCGTCGGCTTCGTAGCTGCCGCGCTGGACTTCGAGATAGTCGATGTCCTTGGGATCGATTTGAGGCGCGAGGTTCGACGCGATGTTGGTGTTGGGAATCGGAACGCCATCGACCAGCCACTCAAATTGATGGCCGCCGCGCATGTGGAGCATGTCATGTGTGACGTACGCAGCGGGAACGTAGTCGGTGATCATTTGAAGCGCGTTGGTGCGATCGGCTCCCGGCGTAAGCGCGATGTCAGCGCGGTCGACGAGGGTTGTAGGCGTGACGGAATCCATGTTGATCATCTCCGTCGACGCGGACACCACAGTGGTCGAGCTGACGGTAGCGATTACTAGTTGGAAATGAAGAACCGGGGCTGTGTTAGACGTGACGGTGAGCGTTTGTTGCAAAGATGTGAAGCCAGACTTGGTCACTGTGATGGAATAATCGCCGATCGGGACGGCCTGAAACGTAAATTCACCATCGGCGTTTGTGTGAGTGGTCTGCGTGTAATCAGAAGTGCTGGCCTTCAGGATAACGGATGCGTCCTGAACCGGACGGTGTTGCGGATCGTGAACGACACCTGTAATTCGGCCGTAAATCGTGGCGGAAAGCCGCAACGGCAACGCCACGCAGAAAACCAAAACGAACGAATAGAAAATGAGCTTGCGCACAAATGCCTCCCAGAGATTTTTTATTTGAGCTGCGCTTCGCTGCGGGAGCTAAGCGCGGGGAGGCTGGAAGGGTGACGCGAGGAAACCGGACGGCGCGAGATCAGTGGACGCTGCGATGGCGCGCGTCGTATCAATCGCGATGCGGATTGCGGCGAGGTCGGACGGCTTGGTCGGCGCGATCGGCGCAAGTAGACCAAATGTCATGGCGTGCGGCTTCGAGTGCATCGCGCAGTGGAACGCGCAGGAATGGCTCGCCTCTTCCGATGCCGCGGCGTTTGCGTGATTCTGTGCGGCCGAAGCCTTTGTCGCGGGTGCGGCGTGATGATGGGGGCAGTCGGAGTCCGCGGCCGGCGCAGAATGGACGGCAATCGCGGGCTGCTCGGCTGATGCGGGCTGCGATGTATGGTGATGCTGCGGCAGGCAGCACATGCCGTTGCAATTCGGCATGTCGCTCGCGATACCGCGGGCGTACAGAGCGAGCGGCGTCGCCAGTAGCGCGAGCACGAGAACCAGAGCTTGGACGCGGCGGAACATTGCCGGGGAGGATAACACAAGGCATAGCCGGGGGGAGGCGCTGTGACCAAAGTTTTACATTCTGGCTTCCGCGTTGTGCGCCCCGCAAGTTGTGGGTAGGCTCGGAGATGTGCTGCCATTCAAACTGATTTATACCGACAAATATGATTTGAACCTCGGCGCGCACGTTTTCCCCTCCCCAAAATACAGGATGGTGCACGACCGCTTGTTGCGCGAGGGAATTGCAGAGGCTCGGGATTTTCTGCCGCCCGAGCCGGCAAGCGATGACGACGTCCTGCGCGTTCACACGAAGGGGTACGTGAAGAAGTTAAAGACCGGGACACTCTCGCACGCCGAGCTCATGAAGCTCGAAGTGCCGTACTCGGAGGAGCTGATCGAGGCGTGCTGGTTAGCGGCGGGAGGGTCGATTCTCGCGGGGCAGTGCGCGCTGAAGGATGGATTCGCGGCGAATATCGGCGGCGGATTTCATCACGCCCATCCCGATCACGGCGAGGGATTTTGCGCGATTCACGACGTCGCCGTGGCAATCCGGCGGCTCCAGCACGATGGCGCGGTGAAGCGCGCGATTGTAGTCGACACCGATGTTCACCACGGAAACGGTACGGCAGCGATCTTCGCGAAGGATGAGACGGTCTACACGCTTTCGATCCACCAGGAGAACAACTATCCGTTCCACAAGCCGCCGTCCACCGAAGACGTCGATCTCGACAATGGCGTGAAAGACGCCGAGTATTTGGCTAAGCTCGACCCAGCACTAAGTCGCGCATTTGCCAAGTTTCGCCCAGACATTTTGTTCTACGTCGCCGGTGCCGATCCATTTCGCGAAGATCAGCTCGGCGGCCTGGCGCTAACGATGGAAGGCCTGGCGCAACGCGACGCGCTGGTGGTGAGCTATGCAAAAAGGGCTGGAGTGCGCATGGTCTCGACATTCGCCGGAGGTTACGCAAGAAACGTCGGCGACACCGTAAAAATCCACTGCGGAACAATCCTGGCAATGCGTGACGCAGCCGTCGCGCGCGAGAACTGAGCCTCACACGATCGCGGCGCGCGCAGCGCGCTGTAACATAGACTCTGGAGTCGGTGCGAGACCCAATCCAAGTGGGTCGCGGGTTGAGGAATCTCAACCCCACCTCAACCTCGCAACCTATTTCGATGCGGTGGTCAAATCGGACTGAATCGCGTTGGTCAACGCTTCCGAAAATCCCTCAGGCGGGTAACCGTTGATGCGGTAAGTGATTTTTCCGGTTTGATCGAGAACAACGACAGTAGGCAGCGATTCGACTTTGAAGTAGTCATCAAGCCCATCGGCAAAGAGTATCGGCACGTTCCATTTTTCGCGCGCAACGAACGGGCCAACGAGAGTTTCATCCTCGTCCGTATTGACGGCGAAAAAACTCACGCCGGGATTTCCTTCGTAAGCGCGAGCGATGTGAATGAATTCGGGCTCGAGCTCGCGGCACGGCCCGCACCACGTGGCCCAGAAACTCAGCACCAAAACTTTTCCTTTGAGCGGCGCGAGGGGTGCGGGTTTGCCGTCGAGCGTGCGCAACGTGAACTCGAACGGCTCCGTGGCGTGTTTGTTCGCAGCCGCAGGATCGGATGACGCGTTCGCAGTGGGCGCGGCCGAGCGATCGTACGCAGCGAGAATCGCTTCGCCCAGGCCGGCTTCGTTCCCGTGAACTTGCTTGTATACGTTGCCGAGTTTCTGCCGGAGCGCGCGGCGGTCGATCTTTGAAGCGGATCCACCATCAGGTAGAACGAACGCGAGAATGTACTCGTCGATCGCCTTCTGATTTTCGTGTCGGAGCTCCGCGATTTCACCGAGCTGTTCGGCCGCTGAGGCGTTCGCACGAATCGCGTAACTCTTTTGAACATCGGCCATCGCCACGTCGTACTTCTGCTGCGAAAACTCGATCTGGCCGCGGAGGCTGTAGAGCGCGGAGAGCAAGTCGTCATGCTGCGATTGCCAGTCAGCGACCGAGCTGCGCTGCGACCGCTCTTCAGCCGTTGATTTCTCGATGCGGTCGATCACGCGGCTCACGTAGCCGCTGGCGCGGACGAGACTTTGCTCGTCGCCTTTTTTCTGCAGCAGGCTGACGGCAAGCATCATCATTTCGGAATCGTCGGGATGGACGGCGATCAGCTGCTCGGCGTAGTCGAGCGCGCAAGCTTCATCTTCGAGTTGTTGGCACGATTCGATCAGCGCGCGATACACGCCCGCTTTACGCGGAGCATCCGGAAATTTCTTCAGGTACGCCTTAAGGTTGCGGACCAGCGCAGCGCGATCGTTCCCAGCATCGGCGATGGCCTTTTGAAGTTCGATTTCTGGATCAGCGTCCTTCTTCGACACGGAGTCTTTGTCAGGCGCCGAAGAGGATTGAGGTTTTTGCGCGAGGGACGCGTGGGCGCACGCGAACAGCGCCACACCGGCCAATACTGGAAGGAGTTTCTTGAGCATTCGCACAAATATTTTACATTGAAAGGCACTCACAAGGTGAGAGACGCAAGTGGAAGGGACGCGCGCTCGTTTCAGACGAAAACGGAGCGCAGCACCCGGAAAAGCGCGGGCCTTACTTCAGCGTGATATTTCCAGAACTGGTCTCGACCTCGACGCGCGCCTTCCCGTCGCCCAGCTTGGCGCGAAGCTCGTGCTTGTCAGTCGTACCTTCCATCGAGATCGGCAAGCTCGATTCAATATCGCCGGAACCCGAGCGCGCATACAGCCGCAGGCTCGCAGAAGACGACACGCCGAGCGTCACATTCCCCGACCCGGTCTTCACGTCCCAAAAATTCATCCCGCCCGGATCGCCCGAGAGGTCCACCTCGCCCGACGATGTATTCGCGCGCACATCAGCTGTAGCATTGCTGACCGTCACGTTGCCGCTACCCGTATTCACTTCGACCGTGCTCCCAGGATTCGCGACCTCCACGTCGCCCGAACCCGTCTCGAATCTCACCGCTCCCTTCACATTCGTAAACTTCACGCTACCCGATCCCGCGTTGCCCGTCACCTGCCCGGCAACGTTCTC
>JBEKJW010000340.1:0-4320 GCA_050011035.1 Candidatus Acidiferrales bacterium
GGCTTCACGCTCATCGAAGGGTCGGCTGAAAACGACGCCTTCGCATATCCCGGCGACGCGCGCTCCCAATCTTCTCTCGCCGCGTCCGCATTTCCTTTCGTCGCTTCCGCCGTCATCTGCTGGATCTTGTTCGCCGTCGCAAACGGGTCTTTCCCCGACGGCACGGAAATCTGCAGCTCGTCCCACAGCCACTGTCCCGACGTCGAGAAGTTGAAGTAGTGCCCTTCGATGGCGTAGCTGTTCACAAACGTGACCTTGCGCCCCGTCGGATGCCCCGCGTCCGCCCAGCTTCCCGTCTCGAGCAGCACCGTGTGCAGCAAGCCCACTTCCAGCACCTCGCCGCCCACGCCGTTGATCTCCACCCAGTCGCCCGGATGAATGCCGTTCTTACCCATCAGGATGAACCAGCCAAAAAATCCGACGATGAAATCCTTCATCGCCACGGTAATGCCGGCACCGGCCAGCGCCGCCACCGTTCCCAGATTATTCGGCGGCCCAAAGATCACGAAAATAATCAGCACCGCGCCGATCGCCTGAATCACCACCAGGAACAGCGCGCGCATCGTCGCCGCTTGCCGCCGCTCCAGCTGCACCTTCGCGAACACTTTCTGCAGCGCCATATTTGAGGCGAACACAAACAGCGCGATCAGAATGATCCACATCGCGTTCACGAAAATTCCGTGCACGAACGCGTGATGCCGCGCGATCACTAGCGTGTTCCAGTCGCCGTAAACTTTCGCCAGCGCCTCTTCATCCGCAATCCGCTTGTCGTACAGCGCCAGCATCTTCTGGTCGGCGTTGAGGTGCTGGATGTACTCCACCTGCGAAAGATCGTTCGCGGACTGCTCCGTAGTCCCTGCTTCCCTCTCTTCGGCCTCGATCTCCTGCTGCTTCGCCGACGGCTTTTCCGTCGTCGCGCTCGCCTCCTTCGGTGCGCTCGCAGCCGCGGCCGGCTTGGTGATCCCCGCATCCGCGCCACGGCTCGTCAAGGACGCGTAGAACTTCGACGACTTCGTCTTGCGCCGGATGATTTTCTTTTCGGTTTTCTCCTGCGCGAGTTGCTTTTCGAGCGCGTCGTGCTCAGCTTGCAGAGTCGTCACGCGCTTCAGCGCATTCTGCTGCGCCTGCGAAAGCAGCTCCTCCTTCGTGCGCATCGAAAACACAGCCTGGACCTGCTTCAGCAAGCTCGATGGATTGCCGTACTCGGGCGACTCCGACGGAGGCGTAGCGTTCGCCGTGCTCGACGCTGTGCCCGACGAAGTTCCGCCGCTCGACGATCCCGGCGCACCCGCTCCGCTCGATCCATTCGCGCCGTTCGCCGCGCCCGCCGCTTCTCCCGGCCCCCCGACAGTCTTGGACGCGTGCGTCTCCGTCGCCTCATGCTGGTCGAGCTGCTTCTGAATCAACGCGCGCTTGTCGCCTCCCTCGCGCACCAGATCCTCGTGATCGTCCTCGAGTTCATCCTGATCCAGCGCCAGTTGCGCCTGCGCGATGTTCAACTTTTCCTGCGCGGCCGCTTTCTGCGATGTCGGCGCCTTCGCCAGGTCGTCCGTGAGCTTCTTCACCGCCGCTTGGTCCGCATCGACGCGCCCCTGCACATCCTTGATGCGGTTCAAAATTTCCTGCGTCTCCGGAGTGATCGCCGGCGGATTTTCCACCGCGTCCGCGAGCCCCGCCGTGAACGCGAGGTCCACCGTGTGGTCCGCGAGCCGCAACGCGTCGTCCGCGTACTGCCGCTCCCAATGCGTAATCGCCAGCGCCGAAAGCTGCTGCGCCGTATCCAGCGGCGACGTATCCACCAGCTGCTGGACGTGCTGCCCGCGTGTCACATCCGCGTGCAGCTTCCGTGGCGAATCCGCCCACTCGCGCGTCGCCACAATCGCTCCCAGCGACGCGATCAGCAGCACCAGCAGCGTTATCAAAATTGTCTTGTTATTCGAATCGGTCATGTCCCCCGCCTAGTTGCCCCATTCTAGGTCACCCCACGCGCGCCCGCTCGCGCAAACCCTCCGCCCTGCCTCCAATTCCGCAACGCAATCTTCTCCGGTTCACAGTCACACGCGCGTAACATATGACCCCCAAACTCCCAAGACCCTACTCCATTCGAGGACTGATGCCGCTCCACCACAAGTTCCCGCGCCGAATCTCTGCGACGTTCACCGCGCAAACGCTCGCTCTTATCCTAGCGCTCCTCACCCCGCGCCCCGCGCACGCGCAACAGTCCCCCGCGCCTCAACAGGACGTCTCGACACAAAACCAATCCGCCCCCGCCGCAGGCCAACAATCCTCGGACGCCGACGCGCAAGAACAAGCTGCCGACGACACCAACTCCGGCATCCAGCCCCCCGAATCCATGCTCCCCCATTTCTCCTCCTCCCGCATCTGGCTCTCCGGCCAGATGAACTTCATCTTCCAAACCCATCCGTCGTTCGACGCGCCCTACTCCGGCCCTCACTCCCTCCAGCCCAATTGGCAAAAAGCCGTCTCCCGCGTCCTCACTCTGTACACCGGCTACCGCTTCACGCCCACTTTCGAAATCCTCGCCGACGTCGAAGAAGCCGGCGGCAACGCGCTCAGCGCCGGTTTCGGCCTCGCCGGTAACACCGATCTGGACATCGTCCGCAATCCCACACTCACCAAAGCCCCGTATCTGAGCCGCGGGATCCTCCACAAAGTTTTCGCCCTCTCCGACGACACCGTGAAAAACGACCGCAACTACCTCTCCCTCTTCGACACTCTGCCCCGCCGCCGCATCGAAGTCCGCTTCGGCAAATTCAGCATGCCCGACTTCATGGACACCAACTCCGTCGGCTCCGACACTCACTTCCAGTTCCTCAACTGGACCATCGACAACAACGGCGCCTGGGACTACGCCGCCGACACCCGCGGCTACACCATCGGCGGCCTCATCGAGTACGACGACGCCAACTGGAGCCTTCGCTTCATCGAAGCGCTCATGCCCAAGGTCGCCAACGGCATCGATCTGGTCTGGCAGCCCTGGAACGTTCACGCCGAAAATCTCGAGTTCGAAGAGCGCCACAGCCTCATCCCCAAACGCGCCGGCGCCATCCGTCTGCTCACGTATTTCAATCACGCCAACATGGGCATCTACCGCGACGCCGTCGAGCAGTATCAGAATGGCGACGTCCCCGTTCCAGACATCACCAATCATCCCTGGCACATCACTCTGAAGTACGGCTTCACCGCCAACATCGAGCAGGAACTCACTCCCAACATCACCGCCTTCGCCCGCTGGGGTTGGGACAACGGCAAGACCGAATCCTTCGCCTACACCGAAGTCGATTCCACCGTCGAAACCGGCGTCGGCTTCGCAGGCGCGATGTGGCGCCGCAAGCAGGACCGCGCCGGCATCGCTTTCGTTTCCAATGGAATTAAGAAGGACCACCAGAACTATCTCGCCGATGGTGGACTCGGCTTTCTGCTTGGCGATGGCGGCCTCACCTACGGCCGCGAAACCATCGAGGAGTTCTACTACACCATGCACGTCTGGCGCGGCATCTACCTAGCCCCCGGCCTCCAGCACATCAACAACCCCGGCTACAACCAGGCCCGCGGCCCCGTAGTAGTCCCAACGTTCCGCGCCCACTTCGAATTCTGAATCTGTCGAGGAAGTACTCTAACGCATGTACAAGATAACTAGACTATAATCGAGACGCTCATCGTCGGAATCCGCGACGGTCATCAGCTGGGCGTGACACAAAAGGAGGAAGCCATCCCATATCAACCCACACCTGAGCAGCGGTTGATTCTCGCTCATGATCGCCACCTGCCGGCCCGCGTTCTTGCTGGTCCCGGCACGGGGAAGAGCGTAACTATGGTCGCATTTCTGAACCAGCTACTGGAGGCGGAACCTCAACTGCGAGCCAAGCTCATCACGTTCACACGCGCGGCGACGGCGGAATTAGCGCGCACTGTCTCGGACCACGCCAACCAAACGGTTCAACGTCCAAGTACGATTCACTCCTTCGCAATATCCATCCTGCTCCGCAATCCCGGCGCCGGGAATTTCCCCAAACCTCTCAGAATCGCGGACGATTACGAAGATTCTGAGATTATCAGGCCGACGCTCGCACGCCGCATCAACGTTCACCAAACACGCCTCAATGCCTTGTTTCGCGAGATGGCGTCCGATTGGGAGTTCCTCGAGCATCGTGAGCTTCCACGGATCGACAACAACGATCGGATTCGCTTCAACGCCGGGTGGAATCAGCACCGACAAGTCATGGGTTACACCCTCCTAGCCGAACTACCATTCGCCCTGAGACACGCGCTGATTAATCACGACAACCTGCAGGGATG
>JBEKJW010000341.1:0-4566 GCA_050011035.1 Candidatus Acidiferrales bacterium
GCCTGAAACGTTTCTTCGAGCAGCGTCTCTACTTGGCTGCGTAGATGCGTGTCCATAGCCGAGAGCGGCTCATCGAGAAGCAACGCTTTCGGCTCGATGGCCAGCGCTCGCGCGAGCGCCACGCGCTGCTGCTCGCCGCCGGATAGCTCACGCGCATGGCGACCACGCAATTCCGTCACGTGCGTTCGCGCAGCGAGTTGCGCTACGCGCGCATCGCGGTCGCCGGCGCTGAGCGCATGTAATCCAAAGCCGATGTTATCCGCCACGGTGCGATGCGGAAACAGCGCGTAGTTTTGAAATAAAAAGCCCAGGCCGCGCTCGCGCGCCGGAACGAACACGCCGCTCGAGGAATCGAAAAGTGCGCGTCCGTTCACGACGATCCGGCCGCGCTCGGGCCGCTCGAGACCGGCGATGCAGCGCAGCAGCATCGTTTTTCCGGCGCCGGATGCGCCCAGAATGCTGAGAGGCGCGTCGGCGGTGTGAAACTTCACGCTGAGCGTGAAGTCCGCCAGCTTTTTTTCGATGTCGACCTCAAATAAATCGCGAGGGGAATCGTTTCGGTGCGCCCGGGAATGTCGCCGGCGATCATCAGCGTTGCCCCGAATTCGCCGAGAGCGCGCGCGAACGCGAGAATCGTGCCCGCGAGTACACCCGGCCACGCAAGCGGCAACATCACCTCGCGCAGCACGCGCCATTCGCTCGCGCCCAGCGTGCGCGCCGCTTCGCCCAGCGCCGGATCCACTTGCTCGAGCGCCGCGCGCGCGGTGAGGTACATCAACGGGAACGAAACCGTTGCCGCCGCGATCACCGTCGCGGGCCACGAAAACACCACGCTCGCGTCAAGCCTTGCGAGCGACTCGCCGATCGGGCTGCGCCGCCCAAAAATCACCAGCAACAGAAATCCAACGACGGTGGGAGGCAGTACGAGCGGAAGAAGAAACAGGGAATCCACGAGCACCGCGAGCGGGCCGCGTCGGCGCTCGCGCCACGCTGCCGCGGCCACTCCCGCTACGAGCGTGAGTACGGTCGCGACGATCGACGTCGCCAGCGATATCCAAAGCGGAGACCAATCCGTGGGATGTTCCATGAGACGAGGATTGTAGCCGGACTAGTTTTTCGCGGCGGCTTTTTCGGAAGCCGCGCCGGGCGGCGGGGCGAAGCCGAATTCCTGGAAGATCACGCGGGCGTCGGCGCCAGCGAGGAAGTCGAGGAACGCTTTCGCGAGCTCGGGATTTTTCGAATTCTTTAGCACCGCGGCGGGATAAACGATCGGCGCGTGCGTGTCGTCGGGCACTTTCGTCACCACGCGCACTTTCTTTGATGTGAGCGCGTCGGTCTCATACACAAATCCCGCGTCCGCGTTGCCGGTCTCGACGTAGGTGAGCACGGCGCGAACGTCCTTCGCGAAGACGATCTTGGGCGTGACGCCGCCCCAGAGCCCAAGATGTTGCAGCGACTCTTGCGCGTACATGCCAGCGGGGACCGTCTTGGTTTCACCCAATGCGATTTTCTTCACAAAGGGCGCTTCGAGACCTTCGAGCGTCTTCAGCGTGTCGTTGTCGGCTGGAGCGATCAGCACCAGCGAATTCGTGACGAGGTCTACTGGCGTGCCGTCCACCAAGCCCGCTGCCTTCAGCTGATCCATCTGCTGCGTGGCTGCCGAGAAAAAAATGTCGACGGGTGCGCCCTGTTCAATTTGCTGCTCGAGCGTCCCCGAGCCGCCGTAATTAAAAACGATCTTCGCGCCCGGCACGCGCTTCTCATACATCGGGCCAAGCTGCGCAAGCGCGTCTTTCAAGCTGATCGCGGCCGATACGGTGATCGATCCGGTCCGTTGGGATTGTTGTGACTCCGATTGCGTTTGCGCGAGCGCTGGAAAAACGTCAACTGTCACGCATCCGAGCGCGAGTGCCAACGCCGCCAGAAACACAAAGAGGCCGGCAAGCGCCGGCCCCCTCGCGATCTTCTTAGTCTCATGCATGGTTACACGGCGTTCCATTGGGAGCCCTCATGCGCACGCGCCGCTGCAGCTTACTGCTTCGGCGTGGCTGGCGTTCCCGGTTGCACGGTCTTCGGCGGCGGGTTCGGTGACGCACCCGATTCGCCCGACCCTGCTCCCGGTGCCGGTGCTGCTGGCGCAGGAGCGTTCGGATCCGGCGGCAACATCTGCTTCAGCACCGGATACTCGTCCTGCATCCCGCGCAAAATCGAAAGGGCCGCGGCCTCGTCCATCTCCACGCCGGTTTGCTGCGATTCCTGCACCACGGCGGGCATTTCCTTCACCAGCTTCTGCCCCAGCGGCGATTCGTAGAACTTCGTCAGCCCCTGAATGTCTTCCATCGTGAAATGCTTCGCGTAAATCGGCACGATTGCGTCGGTAACTTTGCTGGAGGGCGCCGCCGCCGTGAACTTCGTACTGAATTCCTGCATGAACTTCGGCAGCTGGTCCTGTGCGACGGCTCGGCTCGCCGCGTTCTGCACTTCGTGCGTGATGCCCGTCGAGATGTTGTCGCCCATTTTCGAAATTTCAGTCAGGTCGAGCAGGTGGCGGATCGCCGCTTCTTTCGCGGGATCGAGCTTCTCCGCGGGTGCCGCTGCTTGCGGCGTGGCGGCCGGCGTCGTCGAACTCTGTGGCGCCGCGCTACCGGGCTGGTGCTTCGCTGCAGGCGCGTCAGGCGCCGCTTGGGCCTTCGCCGGCCCTGCGGCTGCGGTCATACAAGCCGCCATAAAGGCCGCCAAAATCAGGGCAGTTCTCAACTTCATCGGATCTCCTGTGGTTGGTCCGGGCTTCTGTCCACCCTGACAAACGAACCTTAGCACTCTATCGAACGCGGTCCTGCGATGCAATTCCGCGCCTTCCGCCGCTCTGTGCCTTGTAAGTGCGCTGCGCACACAGCCCAATGCGACTATCGCCCGCTTCCGCCCCCGCTACTTCGATGTCTCACTTCCAGTGGCAGCCGCGCTTTTCCTGTGATAATTTCAGCCCAGTGAGTCTTCCTGGTCTCAGCGGTCCGCCAAAACGAATCGCAAGGCTCGCAAGCTCGATTGTCTTCGACGGAATTCCCCAGCCGATTTTCACAACGGGATCGCATCCATGAACGCAAACGGCGCCGGCACGGCCACGGCAACGCTACACTTCGAATCCGCACGCAGGGAAATGGTTGCGCGGCAAATTCGCGACCGCGGCATCGAATCGCCGCGCGTTCTCGACGCGATGCTCGCCGTCCCACGGCACGAATTCGTACCGCCCTCGTGCGTTTCCGAAGCCTACGACGACAAGCCGCTTCAGATCGGCGAAGCGCAGACGATTTCGCAGCCTTACATGGTCGCCGCCGTCGCCGACGCACTCGCCATCGATCCGAACGATCGCGTCCTCGAAATCGGTTGCGGCTCGGGCTACCAGGCCGCAGTGCTTTCTCATCTCGCACGCGAAATCTTCGCCGTCGAATTCCGTAGCCAGCTCGCCGCCGCCGCCCGCGAGCGCCTCGCGCGCCTGGGCTACAAAAATGTCACCGTGGTCTCCGGCGATGGTTCGCTCGGCTGGCCGCTTGCTTCGCCCTACAACGCGATTCTCGTCAGCGCCGCGGCTCCCGCCGTACCCGCCACGCTCGTGGATCAGCTCGACGAAGGCGGTCGCCTGGTGATCCCGGTTGGCAACGCGGAGCAGCAAGACCTGATGCTTCTGGTGAAAAAGGAAAATCGCGTCACGCAGCAAACGCTTTTCCCCTGCCGCTTCGTGCCGCTGCTCGGGCTTCACGGCTGGCGTTTGCGGCCCGATGGCGCCCTCGAAAAATGAGTTCGGCCCCCGAGCTTTCGATTGTCATCCCTTCCTACAACGAAGAAAAGCGGCTCCCGCGAACGCTGGCTCGCATCCGCGAATATTTCGCGGGCCGCCCGCTGCCGCTCGATCAGATCGAGGTCATCGTTGTCGACGACGGTTCCACCGACGGCACCGCGCAGATCGCTCGGGATTGGTCGCGCCAGTGGCCTTCGGTGCGTCTTGTTTCAAACGATGGCAATCGCGGCAAAGGTTTCAGCGTCCGGCACGGCATGCTCGAATCTCGCGGCCGTTTCGCGCTTTTTACTGACGCCGACCTATCTTCACCCATCGAAGAATCCGAGAAGCTCTTCGCCGCGTTGAATCTGGGGAACCAGGTCGCGATTGGTTCGCGCGCCATCGACCGCTCGCTCATATCGGCCCGCCAGTCGAAGCTGCGCGAAACGGCCGGCATCATCTTCAACTTGCTGGTGCGGCTCTTCACCTGGGTTCCGATTCACGATACGCAGTGCGGCTTCAAGGTTTTCGAGCGCGAGCCGTCACGCGTTGTGTTCGAACAGCAGCGAATTCAAGGCTGGGGATTCGATCCGGAGGTTTTGTTTCTCGCCAAGCGTCACGGCTTGCTCACCGCCGAAGTGCCGGTGCGCTGGGCGCACGACGAGGCCACCAAAGTCCACGTCGTGCGCGACAGCATCAAGATGTTCGGCGATCTGATTTACATTCGCTGGAACTGGCTGCTCGGGCGCTACCCGAAATAGCCGTCCACCAGGTTTCCAGCTGCGATTAAT
>JBEKJW010000342.1:0-4258 GCA_050011035.1 Candidatus Acidiferrales bacterium
CGAGTTGTCGGGACGAACCCTGTGGTGGGTACCTCAAACGTATTTGAAGACCAAGCCATCATCACCGGATTCTTCGCAGTCGAGCGTCACACGGGAGATCCGACATGACGCGTCACCAACCGTCGACGTCCACAAAACTGCGTGCTTTCTACGATTTTATCTCAAGCTTCTTCAGTCATTTAGCAGAATAAACTTGCAATAACGCTGCACTATTGACTTGTCATGGAACGGCACAATATACTTGTATCCGCACAGCACAAAAAACTTGTCGTGGACCGAGGAGTGAGGAGGTCGCGTGGCGACTCCAAACGAAAAACTGGCTGAATCTCTCGACGTGCTCAAGGCGCTCCAACAAGGCGGCCGCCGGGTATTCCGGTCGGATGATCTGAGCCGCGTCCACCGCGAACGACTGGTCGAGAACGGGTTCCTCCAGGAAGTAATGAAAGGGTGGCTCATTTCATCAAGTCCCAGCGCGCGCGAGGGCGACAGCACACCATGGTATGCGTCGTTTTGGGAATTCTGCGCTCGCTACTGCAGTGAGCGTTTCGGTGACGAATGGCACCTCTCACCCGAACAATCGCTTTGGTTGCAGGGCGAGAGGACCGTCATTCCGGAGCAGGTGGTGGTGAACAGCCCAAAGGGAACGAACAACAAGATCGAGTTACTGTTCGGAACCTCACTCTACGACCTGAAAGTGTCGGAGATGCCTGCGGCGGAAAATCTCGCGATGAGAGACAACCTGCGTCTCTACGCGCCAGCGGCTTCGCTGGCCGGGGTTGGAGAGAGCTTCTTCGCCCGAAATCCGGTTGAATCGCAAGTCGTACTGGCGAGTCTCGCCGACGCTTCGGATTTGCTGCGACTGCTGCTCGACGGCGGCAACTCGACAAAGGCGGGTTATCTCGCCGGCGGGCTCCGGCGCATCGGACGCGCTGAACTGGCGGATGAAATTCTTCGCGCGATGAAACGCGCCGGATACGACGTGCGGGAAAGCGATCCGTTCGAAGCCAGTCACACCTTTGGCAAGCCGCGACCGGGAGCGGCGCCCATCGTGGGCCGTCTAGAGATGATGTGGCAAGCGTCGCGCGAGACGGTGATAAAGAATTTCCCGAAGGCGCCCGGGCTGCCGAAGGAACCAGACGCCTATCTGCGGAACGTGGACGAAATCTATAAAAGTGATGCCTATCACTCGCTGTCCATCGAAGGTTACTCGGTTACCCCGGATCTAATTGAAAAGGTGCGAGAGGGTGGATGGGACCCTGACCGGAATGAAAAAGACCGCCGGGCCCGGGACGCGCTGGCGGCGCGCGGATACTGGCAGGCATTCCAGGCCGTGAAACAATCGGTGAGCGAAGTTCTGGCCGGCGCAAATCCCGGACGAGTCGCGCGCGCGGAGCACAAGGAGTGGTACGGAGAGCTGTTCCAGCCGTCGGTGACGGCGGGACTGCTGCGCGCGGGCGATCTGGCAGGATACCGAAACAACGCCGTATATCTGCGAACGTCACGTTATGCGCCGCCGCGGTGGGAAGCGGTACGCGACGCCATGCCTGCGCTCTTCGATCTCCTGGAAGAAGAAAGCGAAGCGTCAGTTCGCGCCGTCGTCGGGCACTGGCTTTTCGGTTACATCCACCCATACCCGGATGGCAACGGCCGCATGGCCCGTTTCCTTATGAACGTAATGCTGGCGTCCGGTGGTTATCCGTGGACGATCATTCGCGTGAGGGACCGCAAAAACTATCTCGCTGCGCTCGATCGCGCCAGCATCGATATGGACATCCACCCTTTCACGACGCTCATAGGGCAGCGGGTGCGTTGGGCTCTTGAGAAACACGAACTGAAATTCCCCGAACCAAGAGAGAGGTACATGTTCGACCGCGATGCTGTGGTGTTTTACGGGCAGGATGGAACAACGCGGGTGAACTGTGCTATCAGCGACGAAGCCCTAAACGACGATTTCCGAGGAGATAAGCGCGATCCCGTCGAAGTATTCCGCGAAAACCGCGCGGCCATTGAACAGGCCGCGCGGCGGAAGTACGCCGCAGGCGACACGGAGCCTGACGGCGCCATTCTTATTTACTCGGGCGAACTAGCGAAGCCCACAGCGGCCAAGCGATAGGCGATTGTCTGCCTAACCTGCGGGCGAAGAATCTTCCTCGGCGCTGATGCCTTCAAGAATTGAGTTCGCGGTCAACTGGATCAATTCGAGGCTCTCGGTAAGAAGCGTTGCATCCCCGCGGTAAAGCTCGATGTAATCCTTTGCGGCTAAGATAGTGTCGAGGCCGATTGCTTGGCTAATCACGAACGCGACAGCTTCGGCTTCCATTTCGCGGATGCATTTGGAAATTGTGTTCCGACGTTCGGTCCGATGCATCAGTTCGTGCGCGAGTTCATGGGCCAGGGTTACGAACTCTTGGGCGGGCGACTGCCCGGGCAGTAAAGTAATTTTGCCGCCTGCCGATGTGCCCAGCGCCGGAGCGATGTCTGCTGAATATTCAAGCACGATCCCCAAGCGGACGACGAACTTCGAAAGACGCCCGGGGTATTCCCGAGGATCGCCACTCACGTCGCAAATCGCCGGCAATCCCTGTCCGTCGGTTTGGCTGATATCGAAGACGTAGACGGCCCGAAAGCCAGTAGGGTTGGTCGATTCCTTGAGTTCGAGATTGTCAGGACTCTCGGTCTTCAGTCGCATGATCGGCGCAAGAACGAATATCCCTTTTTCGCCCTTCTTCACGAAACGACCGAGCTTGTTCCAGGTACGAAAGCCTGCCACACGTGTCGCATCCCGCCTCTGAGCTGCGATGAGCATGATGTTTCCGAGACTGTAACGGCGGAACTGGGCCATGGTCGCGAGAAAATGTGTGAGCGTTTCGCTGCGACCCTCACGGAGTGCCGCAATCAGTTGGTCGGTAGCCTCGCTTGTGAGTTTCCTGATTTCTTCTGATTTCATGTTTTTGTCCTTTTGGTGAGTGAGATTTGGTTCGTTCACCCGCAGGCAGGAACCAAATCGGAGCGAGTCACCGAAAGGACCGGAAGCGACGCCTTGAGGTCGCGCGAGGAGGCGGGAGGCAACAGACGTGACAGGCCACTCGGTGCCTGGCGCGACGGTGTGCGAGCCGAAGCACGGTCTGGGTCTTCGAAGGGTGTGTTATCTCTCGCTTGCGATCCGGCGCAATTTCCGGAGGAGGCGTTTGAGTTTCTGCCGGATGGCGTTGGTCGAATTTCCATCCGATCCCAAATCCAGGTCGAGGGCGCACCTTCGAGTTTGAAGTCGATGAGCCAATTCAATTCGGAATCGGTGATGAGTCGCTTGGTGACGCAGCGGTGAGGAAAATGCCGGAGGAGTAAGTGCCGTTCAAAAGAATCGTCCTCGACCAAAGCATCGAGGAACGCGGGATCGGAGTGCGCCGTTCCGTTTCGCCGGCTTTCACGCTGCGCCCACTCAAAGATCTTACGTTTCACGGCGCGCGAGATCGCGAATGCGAAATGCGATTGCCGGGCGTGGAGTTCGGCCGAGCGCAGATACTGCAGCAGAATGCTGAGGGTCTGCTGGGTGATGTCCTCGGTCGGAAGGCAGGGTTGCTGCCTTGCCACGCGGCGAACCGCCAAGTGCAGGATGGGAAGAAAGGCAAGAATCAGGACGCTATCGACAAAGTTGGGATCAAGCGGGCGCGCCGTCAAAAGTTCGCCGAGAAACGCATCCGACTCTGTATTCGCCGAGAGCGTCTTCAGGTGTGAGACCAAGTCCGCGGCGCAACAGATCTCATTTCGGCGACTGGAGTCGGGGATCAGCTCGCGGATCATGTCCGCATTCGTGGTCGCCAAGGCCGAAAGCAGCCGTGGTTCGAGGATGCACAGCGCGCAACCACAATCCAGAGGCGGGGACATCGTGAAACTCCCCAGAACCCAAGAGACGAACTGGGTCCTATGTCGAGAACGGCATGTGCTCTCGGCGATTTCCAATCAGCAGCAAGACAACAGTCGGTTCCGGGGATTCACCGAAGTTGTGGCGCCGGGGATTGCTGACGATCAGCGGCGGAGGCGTATCCTGCGCAATTCCGCAGATCGCCGATCGCATTTGTTTTTAGTGGCAGGAATACCGGACATCTCTAACAACGCCGGCTCTGTCAAATCGTTTCTAGAACGAACTTCTCCGCTCACTCCGAAGAGCGTTTGGCTTGGTCTGATTTCTTTGGCCCAGTGTCGATGACCACGGCTCGCTTGTAATCGTTCGGTCGAATTTTCAGTCCGACCCATACAT
>JBEKJW010000343.1:0-4213 GCA_050011035.1 Candidatus Acidiferrales bacterium
ATTCCAATTCGCGCCCGCCGAATGCCACTTCGTTGTAATTCAGCGGCGACTTTCGCAACAGCGCGCCAAGAATCAATGCAGCGACGCACGCCCAGGCGATCAAATGAAAGCCGTCAATGAATGACAGAGTGTAGGCCTGGAGCCGAGTCCGTCCTGCGACCACGTCAACTGCCCTTCCGGCGGCGGTGTTCAGCACAGCCGACTTGCCATAAAGCCCCGCGGTGAGCTGGCGGACCGAAGTGTCTGTGACCCATTCGCCTTTCTGCACGTGCAGGCCGAGAAGGTTTGAATGCACGCGTTCGCGAATCGCGATGAAGTGCGTCATGTACGCGACGCCACATTGCCCGCCGAACAACCGGATCACGTGAAAGAAGGCGGAGAAAGTGAGCGCGTTCTGAGGTTTCAGTAAACCGCCTGAGAAGACAGCCTGCAAAACGATGTCTGCCACTAGCCCGATGAATGCGAAGGACTGGCCGAACCCCATCAAAACTTCGGAGCGGTAATAATTTTGGGCGGACCACGCGCTGGTGTACTGCGCGTTCAGAATTGAGGCAAAAGCCATGCACGCAAAACCGACGGTCATCATGATTCGTGCGTCAAAGCCGTCCACAAGAAGCAAAGCGGCAATGAACGCAAGAATCAGCAGCGGGGCGGCGGACCAGATCACCGCCGGTCCGATCTGATCGGCTTCAAAACCGTGAACCGCGAGAGTTTGTGGAATCAGGATGATCGTGCAGAGCAGGCAGAAGCGGAACAATATGAGCGCGAAGCCGAGCAGGATCGTGTTCCATTTTCCAAGGAATGGAAGATCCACCAGGGGGTTCGGTCCACGAAATCGACGAATGAGCGATGCCGCAAGAAAAAAGACGCCCGCGAAAAATAGTGCGTTGTAAAGGCCGGAACGCCACCAATCGAGCCTCTGTCCCTGATCGAGCGCGGCAAAAAGTAACCCAAAGCCTGCGCTGGCGTACAGAAATCCTGCGAAACTCGGCGGCGGACCGTGCTTTTTCGCCGAGGGGCTCGGCGGAATACCGAAGTAGATGCAGACGAGCATGATCGGAGTGAGAATCGCGAAACAGAAGAACATCCATTCAAAGGAAAGACGATCGCGAAACCAGCCGTAGAGAGAGGGAGCGATATTGACCGCGCCGTCTACGAACGTCGCGTAAAGCGCGACCGTGAACGGCAGGAATTTGAGCGGAATGTTGCGCAGCGCGAACGTTAGCGTCAGCGGATAGAACGTGCCGGATGTAAGGCCCGCCAGCACCAGGCCCGTGATCAGAACGCCATAACTGTGAGCGTAGGGAAGAAGCAGGCAGATGACCGTGAATCCGGTAGCTGCGGCGAGCAAGACGCGCCGCGGTCCCAGCAGTCCGCCGATATAAACCGTGAAAGGGCCGATGAACATGAGCGCGACGTTGAACGCACTGCCGATCCACGCTCCGTCATCAACTCCAATTCCGAGGCTTCCTTTCAGATCCGCAGTGCCCAGAGTCAGCAGGCGGCCCATGAGCGTCACGATGCCTGCGCCCATCACGACGCCGAGAATCCCCAGGACCGGCGCCTTCGATAATTCCGAGGGCACCGAGCCCGCCATGAGGTTGACGATTTGCCGCGCTGAAAGCGGCTGTGGCAGTGCGGTAGTGGAAGCCATGTCGAATCCGAGTCCGAGGGCTACTTGACGCGCACGGTGGTAACGACGGAAAGACCCGGCTGTAGAGCACCCGCCGCCGCCGGGTCGTCGAAGACAATTTTCACCGGCACGCGTTGCACGACTTTTGTGAAGTTGCCGGTCGCGTTGTCAGGAGGAAGCAAAGCGAACTGAGAACCGCTTGCGGGTGCAACTTGCGAAACTTTGCCCCGAAAGATCTGCCCGGGGAGGGTGTCCACCCTGATCTCCGCTGGATCTCCGACCTTCATGTGGGTCAACTGCGTTTCGCGATAGTTGGCCTCAACCCACTTGGTTTCCGCGACGAATGTGAGAATTTGCGCGCCAGGCGAGAGTAACTGGCCCGGCCGGACCTGACGTTCACCCACGATGCCATCCGCAGGGGCGTGAATCTTGGTGTAACCGAGATTGATTTGCGAGCCGGTCAGGGCCGCGACTTTTGCTTGCAGGTCGGCGTCAAGTTGCAGGGCTTGCGATTGCAGCACGTCTTTGGCGCGGCGCTCTGCCTCCGCCGCGATTTCATTTTCCTGCAGCGCGCTCTTGGCCTCCTCGAGGTCGGCGGTGCGGCTTGCTTCATTCGCAGCGGAGCGCTCCTGGTCCGCGACAGCCACTTCGAGTTGCTGCCGTGTGGTGGATTTCACCGCGAGCAGCGCTTCCTGGCGTTTTCGTTCGGAGTCCGTGCGAGCCACGTCCGCTTGCACGGCCTTGATACCCGCCTGCGCGGCCACAATTTGCGCTTTCGCCAGATCGATGGCGGCGAGCGCCTTTTGAATCTTTGCGTCTTGTAGCTTTTGCTGTTCGAGGTTGTTTCCGATGGCGGCCTTGGCGGCTGCAACGGCCGCGGCTGCTTGTGCCACTTGCGCCTGATAGTCGCTGTCTTCGAGTTCTACGAGCAACTCGCCCGCGTGAACTTTCTGGTAGTCGGAGACCAGCACGTGCTGCACGATGCCCGGTACGCGCGTGCTCAGCGGCGTCAGGTCGCCGCGAACGTACGCATCGTCGGTCACCTGTTCCGGTTTTCCGCCTTCATACGCGTTCCAGTCGCGAGTCAGCGTGATCACGATTAGCGCTGCGATCAGCAAAATGGCGAGCGGCGTAACGTACTTCAGCCAGGGCCATCGCCCGCTCGTCTGCGGTGTGTTGTTCGCTGGATGTTCTGCCGCACCGGGCGGCTGCGGTGCCGGCGTTGCACTGGAAGCCATTGTTTTACCTCACCCTGCAGAGTCGTTACGCGGCATACCTTATCATTACTCGTTGGAACTCGGAACGTTAGCAACCGTTAGCTCACTGTGATTTGCGTGGGCGCCGCTCCGGTTCAACTTTGCGATTCGCTGCTCGGCGCGGTCGTCGCCGCCACATGCGGTTGTGCGACGACGCGACGCCAGACTACGCGCAGCGCGGCGACGAGTGGTATCGAAAGATAGATTCCGACAATTCCGCCGACCGCTCCTCCTGTCATCATCGTAAAGAGTGCTACGACCGGCAAACCGGGGATGGAAAGCGTCGATTCTCTGATAAGACCATCGTTGAGTATTTTCGAGTGCTACGCAGAGTTGGCGCTTCGGCGTTAGACGAGAAGTTCAATCCCGTTCATCACCGTGAGTGGAATCTCGCAGCAATATGTTTGCCGCGGGTAAATCCAAGGAAGCAGTGTCGGCCTACTTTCACGCCGAAGGAAATGACGACGCTGCTGTCCAACGCGGAAGGTCAGTTCATGGTCTTCTATTTCTTCTGCGCGGTTACTGGCTTGCGTGTGTCCGAAGCCATCCCAATAGAAATAGACAAACACCTCAGTCCGGATTGTTCGATCGTCTGGGTGAGACAGCAGCGGGAAAAGCATGTCGGGCGCGTCAAGCCACACCTGAAGACCGAATCAGTTTGTCGCGACGTCGACATTCACCCGACTGCCGCCGAAGTTCTGCGTGACTTCATCGGCAATCGGACGCGAGGTTTTCTGTTTGAAGCTGCGAGCGGCAATATGTTCGATCCCAACAATATTAAGCGGGACAGACTGTCCTTGATCCTGACGAAAATGGAGCGGGCTGAAACCGGTACGAGGTTCAACGTATTCCGGCGTTTCCGGGAAGCCGTACTTCAACGAAGCGAGGCGCGGCAAATCCTGATTGATTATTGGATGGGACACTCGAACACAACTATGGCAGACCGTTACGGAAAGCAGCTCGTTGAAGACATCGAATACAGGCAGGACCAACTTAGTAAGGTCGGACTGGGATTTGAAGTCCCCGCTTCGATGTTTGGGCTACGTGGGATACGCGTTACCGAGGTTCACGCGGCAGCTTTATGAGTAACACGATGAAAACAAAAGAGGGAATGGTCGGGGCGAAAGGATTTGAACCTTCGACCTCCTGGTCCCGAACCAGGCGCGCTAGCCAGGCTGCGCTACGCCCCGACAGTACGGCGGGAACAACCAAACAAGTTTAAGCTACCCACGTCGCATCCGCAACCCGCCTCCGATGCTGCGTCGCTGTGCCGGTCACCGCGCGTTGCACCCTCGCTTCGCTCGGTGACGTCGTCGCAGTGAAT
>JBEKJW010000344.1:0-4475 GCA_050011035.1 Candidatus Acidiferrales bacterium
CTGCGATCTTGTCCGTGTCGACCGTCTCTGGCGCCACAATCGTCGTCATATCGCTCATCGTTCGAATGCTCCTACGCCCATGCCTTCGCGCTGGGCTCCATCGTCATCTCAAAACTGTTTTTGCTCGTCTCTTCGATTCGCACTCGTTCGAGTGTCGCCGATTTGAAATTCTTCAGCCGCCGGAACACTTCGGCGCACAAATTCTCCGTCGTCGGCACCTCGTCTCGAAATTCCGGAATCTCTTCGTTCAGATTCTTGTGGTCGAAGACTTCCACAACCTGCCTCTTCACAAAAGGATCCAGCTCACCGAGATTCGCAATCATCCCCGTCGCAGGATCAACCGGCCCAGTGAGCGTAACCAAAACTTCGTAATTATGTCCGTGGCCGTAGGGATTGTTGCATTTGCCGTAGACCCGCCGATTCTTCTTCGCTCAAGCTCGCCGCGTGCAGTCGATGCGATGCCGCAAATTTGTACCGCCGCGTCAGCGAAACTCTCATGCGCAATCTCCATCCGTCACATCCGCGTACAGGTCCGCCGACTCGTAGAGCCGGACCCGATCCAGCTTCCCAGTCGTGATCTTCGGTTTGAGCAAGCTCCAGATCACAAGCGCGACGTTCTCGCAGGTCGGAATCTTCCCCGCCAGCTCCGGCACTTCATAATTCAGGTGGCGATGATCCATCCGGTCCACGATTTCCTTCTGCAGAATCTCTTTGAGTTCCTTCAGGTCTAGAACCATGCCGGTCTTCGGATCGGGCTCGCCGGCAATCGTCACTTCCAGCGTGTAGTTGTGCCCATGGCCATGCGGGTTATTACATTTCCCAAAGATCCGCCGGTTCTCGTCCGCGGAAAATGCCGTGTTATGATAAATATGCGATGCGGAAAACTCGACTTTGCGCGTGATTCGAATCATCGGTTCGGCCGGATTTCAGAAGCTCCCCTTTAAATCTTGGTGCCGCTCGCGTACTCCCTTCCCTTCCAAATCACTCGGCCATGCTCGTTCTTCCACCATGACGCCACCAAAGCCGCCGAATACAGAAACACGCCTGGAACGAAATATTGGATGTACCCGACTGGGTAGAGATTCTTGTAAAGCTCCAGGCCGTATCGCACGAGCCTCGAAACCAGAGTTACCGCCGCCACTGCGCCGATAAGCGCCCAGTCCATCCGCTGGCTGTGAACTCCATAGAAGAAGCAGAACGCCATCAAGAGAATCTCGAACCACGGAAAGACCTCAGCCAGCTCGCGGAGCGCTCCGCCCGGGGTGCTGCCCATGAGCGGGTACAGATTTTTCGTCCAGCCTTGCCACATCGCACCAAAGCTGCGATACATCCGGGTCCGAATCGTCCCGACCGGGGCGGTGAAGTAAATTCCGTAGCCCGCCTTTTTCACGCGCCGCGCGAGCGCCACATCTTCAAGGATCTCGCCGCGGATCGCCGAGTGCCCGCCCACAGCGGCATACGCGTCGCGCAAGATCATCAGATATTGTCCGTTGGCGGCAGCGTCTTTCGTATCCGGCCGGTTCACTCGCGCGAACGAAAAATGCGCGCTCAACCGGCAATACACAAACGGGACAAGAACGCGCTCCCAGAGCGATCCCAACTCCTGCTCCGGCGAGTACGACACCAGCACCGCATTGTTCTCCACCGCATCCGCCAGTGCACGCCGCGCCGACCCGGGCTGGTGATACGTATCTGCATCCGTGAAGAGTAGCCAGTCGCCGCCAGCCGCAGCCGCCCCAAACGCGACCGCATGATTCTTCCCCACCCAGCCCGCAGGCAGCTCCGCGGTGTTCAGCACCTTCAGCTTGCCGATCCGCCGCGCAAGCCCCTCAAGAATCTCCGCCGTTCGATCCGTCGATTGATCATTCACAACAATCACTTCGCCGATCTCCGGCTGCGCCGCGACAGACTCCACCGCCCGCGCAATCGACTCCTCTTCATCTCTCGCCGGAATAATCGCCGATATCACTATCCGCCAGCTCCCCGATGCGGCCTTCACTATACAGCTTCGATGCTCCCACTCATCTTCGCAGACTCCACGTGAACCCCGCGAAGCGGTTCGCGTTCCCCTCCGAGTTTTCGTATGATAGGTCGCTTGGACAGCGCATTGAATCGCAAACTGACTACAGCCCTCGTACTTCTCTTCATCGCAGGGCTGCTCTACCTCTTTATCACGCCCGATTACCGCCAGGGCGAGCCCAGCCTCACCGGCAAAACCGCGCCCGAATTCACCCTCACCCTCGACGGCAAAACCGCTCACCTGTCCGACTTCCGCGGCAAAGTCGTCTTCCTCAATTTCTGGGCCACGTGGTGCCCGCCCTGCGTTGAAGAAGCCGCCTCGCTCGAGCAGCTTCAAAAACGCATCGCCCCACTCGGCGGCACAGTCCTCGGCGTCAGCGTGGACGACAGCCAGTCCCAGTTCGAAGCCTTCCTCCGCGCGTACAACATCACCTATCCGAACTTCCGCGACACAACCAAGATGATCCCGAAGACCTACGGCACCGTGATGTATCCCGACACCTACATCATCGATCGCAACGGCAAGCTAGTCCGCAAAATCATCGGCGCGCAGGACTGGACCAGCCCCCAAATGACCGACTCTATCAACGCGATCCTCGCCCAGCGATGAGTGACGCGCGCCACTCGGGGAAACCCGCTCGAAGTGTCATCCTTGGCGCAGCTCGCAACATCCAATCCGACTAGCCCATGGAACGCGATCCCGTTTGTGGCATGACCGTCGACCCCCTGCGCGCCGCCGCGCAGGTCGAACACGCCGACAAAAACTACTTCTTCTGCGGCAAAGGCTGCGCTGAGAAGTTCCGTCTCGATCCCGAAGCGATGCTCGCGCGCGATCGCGAACGGCTAGCCACAAAAGCCGCAACCGGTCCGTCGAACGGTCACGCGCACTCCCCGAAACCGCTTGTCCAAGTCGATCTCGCCGCGCAGAAATCTGTTGGCATCGCAACGTACACCTGCCCAATGGACCTGGAAATTCAGCAGGATCATCCAGGTGCGTGTCCCAAATGCGGCATGGCTCTCGAGGCTGAAGTTCCTCTCGTCCCGGCGTCACGCGTCAAATACACCTGCCCGATGCATCCGGAAATCGTCCGCCCGGGTCCGGGCGCGTGTCCAATTTGCGGAATGGCGCTCGAACCACGCACAGTCTCTGCCGCCGAGCCCGAAAATCCCGAGCTTGCGCTCATGTCCCGCCGCTTTTGGGTCTGCGCGGCGCTCACGGTCCCGGTTCTCGTTCTCGGCATGGCGGACATGCTCCCAGGCATGCCGCTCTCGCACGCACTCTCGCCGCGCGCGGTGCAGTGGATTGAATTCATTCTCGCAACGCCCGTTGTCCTTTGGGGCGCGTGGCCGTTCTTTGAGCGCGGCTGGCGCTCCATTGTCACGCGCAACTTGAACATGTTCACGCTGATCGCCATCGGCACCGGCGCGGCGTACCTGTTCAGCGTCGCCGCGGTTTTGGCGCCGCAGCTCTTCCCTCCGGCGTTTCGCGGCCCTGATGGTACGCTGCCGGTCTACTTCGAAGCAGCCGCAGCAATCACCACTCTCGTTCTACTCGGCCAATATCTGGAGCTTCGAGCGCGCAGCCAGACGTCAAACGCGATTCGCGCTCTCCTCAGCTTGTCGCCAAAGTCGGCGCGTCTGGTTCGCGGCGATGGCACCGAACTCGACGTACCGCTCGAACACGTGCAGATCGGCGACAGTCTCCGCGTTCGGCCCGGCGAAAAAGTTCCCGCCGATGGAGTCGTTCTCGAAGGCGAAAGTTCGATCGATGAATCGCTGATGTCAGGCGAGCCCGTACCGGTCGAAAAAACGGCCGGAAGCAAAGTCACCGGCGCAACGGTGAACGGCACCGGCACGTTCGTCATGCGCGCCGAGCGTGTCGGCAGCGAAACCACGCTCGCGCAAATCGTCCGAATGGTTAGCCAGGCGCAGCGCAGCCGCGCGCCCGTGCAACAACTCGCGGATAAGGTCGCCAGCTATTTCGTGCCTGCCGTTCTCGTCGTCGCGATTATCACTTTCATTTTGTGGGCTCTCTTCGGACCCGAGCCGCGCATTCCCCACGGCCTGATCAACGCCGTCGCCGTCCTGATCATCGCCTGCCCTTGCGCGCTCGGCCTCGCAACGCCGATGGCAATCATGGTCGGCACAGGTCGCGGAGCGCTCGCAGGAATTCTGCTCAAGAATGCCGAATCGCTCGAGCGTCTCGAGAAAGTCGACACCGTCGTAGTCGACAAAACCGGCACACTCACCGAAGGCCGGCCGCAAGTCGCGTCCATTGTCGCCGCAAGCCCTGCTACGTCCGATGACGACGTATTGCGGGTCGCAGCAGCCTTAGAAAACGCCAGCGAGCATCCCCTCGCAGCCGCAATTCTGCGCGCCGCTTCCGCAAAAAAGATCACGCCCGCCGCAGTGACGAATTTCCGTTCGGTCACAGGCAAAGGTATTACCGCCGCCAT